>JBFMDL010000010.1:0-47509 GCA_040753635.1 Nitrospirota bacterium | reverse complement strand
TAAAATAACAATCTTTAAGGGAAAGATTTTTATGAAAATCGTACTTGCAACGAGAAACAGGAAGAAGGTCGAGGAAATCAGAAGGATGTTTACCGGTTTTCATATCAGGTTTCTTGGTCTCGACTCGTTCCCTGATTGTCCGGAAGTAGCAGAAGATGGAAAGACATTCAGGGCTAACGCCGTTAAAAAGGCGGTGAATATTTCCAGGAACACAGGCCATCCTGCAATAGCAGATGATTCCGGGCTTGAAGTAAAGGCATTAGGCGGTGAACCCGGGGTTTTTTCCGCAAGATATGCAGGTGAGGGAGCTGACGATCAGAAGAACGTCAAAAAATTACTGCAAAAGATGAAAAATATAAAGGATGAAGACAGATCGGCCAGGTTTGTATGTTGTATTGCCTTTGCTCTGCCTGACGGAAAAGTCAAAACATTCACCGGTTATGTCAGAGGGATGATCGGAAAAAGGCAGAAAGGTTTTAACGGTTTTGGTTATGACCCTGTTTTTTATCCTGTGGGGCATAATAAAACTTTTGCAGAAATGACCGATACCGAGAAAGATGCATTAAGTCACAGAGGTCGTGCATTAAGAAAACTGCATAAGTACTTGATAAATTTATAAATTGTCTTTATTTTTAAAAGTTTTTTGTATGTATTTCATTAATTTTAAATGAATATATAAATTAAAAATCAGATTAATAAGTTATTTTTATCTGTTTATCAAAAATATGAATTTGACTTCAAATATCACGGGGCTTATAGTTATACGGTTTTAGAAGTTTTTCGTATCCTTTGCTTGTTTTTATTTTTATTTTAAAATCACACGGTTTTAAACCTTTTCACAATTTTGCAGTTTTTTAATGCTAAGAGCTTAGGAGGCATTATGAGAGTGGTATTACTTGGTGCGCCTGGCGCCGGCAAGGGTACTCAGGCCAAAAAGCTTATTGAAAAATATACAATTCCCCAGATATCGACAGGTGATATATTGAGAAAAGCTGTTGCAGACGGCACCCCGCTCGGGAAGGAAGCTAAAGCGGTAATGGACAGGGGGGAGCTGGTGCCGGACAAGATCGTTTTGGGTCTGGTTGAAGAAAGATTAAAGCAGGATGATTGCAAGAAGGGTTATATTCTTGACGGCTTCCCGAGAAATACCGCACAGGCAGAGGCGCTGGACGGCATTCTAACCTCGATGGGAGCGCCTTTAAGCACTGCACTTAGCATAGATGTTGATAAGGATGATTTGATGAAGAGGCTTACAGGAAGAAGGACATGCAAGAAATGCCAGCAGATGTATAATGTGTATTTTTCTCCGTCCAAAAAAGAAGGAGTCTGCGACAAGTGCGGCGGGGATCTTTTCCAGAGGGACGATGACAAGGAAGATACAATAAAAAAGAGGCTGGATGTTTATGAAGCTCAAACAGCTCCTTTGATTGATTATTACAGTAAGAAGGGGATACTCAAATCAGTCAAGGGGATCGGCTCTATTGATGACATTTTCAATAAAGTTTGTGCAGTATTAGGGGGAAAATAGTCGAAGTTATTATGTTATTGAAAGGATAATAATCCGGATCAATAACTGATAATTAGAGTTTTAAACACTTAATAAACAGGAGGAATCAGTATGGCACTTGTAAAACCGCATGGAAAACAGAAGAAGCTCATGCCTCTGCTGTTGACAGGAGAAGAACTGAAGGAAGAAAAGAAGAAGGCTAAAACACTTACCGAGGTCAGGGTAACATCAAGGGAAACAGGCGACTTGATAATGATGGGGATAGGCGGATTCACTCCGCTTAAAGGCTTTATGGGATATGATGACTGGAAAGGGGTCTGTGATGATTACAAGATGGCTGACGGCACTTTCTGGCCGATCCCTGTGACTGTTTCCACTTCCGAAGGACAGGCAAACAGCATCAAGAAGAACCAGGAAGTTGCATTGATCGACGAAGAGAGCGGCGAGCTTATGGCCACCATGAAGGTAAAGGACAAATACAAGATAGACAAGGCCCATGAATGCAAGCAGGTCTTTAAAACAACCGAAATGGAACATCCCGGCGTTGTAAAGGTAATGAATCAGGAAGAGATCAATCTCGCCGGCACTGTCAAGGTATTGAGCGAAGGAATGTTCCCCAAACAGTATGCAGGGATTTACATGAGACCTGCTGAAACCAGAAAGATATTTGAAGAAAAGGGCTGGAGCACGGTTGCCTGCCTGCAGCTTAGAAACCCGATGCACAGATCTCACGAATATCTTGCAAAAATAGCGATAGAGACATGCGATGGTGTTCTTATTCATCAGCTCCTCGGTAAACTGAAGGCCGGTGATATTCCGGCTGAGGTAAGAGTCAGGGCTATAAACAAGCTTACAGAGCTTTATTTTGTAAAAGATACCAGCATTCAGGCCGGTTATCCTCTTGACATGAGATACGGCGGACCGCGCGAAGCATTGCTGCATGCCCTTTTCAGGCAGAACTATGGATGCAGCCATCAGATAATCGGTCGTGACCATGCCGGTGTCGGCGAATATTACGGGCCGTTCGATGCGCAGAAGATATTTGATGAAATACCTGATGATGCCCTTGAGACAAAACCATTGAAGATAGACTGGACATTCTATTGCATGAAGTGCGACGGAATGGCCTCAATGAGGACATGCCCTCACGGCAAGGAAGACAGGCTTCTCCTGAGCGGCACAAAGCTGAGGAAGATGCTTTCCGAGAACGAGGAAGTGCCTGATCACTTCAGCCGCCCTGAGGTTTTGGAGATTCTAAGAGAATACTATGCAGGACTGACAGAGAAGGTTGAGATAAAGACACATAAATATTCAGAAGGCGCATAAAAAAGCAATAAGTTATGGGTAATGGGTAATGGGTGAAGAATACAGTCCACTCATTACTCATCACTCGTTACGTAAATGAGAGGGGGTGAAGTTAGGAAGTATTAAGAAAGAAGTTTTTGGCAGTGCCTTGTAGTAAAAGAAAGTTCAAAATTATTAAACAGGAGGTTTAAATATGCCAAGTTATGTTGATCCCGCAAAATGCGACGGCTGCAAAGGTGGTGAAAAGACTGCCTGCATGTATATCTGCCCGAGCGACTTAATGGTTCTTAACGTAGAAACCATGAAAGCCTACAACCAGGAGCCTGACCAGTGCTGGGAATGCTTTTCCTGCGTAAAGATCTGTCCTCAGGGTGCAATTGCAGTAAGGGCCTATTCTGACATCGTACCCCTCGGCGGTAGCGTCCAGCCGATGATGAGCTCGGACTCGATCATGTGGACGATCCAGTTCAGGAACGGCAACCTGCAGCGTTTCAAATTCCCGATCAGGACAACCCCTGAAGGTTCAATCGATCCAAAGAACGATGCACACAAAGGCAAGAACCTTGACGACGAGAGGCTGTCCTGCGAAGAGGTCGATAATGTTACGCTTAAGAGGCCGATCGCGATAGTCGGAAAGTAATTTAAATTTAATAATTAAAACAGGAGGAATATAGATATGGCATTACCAAACAAGCCAACTGGAGAATTACCGGCAACGTTAGATCCCGCAATAGTCGAACTCGAAACCGACATCCTTATCGTGGGCGGAGGTATGGCAGCATGCGGGACCGCTTACGAAATAAAGAAGTGGGCGCCTGAGGGCACAAAGATACTTCTTTGTGACAAGGCAGCCCTCGAAAGAAGCGGCGCAGTTGCACAGGGACTTTCCGCTATCAACACTTATCTCGGTGAGAACACTGCTGATGATTATGTAAGGATGATAAGAAACGACCTTATGGGTATTGTCAGAGAAGACCTGATCTTCGACTGTGGAAGACACGTTGACAGATCAGTATACCTCTTTGAAGAATGGGGACTCCCTATATGGAAGACCCTCGATGACGGAAAGACGGTTGACGGCGCGCAGGGCGCTCCACCCCTTAAATCAGGAGCAAAACCGGTCCGCTCAGGCCGCTGGCAGATCATGATAAACGGCGAATCCTACAAGAGGATAGTTGCCGAGGCTGCAAAGGCTGCATTAGGTTCTGACAATATCATCGAAAGGTGCTTTATTGTAAAGCTTGTCCTCGACAAGAACGAGCCCAACAGGATAGCAGGCGCAGCCGGATTCAGCGTCAGGGAAAATAAGGTATACGTAATCAAGGCCAATGCAATGCTCGTTGCATGCGGTGGCGCTGTTAACGTATTCAGACCGAGGTCGACCGGTGAAGGTATGGGCAGATGCTGGTATCCGGTATGGAACGCAGGCTCAACCTACACACTCTGCCAGGAAGTCGGCGCAGAGATGACCATGATGGAAAACAGGTTCGTACCTGCCAGATTTAAAGACGGTTACGGCCCTGTCGGCGCATGGTTCCTTCTCTTCAAGGCAAAAGCGACCAATACACTCGGTGAGAACTACATGGCGACAAACGCCGATATGCTCAAACAGTATCCGCCATACGGTCTTGCAAAAGTACCTGCCTCATGCCTCAGAAACCACCTCATGCTGAAAGAGATGAGGGAAGGCAGAGGCCCGATCTACATGGATACCCCGACAGCCATAAAGAACCTTTCAGCAAATATGACCCCGAAGGAGTTCAAGCACCTTATCGCAGAGGCATGGGAAGACTTCCTCGACATGTCAGTCGGCCAGGCAGGTCTCTGGGCTGGAATGAACATCGAACCTGAAAAAGTCGGCTCCGAGATAATGCCCACAGAGCCTTATCTCCTCGGCTCACACTCAGGCTGCTGCGGTATATGGGTTGCAGGTCCGAACGAAGACTGGGTCCCCGATGCATACAAGATCCCTTACAAAGGCAAGAATTACAAGGGCATGACCACTGTCAACGGTCTCTTCACAGCCGGTGACGGCACAGGCGCATCAGGCCACAAATTCTCCTCAGGCTCACACGCTGAAGGCAGAATGGTGGCAAAGTCAATGTCCAGATTTGTAACGGACAACAAGGACTTCAAACCTACGCTTAAACAGTCTGCAAAAGAACTTGCCGACGTCATTTACAAACCTGTCAAGACCTTCATGGAGCACTACCAGAAGTCTACAGCCGTCGATGTAAACCCGAACTACATCAAGCCGGCCGGCTTCCAGAGAAGGCTCATGAAGATAACAGATGAGTATGGCGCAGGAATCGCAACATCCTATGTGACAAGCGGGGCGATGCTTAAGCAGGCATTCCACCTTCTCGGTATGCTCAGGGAAGACTCAGAGAAGATGGCTGCAGGCGACCTCCACGAACTGCTCAGGGCATGGGAGAACTATCACAGGCTCGGCACTGTTGAATCCCATCTCAGGCACATACTGTTCAGGGAAGAGTCCAGGTATCCAGGCTTCTACTACAGATCCGATTTTGACATCGTGGATGAGCAGAACTGGAAATGCTTTGTTAATTCAAAGTATGATCCTGACAAGAACGAATGGTCGGTATTCAAGAAGGATTATATCCAGTTAATACCTGACTAATTATCATTGTCTGGAAGTTGTGTTATAGTATTGTGCCCAGGCCGGAAGGGTCCTGGGCACAATACGGATTAAAAGGCTGCTGATTAGGCAAAGGATTTTATAATTCGTCAGAATTTTTTGCTCAGTCAACAGGTGAATACAAGTTGCAATAGTATTTTGATTTGGTAATTTTTGTTAATTCGAAGTAAAAATGGAGGATGACATGGCGGATGAAAAAACCGGTGCTCCTGTATCAGGAACGATCTTGGTCGTTGGGGGAGGAATAAGCGGCATTACCACTGCCCTTGAAGCCGCGGAGGTGGGATACGAAGTTTTTATTGTTGAAAAGAATCCTTATTTGGGTGGGAGAGTGGCCCAGCTTAACAAATATTTCCCGAAGTTATGCCCTCCGACCTGCGGTCTGGAGATCAATTTCCAGAGGATTAAGAAGAACAAGAACATCAAATGGTTTACGCTTACAGAAGTCGAGAAGATATCGGGAGGTCCCGGTAATTATGATGTGGCCCTTAAGACAAATCCGCGCTATGTAAACGGCAACTGCACCTGCTGCGGAAAGTGCGCTGATGCATGCGATGTTGAGATGCCCAATGAATTCAATTTCGGGATGGACAAGAGAAAGGCCGCCTATCTGCCGTTTGAAATGGCCTTCCCTCAGAGATATGTGCTTGATCCGTCAATAATCGGCAAGGAGACTGCGCAGAAATGCAAGGACGCATGCGAATATAAAGCGATAGACCTCGATGACAAAGTCAAAACATTCAATATAAAAGCAGCATCGATAGTATGGGCGACCGGCTGGAACCCTTACGACGCTAAAAAGATCGATAACCTCTCGTTCGGCTGGGTGAAGAACGTTATAACGAATATGATGATGGAAAGACTGGCTGCAGCAAACGGCCCGACAAAAGGCAAAATTGTCAGGCCGTCCGACGGGAAAGAGGTAAACAACATAGCTTTTGTGCAATGCGCAGGCTCCAGGGATGAAAACCATCTGTCCTTCTGTTCATATATATGCTGCCTTGCTTCGCTGAAGCAGACGACCTATATCAGGGAAGCCAACCCGAAGTCAAAGGCAACGATTTTTTATATAGACCTGAGAACCCCTGGAAGATATGAAAAGTTCTACAAGAAAGTGAAGGCAGACGCCAATGTGTCCTTTATTAAAGGCAAAGTCGCAAAGATAGATGAAGATCCTGCTACAAAAGATGTTGTCGTGACCGTTGAGGACACGCTTTCGGGCAAAAA
Source organism: Nitrospirota bacterium (assembly GCA_040753635.1). Classification (GTDB taxonomy): domain Bacteria; phylum Nitrospirota; class Thermodesulfovibrionia; order Thermodesulfovibrionales; family UBA6898; genus JBFMDL01. Next base: position 40,811 of record JBFMDL010000010.1, on the reverse strand, counting down.
GATCAAAAAGACCTTTGATATGGTTGTCCTGGCGACCGGCATGGAGCCTTCAACTGCCAGCGTAAAGGTCCCCGGCAATGCAAAATATGATGAGAATAATTTTGTAATTTCAGATGAAATATTGTCCACCGGATGCGTTAAGAAACCGTCGGATGTCATGTCATCCGGCCAAACGGCAACGGGTACGGCGCTGAAGGCCATTCAAACATTGGTGAGGAGGTAGGCAGAGATGGAAAAAAAGCTTGGGGTATATATATGCACCGGATGCGAGATAGGCGCAGGCCTTGATATAGAGAAACTCTCTTTGATCGCAACCAAAGAATATAAACAGCAGATATGCAAGAACCATCCCGCGCTGTGCGGTGAGGAAGGCGTTGCGCTGATAAAGAACGATATAGAGGCGGAAGGGGTCAACCACATAGTGATCGCCGCATGTTCGGGCAGGGTCAAATACGATGTGTTTGATTTCGGACCCGCAAATTTCGTTGAAAGGGTAAATATAAGAGAGCAGGTGGTCTGGAGCCATGACTGGACAAAAAAGGTCCAGGTCAAGACAAAGGATGCGGAAGGCAAGGAAGAAGTAAAAGAAGAAATCAAGCCAAACGAAGATACCCAGATGCTGGCAGAGGATTACCTGAGAATGGGCATTGTAAAGGCTCAGAAAACCAATCCTGTTGATCCTTACCTCATTGAGCATGTAGAAAGGAAGATACTCGTAATCGGCAGTGGAATTACGGGATTGACCGCTGCGATAGAGGCTGCAAATACAGGCTATGATGTAACGATAGTAGAGAGAGCGCAGCAGCTCGGAGGATATGCAGCCAGACAGCGCAAACAGATACCGACAAAGGCGCCTTATACAACTCTGGAATCTACGAATATCCAGGAAAAGATACAGGAGGTCACAAACCATCCTCGAATAACCGTGAAAACCAATACAGAGATCGCAAGGATCGGCGGTGCGCCGGGGATGTTTGACGTCTCATTCAAGCCGGCAGGCACAAAGTCCCAGTGGGACATCCCGCCGAAAAAGAAGGAAGAGGCAGAAGGCGAAGCAAAACCCGAAGAGCCGGTTGAACTGCCCGCAGACCAGGTCAAATGTGAGGATATCCTTACCCTCAACCCCGATGCCGAACGCTTTGGAGCCGTTATTGTCGCAGCAGGCGGAAGGCCGGCAGACCCGTCCGGATTTGAGCATCTTGGTTACGGGAAGCTCGCAAATGTCATAACTAATACGACACTGGAGGAGATAGCTTCAAAAGGGAAGATAACCCGTCCATCAGACGGCAAACAGGCGAAATCGGTTGCATTCATACAGAGCCCCGGCCTGGACGGAGATGACAGCGACTTCCCTTACTGTTCTTCTGTTACAAGCCTTATATCGCTTAAGCAGGCGAAGTATGTGAGAGAGGACTATAATGACGGGAAGGCATTCATTTTCTATAAACACATGCGCACCCCCGGACATTATGAGAATTTTTATAAGAGCGCACAGAACGATGAGGGTATATTCCTGACAAGGGGTGAGGTCAAGAGCGTAACGGAAAACGCCGATAAAAGCCTTACTGTTGAAGTGGATGATACTATTTTAGGTGAAAAGGTCGCTGTGAACGTGGACATGGTCGTGCTGGCCGCGGGCATGACGCCTGAAACACAATTTGAACCCGTGATAAATCTGGCATACAGACAGGGACCTATGTTTAAAGACCTCGAGCTTTTTGACGGTTATGCCGATTCAAATTATATCTGCTTCCCGTATGAGACAAGAAGGACCGGAATATATACAGCCGGCAACATAAGACAGACGATGACAAACGGAGAATGCATGGAAGATGCGACAGGCGCTGCCCTGAAGGCGATTCAATGCCTTGAATCAACAAACAGGGGCATGGCAGTCCATCCAAGGTCAGGGGATATGTCTTTCCCTGAGTTCTTCTTCCAGCGGTGCACACAGTGTAAGAGATGCACCGAGGAATGTCCTTTTGGAGCACTTGATGACGATGAAAAGGGCACGCCAAAACCGAACCCGACCCGCTGCAGGAGATGCGGAACATGCATGGGAGCATGTCCTGAGAGGATCATCTCCTTCAAGAATTATCATATAGATATGATCGGCTCGATGGTCAAGGCCGTCAATGTGCCGGAGGAGGACGAGGAAAAATACAGGATAGTGGCATTCGTGTGCGAAAACGACGCCTATCCCGCCCTTGACATGGCGGGTCTCCATAAGCTTAAATATTCCGCCGATATAAGATTCATACCGGTAAGGTGCCTCGGTTCTGTAAACACGATATGGATAGCCGACGCAATGTCCAAGGGCAATGACGGCGTGCTTTTGATAGGATGCAAATACGGCGATGATTATCAGTGCCACTTCGTAAAGGGCAGCGAGCTCTGCAACCGCAGAATGGACAATGTGGCTGAAACGCTGGGCAAGCTCAGACTTGAACCGGTGAGGGTCCAGCAGATCCAGTTCTCGATAGACGAATATCACAAGATACCGGAAGTTATCGATAAATTCGTTAAAGTCATAGAGGGCGTAGGCTTTAACCCAATGAAGGGCTTTTAGGAGGTAGATAATGGCAGAAGCTAAATTGATTAAACCGGATGTGGAATTTATTAAAAAGGTGATGGAATCAGGGGGCGAGTCCTTAAAGAAGTGTTATCAGTGCGCAACATGCTCGGTCGTCTGCAATGTAACGCCGGAAGACAAGCCTTTCCCGAGGAAAGAGATGATACAGGCCCAATGGGGCCTTAAGGACAAGCTGTTCAGCAATCCTGATATATGGCTGTGCCATCAGTGCAGCGACTGCACCGCCTACTGCCCGCGCGGGGCCAAGCCTGGAGAGGTGCTCGGCGCTGTAAGAAAGTTAAGTATTGAACACTATGCATTCCCCAGCTTTTTGGGCAAGATGGCGGGTGATCCGAAATACCTCCTGGCATTGCTCGCTGTGCCTGTTGTGATTTTTCTTGTGGTGCTCGGTTATCTCGGTAATCTTAAGATACCGGAAGGCGAAATCATCTATGCGGAGAAATTCATACCTGTGCTGTTTATCGATACAATATTTATTGCCGCTGCAGCCTTTGCGGTACTAGGGTTTTTTGCAGGGGTCACAAGATACTGGAAAGACCTTTCATCCGGTGTTGCAATAAGTAAAAATAAATGGCAAAAAAAGGTAAAAGGTCCTCTGCCGATAATAATCCTTAATACGATAATAGAATTCATGACCCATAAAAGGTTCAATAAGTGCGATATAACCAAGGAAAGATCGAATTCTCACATGTTCGTCTTTTTCGGATTTGTAGGTCTCGCAATAACAACTACATGGGCTATCGCTTACCTGTATGGTCATGAATTTTTTGGCATCAAGGCTTTTTCCGTTTTTCACTTTGGTGAATCACCCTATCCGCTCTATGATCCTATGAAGATATTGGGGAATATCAGCGCTGTAATCCTGTTTGCCGGGATACTGCAGGTTATTCTGAACAGAAAGAAAAACGCGGAGAAGGCCGGAAACGGAAGCTATTATGACTGGCTTTTCATCAGTATTGTACTTTTGATTGTGACAACGGGAATACTTACAGAAGTCTTAAGACTTGCTGATATTGCTGTTCTTGCTTATCCGATATATTTTATACATCTTGTCGTTGTCTTTTTCCTTTTTGCATACGCCCCATTTTCTAAGATGGCGCATATGGTTTACAGAACAACCGCCCTGGTTTTTGCCAAATATTCAGGCAGAGAGGATAAACATCTGTCGGATAAAATATAAGGGCGGGTCAGATGATTTATACATAGAGAATAATTAAGTTTGAAGGAGTTATCTAAAAAGTATGGCAACAGTTAAGGAGCTTATAGGCGGGGGTCAGAAAGATATCATCTCGATTTCAAAAGATAAGTCTGTCGCTGACGCAGTAAATCAATTGGTAGAGAGTGAAATCGGGGCGCTTGTTGTAGTTGATGGAGGCAAGCCGGTAGGTATGTTTACAGAGAGAGACGTGCTTAAATGCTGGACAGGAAAGGGAGAAAGGAATTTCAAGGATATAAAGATTTCAGAAGTGATGAGCGGGAACATGATAATTGTTGAGCCTGATGATGATCTCTGCTATGTAACGACGATCATGATAAAAAACAGGATCAGGCATCTCCCGGTACTCGAAAAGAACAGGCTTGTAGCGATGCTTTCGATAAGAGACGTTGTGAAGGCGCAGGTGACTGACCTGAGGGCAGAGAACCATTATCTGAAGGATTATATTTCGGACAAATATCCGGGATGAAGATCATTTGAGAAATTATACCAGTCAATATAACAGGCAGAATACAAAGGAGGTGAAGGATAGCTTTTTCTTCAGTTTCATTTTCTTCAGGAATTTTTTTGTAATATCTTTCAATATCCTTAAAGGAGGGGAAGTATGAGTTCAACAATTCTTTTTGCCTTGGGTTGCGGATTGTTAGGCGTGATCTACGCTGTGATGACCGCAATGTGGGTATCGAAGCAGGACGCTGGCAATACCAAGATGCAGGAGATATCCAATGCTGTAAAAGAGGGCGCATATGCGTTCCTTGCACGCGAATATAGAACTGTAGCGATGGTTGCAGTGGTTCTCGTTGTACTTATCGCAGCGTTCGGTCTTGGCATCTGGACAGCTATTGGATTTATAATTGGTACTGTTGGTTCAGCGCTTGCAGGTTTTGTAGGTATGTGGGTCACAGTGCGTGCAAACGTACGCACCACGCAGGCCGCGCACAAAGGGCTTCAGGCTGCACTCAGCCTTGCATTCAAGGGCGGCTCGGTGACAGGCGTTATGGTCGTTGGTCTGGGAATCATAGGCCTTGCGGGCTTTTATTTTATAGCAAAGCAGACGGCCCCTGAACAGGCATTCCATGCACTCGTGGGACTCGGCTTCGGATGCTCACTCATGAGCGTGTTCGCCCGTATCGCTGGCGGCATCTATACAAAGGCTGCTGACGTAGGCGCTGACCTTGTTGGTAAGGTTGAAGCAGGAATTCCTGAAGATGATCCGAGAAACCCCGCGGTTATCGCAGATAACGTTGGTGACAACGTAGGGGACTGCGCAGGTATGGCGGCTGACCTGTATGAGACATACACGGTTACGCTCGTTGCAGCAATGCTCCTTGCCAAGACGGTTTTTGGAGCTGACAGCGCATGGGTGGAATTCCCGATGCTTCTCGGCGGGATATCTATCATCGCCTCCATTATTGGAACATTTGCAGTAAAACTGGGCAAAAACCAGTATATCATGGGCGCCCTCTATAAAGGGCTTGCTGTTTCAGGCGTTCTCGCGGCAGTAACATTTTATATTGTTACGGGCTATTTTCTGCAAGGTGCATCAGCACAGGCTTCACTAATCGACCATCCGTCATTTACGCAGATGAATGTTTTCCTTATGGCGCTTATCGGCCTCGCATTGACAGGCCTGATCGTGGCTATAACTGAATACTTCACCGCTAAGGAATATGGCCCTGTGAAGCACATTGCAAAGGCCAGCCTGACCGGCCACGGCACAAACGTGATCGCAGGCCTTGCGGTCAGCATGAAGTCAACCGGCGCGCCTGTTATAGTTATTGTTGCCTCAATCCTTGGAGCCTTTGCATTGGGTGGTGGATTTGCCGGTGACGCAGCTGGCGGTCTTTTTGCCATCGCACTGTCAGCGGTTTCGATGCTTTCAATGACAGGAATTGTTGTTGCCATTGACTCGTATGGACCGATAACAGATAATGCAGGCGGTATCGCAGAGATGTCAGGACTGCCTGAAGAGATCCGTAACATCACAGACCCATTGGATGCAGTAGGAAACACAACAAAGGCTGTTACAAAGGGTTATGCTATCGGCTCGGCAGGTCTTGCAGCTCTGGTTCTTTTTGCGGAGTATTCAAGGTCATTTAGTGAACAGCTATATTTTGACCTTTCAAACCCAATGGTTCTGGCAGGTCTTTTCATCGGCGGTCTGCTCCCTTATTATTTCGGATCACTCCTTATGGAGGCTGTTGGAAAGGCAGCAGGCAGCATTGTTGAGGAAGTCAGAAGACAGTTTAGAGAGATTCCCGGCATTATGGAATATAAGGCCAAGCCGGAATACGGCAAGTGCGTTGACATTGTCACAAAAGGCGCTATCAAGCAGATGATGGTCCCTGCTCTTATCCCGGTTGTGGTTCCTATTGTAGTTGGACTTGCCCTCGGGAAAGAAGCTCTCGGAGGGGTTCTTATCGGTAGTATCCTGACCGGACTCTTCCAGGCTATAGCCATGACAAGCGGCGGCGGCGCATGGGACAATGCCAAGAAATCCTTTGAAGACGGCGTTACCGACGATAAAGGCAAATTGCATAAGAAGGGCAGTGACGGACACAAGGCATCTGTCACAGGCGACACGGTCGGCGACCCATACAAAGATACAGCGGGTCCGGCAATCAACCCGATGATCAAGGTTATTAATATCGTTGCGCTTCTGATCGTTCCATTGCTGTAATACTGTTTTTGTAAAAACTAATAAAAGCCGATTCCAGAGTATCGGAATCGGCTTTTTTGTTATAATGAACTGTCGGCAGATTATGATTAAGGAAGTTCGTGATCTGTAAAATAAAACTGAAAATCCTTAACGGTTATCTCATATTCTGTCCTTTGTAAATATATAAATAATTCCAGATTGTCTCAGCACCTTGTGCTGTGGTTAAGCAGTATGAAAGGATTTTGAAATGCCTTTAGATGAAAAAGAATTCAAGAAAAAGATGGAAGAGGTGAAGAAAAAGCTCCAGAAGAGCGTTGTGGTGCCTGAGCAGCTCACCCGAAAGAGTAAAATGAGGTTTAAATGCTATCCCGGGATCAAATGTTTTACAGCATGCTGCAGCAGCATAAGGATCAATCTTACGCCGTATGATATATTCAGATTAAAGAACAGGCTGAATATGTCGTACAATGAATTCCTCATGCAATATACAGTGCCCCGCTCAATAGACGGAACGCCGCTTCCAATAGTAGTCCTAAAAATGAGGGACGACGAAAAAAAATCTTGCCCGTTTGTTACACCTGATGGCTGTACAGTCTATTCAGATCGTCCGGTGACATGCCGTTATTATCCTATCGGCATGGCGATCATGAAGAAATATGACAGGCTGACAGGGGAAGAGTTTTTTATAAAGATAAAGGAAGATCACTGCCTTGGACATAACGAGACCAGTGAATGGACAATCGATGAGTGGAGGGCCGACCAGGAGGCCGACCTCTATGATGAGATGAACAACGACTGGATGGAAGTTGTGCTGAAGGCCAAAACACTCGGCATGGTCGAGTTCAGCCAGAAATCCCTGGATCTGTTTTTCATGGTAAGTTCGAATCTCGATATGTTCAGAGATTTTGCATTCAACAGCGGCTTTCTCGATTCATATATTATCGAACCTGGAGTACTCAAAAAGATAAAGGAAGACGAGCTTGAACTCCTTAAATTCTCCCTCAAGTGGCTCCGATTCACAATGTTCGGAGAGGGAGACTTAAAGGTCAAGGATGAGGCCCGTAAAAAGGCATTGGAACGGCAAAGGGCTGCTGTGGAAGCAAAGAAGAAAGCAAGAGAAGAAAGGGAAAAGAGACTCCTTGCGAAGACCCCCGAAGAGATTTTAAAAGAGGCTGATGAGGAGGATTTTTAAACAAGTACTTTATGCCCGGCAGCTTCTGAAAATAACGGCATTTGAGACGCACATGACGTTCAGGTCTGAACGTTATGCCCTTCTGCCACCCCGGCGAAATCGTTCGTTTTGCATGAATATAGCGTAATTGTCCTCTCTGCGCTCCCCGGATCAACGTTTACAGTTTCTTTCACTCCGTAACAATAACAGGTCGGACATACATCAGCACATATCATTCAAAAGCTTAGAATAATTTTCCGGCACAGCTCAAAATCTTTTCGCACCCCCCTTCATCCACCCTTAATTTAAGGCTGGACAGAGGGGAGTGTATTTGAAAAGTTCGTTCGTGCCCGCCTGTGCGCTGCCTGCTTGCGCGCTGCGCGCAGGCAAGCACGCATACAGGTATGCTATGAGAAAAGAAGGAATCACAAACCCATACAGACGAAAAGAACTTTTCGCCATACCGGAAAATTTTGATTAGTGTGGGTGGACTGATCATACATGTCCCGAATAAGACTTTACAGAAGGCGGAATGCCTCGAAAACAGAATAAATCGACATGATTATTAAATGTCAGCCCTCGACTTTGTTGAATAAACGTATTAACGATAACTCTGTATTTATGTTGTTTTGTAATTGTTTGTGGATTGATTTTCAGGGTGTCGTTATTCTGTTTCCTCAACATCCCGCCTTCTTATGTATATTTGAAATTATTTTGGACAGCAGTGTGAACTGATAACAAATGTGAAAAATTGTGAATTTCACAGTATCTTCACAAAGTGCTGTTTAAATTTATTCAGGATATAACAAAGGAGGGAAATATGAGGATTTTAAGGTTCATAGGTTTTGCATTTATAATTTTACTTTCACCTGTATATGCCCACTCTTCGCCGTTCGGGAGTTTGCATATAAGCCTTGTGCAAGGTGACGTGCAGATAAGAGGCGGGGATATATCCGAGTGGGTTCCTGCGTCGATAAATACTCCATTACTGGAAGGTGACCAATTGTGGGTGCCGGAAGAAGGGAAGGCTGAGATAAGATTTAAAGACGGGACATTATTAAGATTAAATAAATATTCTCTGGTAGAGATGCTTTCCGCTGACAAAAACTCATTAAAGTTTCATATGTCCGGAGGAGATGCTTACGTCAATTTCAAGGGAGACAGAGGCAGCGCCATTCAGATATACACCCAGCTTATGACAGTGCGTGCGCAGGACAGAGCTGTTTTCAGGATCGATATCACAGGAAACGGCTATGCTGATATCTCGGTATTCAAGGGTGTGGTTTATGCAGAAAGCAGGAAAGGCGAGACGAGGATAAGCGAGGGTAAATCATTATATCTTGGTGATGACGATTATGCCGAAATTTCATACCTCGGGCGCCCTGATTCTTGGGAAAGATGGAATCATGAAAGAGACGAAGAATCAGAAAAAAGAAGATATAGTTACAGGTATTTACCAGGAGAATTAGGTGTATATTCCAGGGATTTTGATGATAACGGTGAATGGATATATGATAGAGAGCATGGTCATATCTGGAAACCGAGGGTCGTTATCTCTGCCGGATGGTCTCCCTACAGACATGGCAGGTGGGTGTGGATGAGGGGTGACTATGTATGGATTTCATACGAGCCATGGGGGTGGGCGCCGTACCACTACGGGAGATGGACTTTTATTCCCATGACAGGCTGGTGCTGGGTGCCCCCTGTCAGAGGGGCTATTTATTGGGGGCCCGGGTTTGTCGGTTGGGTACATACACCTGAATATGTGGCATGGGTTCCACTTGCACCCGGAGATATCTATTATGGCTATGGTTATTACGGGCCGCACAGTCTGAATATCGTCAATGTCAGAATTGGCAATCCCGCAATAAAAAGGGTGTATAAGAATGTTTATATTAACAATGCTGTAACCATCCTCCATAATGATACTTTTGTGAAGGGGAGACAAGTAAATTTCAAGCCTGGGAAAAATCCTTTCCTGCTGAATAATATCAGCATCGGACGTCCGAACATAAAGCCTGAAAAGGCTGCATTTATGCCTGTAATCAGGGAAATACCTCACTCGAAGCGGCCGGTATATTCGATCGAGAAAGGCAGGATCAGTAAGAATAACCGAATGCATGAGGAATCCCCGAATGTATCAGCAACGATAAATGGACCGGATCTCGGTGCCAGGCGTTTTAGAGACCTTAAAGAACAGGGTAACAGGGTCCCTTTGAAGGAGACCGGAAGAGAATCATTCCGTCAAAGACAGATAACAAAGTATGACAAACCGCTACAGGAAAGAATTCAAGAGGATGCAGACAGAGCACGTGACGAGAAAAACAGAAGGTATGCGGATCAGCGGTCAATTAAAAGAAATGATTCCCCCGGATTTAAATCTCCGGATATGCAGAAACATGTCCGTTCCCTTAATGCGCGGAATAATTCAGCAGATTCTCAAAAAAACATTAATAGTTTTTCTACCAGGAAAAGGCGGGAGCGATCAGATTTAAAATCAGCAGGTAAAGATAGGAAAACAATGGTTAAAACAGACAGAGAAGAAGATCTGCATCAATTTGGAATCCCGGGGAAAAAGATGAAGGTTGGAAGGATCGGCAGCATCTGAAAAGCTTACTTTCCGTATATAAGGGCCATGACTTTCCATGGCCCTTATATTTTAAGAAAATAAAGAATTTCAGGAATTTAATTTTTTACCGCAGTGCTTGCAGATTTTTGCGCGAATCTTGATTATCTCGGCGCAATACGGACATTCCATCGTGAAGTTTTTCTTGTGAATCTTCTTGATGGATTCATCCACTTTCTTCTGAATGACCTCATGATTGAATTTATAGTTTGCCATCGGCTCAACTGCACGAAGGTCTCCGATCTCCCCAAGATGTTCTGCAGCTTTCAGTCTTACGCTCCCAAAGCCGTTTTCATCCATAAGCATCTGTAAAATGCTGTCCACATCTTTATTAATGAAGTAGTCTGTAAGCGCCTGGAATGCCTTTTTCCTCGCTTCCAGTTCAGCTTTTTCCCGGGCTTCCTTTATTTCATCGATGATGTCGCCCTTCATGACATCCTTGCCGCCTACAGGAAGACTCGAAGATTCGCCGGAGTCGGGATGAAGCATGTATCTGTACCCCATTTCCTGGCCGTATACTTCATACATATGCTTCCAGCTGTTTTTGAAGAAGCTGCATTCATCGTTAAAGCAGACATATAGAAATGTAGAGCACCATCCCAGCCCATCGGCAAAATTAAAAGAAGGTGTACTCCATTTATTAAGATTATGTCCACAATGAGGACACACTACTTTCTTATCTTCCATAACCTTTCCCATTCCTTTTCTCCTTGTTCAAAAAAGGGGTTTGAATTGAGCGCACCTTGAAACGCCGGTTATATATCCCAACCACCTTTGTATTTCCAAATGTTTTTAAATTTTTATAAACAATTTACTTTATTTATTATAACAGATAAAAAAAATTTAGTGCATTGTGCTGAGAAATTATTTTCTTTTTAATGTGCCTTCTCCAAATAAAACATGACGCATCCATCTGAAAGAAAATCTCAGCAACTCTGTTTCGTCAGTGCGAATCTTTTTGATAACCCTTTTTTCGACATCAAAATGATTTAAAAAATCGCCTTTGAATACAAGATTTCTGAACTCATCTATATTGTAGCTCCCGATAAAAAAAATGTCCCGGGCACTGCCCTGAAGAAGGTTCCTGGAATCGAAATTCTTATTATGCGTCAATTTTTTCCAATCCTCGTTCATATCCTCGTAAAAGGCCATATTCTGGGTATCGCGCCATTTCTTTATCGAATGAGGTCTGCCTTTGTCGAACCCCTTACAGAAATCCCTTTTAATAATTTCGAATTCAGGCGGGTTGCTGTCTGCAATGGGTTCGAGCGGGAAACTCCTGCAGGACCACGGCCTGTCGTCATAGATCATGCATCCTTCTTCGCTGACAAAAGGGCAGTTCCTGGTTTCGTCGGGCACCATTTTCATCAAGATGACAGGATGACCTATCTCTTCAGGGAACAGAGGAATCGTGTATATTTTAAGGAATTCATATGAAGGTATTTCAAGCCTTCTTTTTATCCTTGATATATCATAAGGTGTAAGATAAAGATTAATGTTACGGCAGCACTTGTTGAAACATTCGAGTTCATTGCCGCAGTTAAAGCTGAAGCCGTCATCAATTCCCAATCTTGCAGGATGCGAGTTAATGTCTGTACCGGTCATAAAAAAGCTCAATTCCGAAATTACTATGATATTTGTTATTATAACTTTGCCTGCTTTATATTTACAAACTGGTTTGCGAGAAGGAACATTATCATGTTTGACTCTGATAATCGCATTAATATCATGGCGATATGCACAGGGAATATATGCCGCAGCCCGATGGCGGAAGGGATACTGGTAAGAATATTCGGAAATAATCCGGGAATAGGCGTCTCTTCGGCCGGTACGCATGCCTTAAACGGCAACCAGGCGTCCGAGTTTGCGGTAATAGCCGCATATGAAAACGGGGTAGATATATCCGGACACAGATCCAGGTTGCTGGATGCAGTATCTCTCAGAAGCAGCGATTTGATCCTTTGCATGGAACCTGTGCATATCGAATGGGTGCTTTCAATGGATATCACATCATATGGGAAGGTTTATAACCTTGCAGAGTTCTCAGGCGGCAACAGGATAAAGAAGATCCCTGATCCATATGGCTCGAGTCTAAGCGAATACAGAAAATGTTTCAGTGATATATATACATGCATCAGGAATTTTGTAGGGACTATCCCATTGCTCAATTCAATTAATGCAGAGAACAGACAATAACGCTGCAGTAGTCTGTTGAAAAATCCGGAATATTAAACAGAAATATATCTTGATTTTCGTTATTCCCAGTGGTATATTACGCTCTGATGACTAAAAAGCATTCAGGGACCGGGCGGCAAAAGAGAACTTCTTTTTCATGCAGGGGACGCATCTGGATTGATGGAAAGGAAGGGACTTTTCTGGGATACGGCAGGATTATCCTTCTCGAACGAATACGCGAATACGGCTCGATTACAAAGGCGGCGAAGTCAATGGAAATGTCCTACAGGCATGCATGGGAGCTTGTGGATTCGATGAACAGGCAGGCACTAAAACCTTTTGTTGAAAGGGTCTCGGGAGGGAAGGGAGGCGGGGGAACCCGGCTGACCGAGGAAGGCGAGAAGGCTATCAGTCTATTCTGGAAATTTTATAATGATTTTCAGAAATTTCTGGAGCGGGAAGAAAAAAGATTAGGTCTTTCAAAAAAATAAACGGAGGATATGAATGAGGGTATTTAAACTATGTGTATTGAGTGTGATAATGTCCGTGATGTTAATATCCGCGACAGTTTCTGCGGAGACAAGGATACGCTGCGCCTCTACAACAAGCACGCAGAATTCAGGTCTGTTCGATTTTATCCTGCCGCTTTTCGAGAAAAAGACGGGCATAAAGGTCGATATTGTTGCGGTGGGCACCGGCGCCGCCATCGAAATCGGCAAAAGAGGAGATGCTGATGTAGTCTTTGTGCATGCCAGGGAACAGGAATTGAAAGCGGTTGAGGAGGGTTATTTCATATGCCGGCACGATGTGATGTATAACGATTTTGTTATTATCGGCCCTTCAAATGATCCTGCGCGGATAAAAGGCATTAAAACCGCCCCAGAGGCTTTCGGAAGGATATCGGAAACAGCCTCCGTGTTCGTCTCGAGGGGTGACAAATCAGGCACTCATACTAAGGAATTATCAATCTGGAAAAAGGCGGGCATAGACCCGAAGGGGAAGAAGTGGTATCTTGAGGTCGGTCAGGGCATGGAAAAGACCCAGAGGATAGCGGATGAAAAACGAGCATATACCCTTACGGACAGGGGCACGTGGCTTGCCACAAAGGATAAGGACAGACTGGAGATGACGATTCTGCTTGAAGGTGACCCTCTGCTGTTCAACCAGTACGGCGTTATGATAGTTAATCCGGATAAATATCCGGGCGTAAAACAAAAAGAGGCAGAGGAGTTTGTGCACTGGCTCATATCGCCTGAAGGGCAGCAGGCCATCGCCTCGTTTAAGGACAAAAACGGCAATCAGCTTTTTACACCCAATGCAAAATAAGACTGATGGTCATTTGACATGAACACGATAACCGAGGGGTTCAGGAGGTCTTTTGTTCTGATATTGAGTTTCGACCCCGAGCTGCTGAATATTATTTTTCTGTCGCTCAGGGTTTCGGTCACGGCCCTCGTCATCGCAACAATTATCGGTCTCCCCATGGGAGCATTTGTCGGTTTAAAGAGATTGCCCGGCAGGGGATTTATCATAAGTCTCCTGAATTCGTTCATGGGACTTCCGCCGGTTGTCGCAGGTCTTTTCTTATATCTGATACTTTCAAGAAACGGGCCCCTGGGCTTCATGGGGCTTCTCTATTCACCCACGGCTATGATTATAGCCCAGACGGTTCTTGCGCTTCCGATAGTGGCGTCCCTCAGTCATTCCGCAATAGTCAATATCGATCCTGTAATCAGGCAGGCCTCAGCAACACTTGGCGCTACACCCATACAGGTCTCGCTTGCCGTTATGAGGGAGGCGCGATACGGCATAATGTCGGGTATAATCGCGGGATTCGGAAGGGTCATGGCCGAGGTCGGGGCGATACTGATCGTAGGAGGAAATATAGCCGGTTATACGAGGGTTATGACTACGACAATTGCGCTCGAGACAGACAAAGGTGATTTTGAACTCGCCCTTGCCCTCGGGATAATACTGCTGGCAATTTCTCTTGCTGTAAATCTGGCCCTTCACCTGGTCCAGAAGAAAGGAATGGCGCTGTCAGTAAGATGAGCCTGATACTGAAGATTTCGGACTTATGGAAAGCCTACAACGGAAACACGGTCTTCAGCGGATGCTCATTTTTATTCGAAAAAAGCGGAATTTATATCCTGATGGGGCCTAACGGAAGCGGCAAATCCACGTTCCTGAGGATCAGCGCCCTCCTTGAAGATGCGGACAGGGGGGAGATAATTTATCTTTCCGGACAGAAGGCGGTCGAAAAGGACATCGGATTAAAGAGGCGGATAACACTTGTGCTGCCGAAGGTCGGTGTTTTCAATACAACAGTATTCAAGAACATGGCATTCGGCCTGAAGATACGCGGTCTGAAAAAAAAGGAGCTCGAAGATAGGGTCAACGTATATCTTGAATCCTTCGGGCTGATCCACAAAAAAAATCATAATGCCCTTACACTTTCAAGCGGCGAGGCACAGAGGCTCGGCATCGCAAGGGCGATGGTCACGGAACCTGATATCCTTTTTTTAGACGAACCTACAGCGTCAGTCGATCAGAAGAACAGCGAAATGATAGAGGAAATAATCCTGAGGATGAAAAATCGAGGCCGTCCCGCCGTAATAATGACAACGCATGATGTTGCCCAGGCAAAGAGACTTGCGGACATAATGCTGGTGATCAGAGAAGGAAGGATTTTAGCTCAAGGCGATGCCAGCGATGACATTTGATTGACTAATACCCGAGAATCCACTCAGCCCATATTCACAAGCCGAAAATAATTTCCCGGCACAGCCTGCCCGTGAGTTGCCTGCTTGCGCGCTGCGCGCAGGCAAGCACGCAGACAGATACGCTATGAGAAAAGAAGGAATCGCAAACCCATACAGACGAAAGATCTTTCCGTCATACCGCAAAATTTATAGTGTGGGTTGACCGGTTTGCATAAAGGTCAACGGGCAAACAGACTCTATCAGGGCGATGGCAAGGACATAGTTCTTAATAGTTCATTCCAGCAAAGCTCATCTTCGTGGAATGACCGTATCGCATTTACAATCATTTCCGTATGTGTCCCATCTTTTATCTGGTCCGAGATCAATTTCAGTCCTTTGGAATCCGGGCCGAAGTTGCTCTCTACAAGTGCACAGAAAGACCTTAAGTTTTCAATGATATTTCCGGACGTATTGTCCTTCCGCAGGCTGGTATGCATCAGGTATTCTCTTATACTCGAAACTTTCTGGACTGTTTCGGCCTTCTGCTCCCTGTATAATGTCCATATCCTGTCCCGCACTTCATATACGGTCTTTTCTATTTCAGAAAGCCGGGGGGTCTTTTCGGGATAACCCGAAGCCGTCAGGGAATCTATCGAAAACAACATTATGTCTCCCCAGAACTGCCTGTTGAATTCGACTGACAGGTCTATTAGATCATCGGTCATGAAAAGCCCGCTCCTGAATTCCTTAACTCTGCTGTCAGGAATTGTTCTCCTGTGCAGCAGCGGGAGGTTTGCCGAGACGAATCCGCTTTTAAGCTTTATTTTAAGCAGGCGGCCGAGCACAGGACCTGCCATCCTCAGTTTGAGGCCGGCAAATGGGATGAAATTGCGGAGACCTTTTGCGTTCAGTACATAGTTCCCTGTGTATACTGTTCTGGCATTTGCAGTCTTTGTGAAATCGCCAGTATGCTTGTAATATAGTGTCCTGGTCGGATGGAGGCCGTAGAAGAAACCCGCTGCCCTCATCGAGAAATCTTTGAGGCAGTCCTTTATTGTATGGTCGCCCGGCAGACAGCACACATACCTCCTCGGTGATAAAGGGGCCTTATAGCCGAACAGTCCGACCATGTCATGATATTCTGCCTGCGAGCCCTCTGATGAATTCCCTTCATGGAAACCGCATCTGTCATTAATGTCCGAACCGGATACGGCATCAAGAAAAAATATCATGTCATCGAGAAGGGTATTGATCATGACAGAGGGAGAGACAGGCGGGTCACCGGCTATTTTACCGGTGAGGACTTCAATGTCGGAGGAAGAGAATATCCTCTCCGTCCAGTAGAAGAAATTAATGAACTGTATGTCTTCACTGCTGCTTCCGCGTTTGATCTTTGTCCTGAACTCTTCGTCGCTGTCGAGGAAGTATATCAATGTCTTTTCCCCGGATGCTGCAAGCAAGGAGTGGATGTAAATATATGCGATATTGCGCGTGACCGAAGCTCCTTTGTGCGGCGGAACAGGGCCGCTATAGGCGCCGATGAGTCCTGAAAGCCTTTCTCTGTATTCGAAGGGGATTCGGCTTATGAATTCGGCCTGTTCACTTAATCCGAAATAAGACGCCCGGATCCCGGATGACCTTAAGCCTGTTGTTAATTCCCTGATCCCCTGTATATTCTTCATGTCCCTGCTGTCGTCGATAATTAAGACAGAGATTTTTTTAAAGACAGAGCGGCCTTCTGCATCGACAGTCATCCCGCCGTAACGGAAATGCGCGCAGTGTTCGACAAGACTGTCGAGACAGCCCTTAAGCATTAAAGGCCTGTCGGCTACAGGGATGACCAGCAGGATATGATGTCTGGTGTCGTTTTTGCAGTATGAGATAAGGTCTTCCAGTTCCATATAGAGTTCCCTCTGGAGTTTGAGCAGGTCATCCGCGTATCCGGCATCTGCAGCCTCCTGTTCAACATGCCCGACTGCTTCCTCATAAATGGATTTTATTTCCGTGAGCGCTTCTGAAATGCCTTTTTTCCCGCCGATGCCCTCTGCTATAGGAAGGGACCCTTTGCTCAGCCGGACTGCAAAAGGTCTTTCTTTAAATTGATTGGAAAAAGAGATCAGGCTGCTGAAAATCTCTTGTTTCCTCAAGGTACCCCCGTCATCTCCCTGAGGAATATTTCGGGAATTCGTCTTTGTCGAGGATCAGCTCGATTAAATTGATCTTATTTTTGAAATCGATGCATTTAAATGCATCGTCGGCGTCCGATGTGGAAACCACCCTGAAGTAATTAATATCAAAAGATTCCGCGAGTTTTTTGTAATCGGGGTTTATAAATTCGCTTGCTATAAATCTGCCGTTATAGTTGTAGAACTGGTTTTTCCTGACAAGGCCGAGCCCTGAATTATTAAGAAGAACAATGGAAACCGGAATATTATAGTTGACGGCCGTCATGATCTCCATACAGCACATCTGGAACCCTCCGTCTCCCACTATCGCAATAACCGGTTTTGCCGTGGACAATTTGGCCCCTATTGCGGCAGGCACTGCATGTCCGAGAGAGGAGAGACCTGAATTCGGGAAATAGCTTCTGCTCTTTGATATATGGCAAAAGCGCTGCATATATATTATATTGTCATCAAATATCGATGCCCGGCAGTCAAAATGACTGTTTAATTTTTGAAGAAAATGGTTGATGAGGAGAAACTCATTGTCTTTTACGTCATGATTGGCATATGTGGACTTATAGATTTTTATATCCTGAGAGTCTTTAGGTATTAAATAATACGGGTCCACCTTCAAGATGTTGTCAAAAAATACCCTCACATCACATTTGAGAGCTATATCGGCATGAAAGACCTTGTTAAGCTGTTTTTCGTTATTGTCAATCTGTATTATTTTTTTCCCGCTTATCAAGTTCTGGTCCCAGTTGTAACTTGTCCTTTCACCGAAGCTTGCCCCTGCGAATATAAGAAGGTCGGCCTTCTCGGTGATATATCTGTATGCAAGCTCATTGGAAGTTATTCCAAGAACGCCGAGGGAAAGATCGGACGTTTCGGGCAATATGCCTCTGGCCTTAAGGGTCGTAGCTACAGGTATCGCAGTTTTTCTGCAGAAGTCCGCTATTAAATCTTCGGCCCTGGACAGAATGCTGCCATAGCCGGCAATCATTACCGGATAAGACGACGTTCTTATCATGGATAGTATCTCGGGTGAGGGCAGCGTGTCCTCGCCTTCCTGAGGAGGGCTTCCGGACATGTGAATGCTGTCTAAAATGCTGCCATCTACAGTCTCTTTCAAAACATTATATGGGAAGCTCAACAGCACGGGGCCGGGATTCCTTGATAAGAGGATGCTTGTTATGTCTTTGAATATTTTGAAAAAATAGTCCGTTCGCTGGACAATGGTGTGATATTTTGTAATGCCCCTGAAAATGTAATTCTGGTTGATGCTGTGGCCCTGTCCTGAGCTTTCCTGCAAGGCCCCTTTTCCGAAAGAATAAGTCGGCGTCTCCCCGGTTATTGCGAGCACAGGAAGCCTGTCCATGAACGCATGAGCCAGTCCTGTGACAAGATTGGTAGCCCCGGGCCCTGCGGTCGCTATGCACACCCCTATCTTGCCTGACTGCTGCGCATAACCGCCTGCCATAAACGAGGCGCCTTGCTCGTGCTTTGTGAGGACCGGGTTGATCTTTGTATCGTACATGGCGTCATAAACAGGAAGTATATGCGCCCCGGGTATGCCGAAGACATATTCTGTTCCGAGCCTCTCAAGATACTTTACGATGAATTCGCTGACTTTTATGTTCATTGCCGGATGTTAATATAGAATGAATTAATCCGAAAAATACAAATTAGTCATGAATATATGATGTAAGCAGGAAGCATGAACGCCTTCAAAATAAAGATGTTTCATTCATCCATACTCGCTGCTATTGCATTTTCCGAATTAAAACATCCACGGGAATATGAGTAAATTATTATAACAGTAATACTGTCGAATTTTCTTAAGAAATTTTCTGCTGAACGTAACCATAATATTGTCTATTCCGTTATCTGTTATTCCGGCTCGTCCGGTCGTAGCGACTCTCAGCGAAGACTCGCATCGAGAATCTTTCTTCTTTCTCAGCCGTAACTGAAGCGATACTGCTGAAAGAACAGGCGTGTCTTATTTTTCGGGATCGCTGTTGCAGGCAGGGGGACAGCTTATTGCATCGTAGGTGTAAAGGATCCTCTGTTCATATATTATTTTCTCTCTGTTGACCGGTTTTAACGAAATATTTTTTGAAAATTCAATTAATTCACTGCGTGCGGGGACAGTCTGGAACCCGCTGCCGATTACCTTTTCTGAATATGTATCGAGCAGTTCGAGGTCTTTACCGTTCGTGACAGCGGCAAGCGGCACTATATAATCCTCAAGCAGCCTTGCCGAGGCTATTATCTGTCTTTCTCTTGTGACAAGGGAGCCGGAAGCGCATTTCCATATCATCAGTGTTTTATCATTAAAACCGATCAGGATATCGACAAGAGAGAGTATCTTCCGCCCTTCGATTTCGAGCTTAATCCCGCGGTCGACTGATATGTCTTCCCTATGATAACCCTTTTCTTCGATGAGAAACCTGAGGGCCTTCTGTCTTATATTATCTCTGTTGGTGAAAGGGATCCCCGTTCCAGTGAGGCAATCCGTGAGTTTATCCGGCAGTTCAGGACGGTCTTCGGGGATTCCTTCCGCGGAGAATCTTTCGAAGTCGAGAAAATCGGGCTTTCTGCATTTCATGGCGTACTCAAAAGGATTTGCCGTCCTACATATCTGCCCAAAATAAAATTAGTTCGTCTGAGAAAAGGCGGGATGGAGAATAAACACAATAACGGCTCCTTAAAAAACAAAGATTCGCATGCCGGAAAAAGGAGAAGTACAAGAGTGCGCTTGAGCACAATGATCACCATAATGGCAGTAGCCGTCTCAATTATCATGTCGATTTATTGTGTTTATGAAACATTCCGCCTTTTATTTTGAACAGTAATGGTTATGACATAAATCTTTCGTTAAGTTCACGAACAGCACGTATGAATATTTTTCTGCCCTCGCCGGAGTCAATATCTATCCCCTGTCCGATAAGGTCCTCTCTGAGGCAATCAAGCGCCTGAAGATACAACCTGTCGATCTCAAATGAGTCTCTTATAATTCCGGATTTTTCTTCTTTGCCGATCTTTGACATAGCATCCTCGATGATATGAGACTATTGCTCATCATCGGCCATATCGTGCATGGCGCTGCATTTATAGCAGATCCTCTGTCCTTCATTGTTTATCCCGATGGGATCCAGTTTGCTCAATATGCTGTCGCACTCTGCACAAACACCTACAATGGTTTTAAGACAATAATTGCATAAGACATACTCCTGACCGCTGACAGGATGCTTCCATGAAGATATATCTTCTGTGTCATGGCATATATAACATGCTTTCATAATAATCCCCTAAACAGAAAGTTGACAAAGGAAAAGTTTGATTATTATAACATTTTTATTATTATAGTTATCAAAAACTGATTAAAAATATAAGAAACAGACTTTATTCAAACGTTGCATAAAAGGAAGGCAGATGTACTGTAAAAGTTCTGCAAATCAACATGATTTAATTCTTATTCACATGAATGCAGACTTAACTGATAGTGCATTTTATAGAAAGGATGGCCGGCCACACTTGCGGGCTGTAAGGTGTTGATGGCAGCCCTTTTCCATCACCTCTGCCTTCCATATCAAGAACATGTTTTGCAACTGGTGGGTTTATTCACAATACGGTTTTTTCTTGAATGGAAGGCGGAACGATGGTTCTTTATTTAACAACGCCGCATGATTTAAATCATAGAAAGCCATGATGAGATAATTTATACTCAAGACAGTAAAACAAGAAATCCAGGGAGGATAAAATGGCAATAAGAAATATAATCAAGATCGATGAAGACAAGTGTAACGGGTGTGGACAGTGTATTGTGGACTGCGCTGAGGCCGCTCTGCAGATTGTTAACGGAAAGGCGAAACTGGTCAAGGATATGTACTGTGACGGCTTGGGCGCCTGCATCGGCGGCTGCCCGACAGGCGCACTCACAATTGTTCAGAGGGAGGCAGATCTGTTCGACGAGGAAGCTACTGAAAGACACATTAAAGAAACAAGGGCAAAGAAGGAAGAATTCTGCGGATGCTCCGGCACAAAGGCAGTTGATTTTACAGAAAAGAAAGACGCTTATCACGGGACAGAGGAGACAAGGCCCGAACTTACCAACTGGCCGATACAGTTGAAGCTGATCTCTACAACAGCGCCTTATCTTGATAATGCAGATCTGCTTCTGGCAGCAGATTGTGCGGCTTTTTCTGCGGTAAATTTCCACAGCAGATATATCAAGGGTAAGAAGCTTGTCATAGGCTGCCCAAAGCTGGATGATGCACAGCATTATTATGAAAAACTGACGGAGATGTTCAGGGGGAACTCTATAAAGAGCATAACAGTAGTAAGGATGGAAGTGCCATGCTGCGGAGGATTGTCCTATCTCGTAAAGGAGTCGATAAAGGCTTCCGGAAAAGATATTCCCTATAGTGAAGTTGTGATAGGCATAAAGGGGGATGTCTTGAATGAAGGGAAAAACCCGCTGATTCCAAAGCTCCAGGCAGTATAATGTTTTCGATAATTAATTAAAATCATCATATTTTTCGGAATGCTGTAAGAAACAGGAGAATAAACAGTTTAAGGGTCTTTACAGTTTAAATGATCGTGCAGTAAGTGAGAGGGGAAAAAGGGGGGGCTTAATAGCCCCCAAGTTGCTGTGGAAGACTGAATTATTTATTCATCGGACCTGATGAACTTGAAATAGACCATTGTCCAGTTGCCGAGGATTATGGAAGAAGTCGCTACAAAACTTGAAAGGGCCATTGTAGAGATACCTGTAACGCCATGACCGAGATTGCATCCACCGGCAATGACTGCGCCTATCCCCATAAGTATGCTCCCAAAAAATACAGTAATAGATTCCTTTGCAGGAGGGATCTTCCACTTGAACTCTTTGAGCCCCTTTGCGCTCAAAAATGCGCCGAGAGGAACGGCAAAAATAAAGAACACACCCCATGTGCCTGTAAACACGCCAAGGAAACTGAATTCAGGGAAGGGTGAGTGCGAACTTTTATATAGAAATACATTAAAGAACTCCCTCAGAGGTGTTGTGATCGCAAGTCCTCTTGGAATGCCTCCGAAATAGGAGGATATCCACCAGCCGGCTATAGTTAAAAAGCCAATAAAGACACCGGTTAATGCCCAGGTGTAGCCTTTTGACTTTGTTGTGCCAAAAACCGGTTTACCCTTTATGACAAAGGTCAATGCTGCAATAGCAAAGACGGCTATCGTGCTCCACTTTACTACAGGACCACTGCCAAATATGTCCCAGAGAGCCGGGTTCGTCTTGCCGAAAACCTCGACGTTTAAGCTCTTCAAATAGATATAAACCGGGCTTATCAACCCTTCTATTGTCATAACAATTCCAAAAAAAAATCCGACAATCCCTATTAATGCAGCGAACTGTCCTTCACCAAGTCTGTAGGTAATACCGCTTGCGCACCCCCCGGCAAGTACGATACCGATCCCGAACAAAAACCCACCGATGATATTTGCGGCAGGGACGAAATTTTGCCGCATCAATCCACTTCTTATCATATCACCCGTCTGATTGTTGAAGTACACCAGTAACCCCGCATCTTCCAGGAGGTTTGAGCCGATAATTGCCACAACCACGCTCAGCAGATATGCCCTGAAGAGTGTAAGATCCTTAATGAATATAATGTCCCTGAATGCAGAGTTCAGGCAGAAGCGGCCTCTCTGCAGAATAAATCCCAGTGCAAGACCAAGACCGATTGCTGTTAGAGCGGAGAAGTAACTATTTTGCAGCATAGGCTTCCCTCCCGTTCCAAAGATGCGCATGCTCGCCGCAGCCGTTCCCTTTGCTTATAAGAACGGGTACGTTTGCCCTTTTCTCAATATCTCTGGATACACAGCCGGTGAAGAGTTTCTGTGTCCTTGACTTCCCGCTGCAGCCGACAATAATGAGGTCCGCGCCTTCATCTTCGGCAGCTTTAAGTATCTCCTCCGAAGGATTGCCTTCCCTTATTATTGTCTTGATATTTGAGAGGCCGCCGTTATCGAGCCTTTTTTTGTAAAAGGACAATATCTTTTCAGCCCTGATGTCCAGCGCCTTCTTGTGTTCGGTCTCCTTTAATGCTTCCTTCAACGTAGTCATCTCCGCATCGCCGAGCATGGCGGTCATTAAGGTATTGCCTTCAAGCTGCTCGACATGAAGCAGGATTATGTTTTGAGGAGACCAGACGAGATTCTGGAATAATGACAATATCCCGTCCGCCCCCTTTGTGCTGTCAACTGCAACCAATATCGTTTTCATTTTTTTCTCCTTATTTTTTTAAAGATTTATATTGCGTCCCGGGCATTCGAAAACCCGGAGATACTCACCGCACCTTATGCCTTGACAGTTGCTTCTCTCCAGTCAGGGATCTTCTTTTCTTTCGTCTTCTTTGCGACAAGGACGGGCACTTTTGCATTTCTTTCCACATCCTTGCTTACACATCCGGATATCAGCCTGTTCAGACCTTTCTTCTCGTTGCAGCCGGTGATGATCAGTTCGACGCCTTCTTCTTCCGCGACCTTAAGGATTTCATCCCCGACAACGCCCTCCCTTATAACGGTTTTTACGCTGATCAGACCCCGGCTCTCCAGTTCCTTCTTGTAATAATCGATGATTTTCCCGGCCTTTCTGTCCAGTTCTTCCTTATAATCTGTTTCCTTCAAAGACTCTCTTAATGTTGATAACTCAGCCTCGCCGAGCATATCGATCATTAATGACCTTCCCTCGAGTCTAACCACATGGAGAAGTATCACTTCTTCAGGTGGCCTGACCAAATTGTTAAAAACCGAAAGCACCACCTTTGAACCCTTTGTCTCGTCAACTGCAATTAATACCTTTTTCATTTTTTTCTCCTTTCTTTATTTATTTTTGATATCAAGGCTAAAACGCCCCGTTCTTTTCCAGATAAATTCCTAAGACAAATAGAAATAAAGCCACTACAGTAAAAAGTGATACAGCATAATAAGCATCCCTCCAGGAATAAGTCTCTTCACACATGACAGGTTTTTTTGCCACAAGGACAGGAACCTTCGCATTTTTCTCAACATCTTTGGCGACA
Source organism: Nitrospirota bacterium (assembly GCA_040753635.1). GTDB lineage: Bacteria > Nitrospirota > Thermodesulfovibrionia > Thermodesulfovibrionales > UBA6898 > JBFMDL01. Next base: position 16,431 of record JBFMDL010000010.1, on the reverse strand, counting down.
GAACCGGCAATGAGCCTGTTTAGTCCCTTTTTCCATCTATATCCGAGGATTATCAGTTCAACACCTTCCTCCTCTGCTACCTTCAGGATTTCCTCAGATGGGTGCCCGTCCCTTACTACAGTCTTTACACTCTTTACCACACTGTCTTTAAGTTCCTCCCTGTAATAATTAAGAATCTCCTCTGCCTTTCTATCCATATGTTCCTTGCGTTCAGTGCCTTTCAATGACTCTCTCAATGTTGATAACTCAGCTTCGCCGAGCATATCGATCATGAGCGATTTGCCTTCCAGTCTTTCAACATGGAGAAGTATTACCTTTTCCGGCAACTTGTTTAGATTGTAGAAAGTCGATAATACCGCCCTTGAAGATTTTGTCTCATCCACTGCAATCAACACCTTTTTCATTTTTTACTCCCTATGGTTTAAGATTTTTAAATACATCATCAAAATTAAAATTAATAACTCACCTATAAATTGCAAATCATATGCCTGTTAAATACAGGGGAAAAAATCTAAAAAAAGCAAGTAGTTATAGGCGCTATTAATTTTGGGGTTGACAATAATATGTTAAATCAATTAATAATGTTAATTAACAGAAATTAACAGATTAACAATTAATATCCATGATCGATACTTTTTTAAAAGACCCAAAATTTTTGATCGATATCTTCGAAACCATGAGAGATGGACTCATGGTCTTGGACACCAATTGCAACGTCATGTTCTTCAATAAGGCAGCCGAGGAGATAACAGGTTACAGCAAGGAATATGTCATCGGAAAACCTTGTACTATATTGGACACTGACACATGTGTTATTTTGACTGAATCAGGAAGACAGAAAAATTGTAACATTTTCAAAACAGGGTCCATATGCAACAAAAGATGCAGGATAAGATCCAGTGACGGAAGGGCTGTTTATCTTTTAAAAAATGCGGTGGTATTAAGAGACGTGAATGGCGAAATAATTGGCGCGGTTGAAACAATGACAGATATAACTTCATTGTTCATGAAAGAACTGGAACTTGAGGAACTGAAGCAGGAATTAAGGAAGGAATACTGGTTCATGGGTCTGCTTGGGAAGAGCAGCCAGATGCTGAAATTATTTGAGCAGATCAGGAATGCCGCTTTGAGTGAAGCGCCTGTTCTGATATGCGGGGAAAGCGGTTCAGGTAAAAACCTTGTTGCAAATGCTATTCATAAGATGAGCAGGCGAAAGGACGGACCATATATAAGCATGAACTGCGCTTCGCTGAATGAACAACTCCTCGAAAGTGAACTCTTCGGCCATAAGAAGGGCTCCTTTACAGGTGCAATAAGTGACAGGATGGGAAGGTTCGAGGCAGCTGACAACGGGACCATCTTCCTCGATGAAATAGGGGATATGCCGATAATTATGCAGGCAAAGCTGCTTAATGTCCTTGAAGATAAAGTGGTGCAGCGAGTGGGAGATAATACCCCGATTCCGGTCGATATAAGACTTATTTCAGCTACAAACAGAGATATCTATGACCTTGTCTCTCAGGATAGATTCAGGGAAGACCTCCTTTACAGGGTAAATTCTATTTTTATTAAAGTGCCGCCTTTAAGAGAAAGGGTCGAGGACATTCCTATGCTTGCTTTCCATTATTTAAAAAAGATTTCGGTCGTGAATAATAAAGACATTAAAAGCATAAGCAATACGGCTATGGAGGCTTTAACGAACTACAGCTGGCCCGGGAATGTGCGGCAGCTTATTAATTCTCTTGAGCACGCTGCGATTACCTGCAGAGATGATAGTATAAGAGTTTCGGATCTGCCAGAGTACGTCTTAAAGATAACAAAGACCAATGGAGATGAAAAACGTACTGAGAGTGAGAAAATCCGTTCTGCCCTTGCCATTTATAAAGGTAATAAGACCCTGACTGCAAAGCATCTGGGTGTAAGCAGGGTTACCTTATGGAAACGGCTCAAAGAACTTGGAATAGATTAGCAGGAGCATTAATCGCGAAATCTGTTCATCTATGTCAGGAATTCATAAAGATATTGCACAGGAATATAAATACGGCCCCTAAACAGATTTATTACCCGCAGAGCATTTATATTTATTTGAGTAATTCAAACAGATTCTGGTAGTTTTTCACCCTTTTTATCCCCTCTTCAATAATGTTTCCTAACAGCCATCCCAGGAATGCACCGCTTATGCCTAATATAATCCCGGCAAACATTATCCCTGCAGATATACTAATATAAACAAGTAAAGACGGTTCATCAGATGCTGTGAGAAGTCTTTCAGCCAGATCCATTAAAACAACCGAACTCCAATAAATACCGATGGCTACAAATAATACAAAGAAAAATGATCCGACGCCGACTCCTATATTGCTTTCAGTCTTTGCGACAAGCACAGGCACCTTCGCATTTCTTTCCACATCTTTGGCAACAGATCCGGTAATGAGTCTGTTCAGGCCTTTTTTCAAACTGTTTCCCATAATTATGAGGTCAACGTCTTCTTCTTCGGAAACCCTCAGGATTTCTTCAGCAGGAATCCCTTCTCTCATAATGGTTTTGACACTTGCTTGTGAGGTATTCTCCAACTCTTTTTTGTAGTAATCCAGTATCTTATTAGCCCGCCTGTCCAGCTCTTCTTTATGCTCCGTCCCTTTCAACGATTCCTTTAATGTCGACATCTCTGCATCCCCGAGCATATCGATCATCAAAGAACATCCTTCCAGCCTTTCAACATGAAGAAGTATCACTTCTTCGGGTGAGCCGGCTAAATTATAAAAAGCGGATAAAACGGCCTTCGAATCCTTTGTATCATCAGCTGCTATTAATACCTTTTTCATCCCAAGCCCTCCTTTATTAGATAATCCTAAGCCCCTTTACGTCTTAATAGAGGCAAATATTATGCCTGATAGAGAAAAGTTTAAATTCTTTAGATATCAGGCAGTTAGGGATTGCAAAATATTTTTTGAGGGCAGTTATTCGTTAATTTGATAATCCTTGTTAAGCGCGTTAATTAACATTATTAACAATGATCATACTTTCCCGGACATTTACACGAATAATAGAAATTAAGGAGGGGGAAATGGTGTTATTCAGTCTCGCACCAGTCGTCATCGCATTCGAGGGAGTGTTCAATATAATCGTAGGCTGAAATAATTCTTTTTTCTGCGTCCAATTGTTTTATGGAAAGACTTTTTAATCCAAGGTCTTTAAACTTCTCCAGAACATAATCCCTGCCGGGGATCGACTCAATCCCGGTTGCAATGACCTCTCCGGAAGCAGTGTCGATTATTTCCGCTTCCTCTCCATTTGTTACAACAGTTAAAGGGATCTGATATTGTTCGAGAACCCTTGCGATTGCAAGCGCGGGACGTTCGCGTGTGACAAGTGAGCCCGGACCATATTTTATTATCATGAAGCTTTTACCATCTATTTCAACAACAAAATCGATCATTGACAGGACATTTCTGCCATCTATATCGAACCGGAACTTCAGTCTTCCCACAATATCTTCTTTTTTATAGCCCCTTTCTTCCACAAGGAAACGCGCAAGCTTCTGGCGGTATCTTTCATCATCTGTGTCTTTGATTTCACGCCCTGTTATGAAATCTGTTGTCTTGCCTAAAATCCTTTTACGTCCCAAAACAACCTCTGCTAATCGATCCTTACGATTATTTCTTCGGGAAGCCTTTTTTGGAAGTCATTCAGAGCCTTATCCAGAGAGCCTTCGGATTTGGACTCCGCCGTGACAATAATCCTGTATTCGGGATTGCCGAGAACCGGATATGAGCCGAATATAACATCTGTGTTCTCGGCAACGACTTTATTAAGGATATTCGCTATATCCGGTTCATCGGCGTTCAGGAAAAAACGCCTCAAGCGGAATGCCGAAGTCCGGAATCTTTCCTTTATCAGCGAAAATTTTTCCCTGAGATATTCGGGAATCCCCGGAAAGATAAAGATATTTCTGAAAGAAATCACGGGGAATCGCATGTTCTCCTGAGTTATTACATTTGAGCCTTCGGGCAATTCAGTCATTTTCATAATAGCAGCATTAAGAGGGCCGCCATATCTTAAACGGAAAAAATTCTCAAGGTCAGGATGCCTTAAAAGCTTAACACCGAAACCCCTGGCAATCCCGGCCATCGTGACATCGTCATGCGTTGGGCCGACCCCTCCGGAGGTGAATACATAGTCATATCTTTCTGAAAACTCCAGAGCCTCACCTCCTATTATATCTATTTCATCAGGGATAACCGAAATCCGCGATACACTCACTCCCAGTGAATGCAGTTCTGATGCAAGATAAAAGGCGTTGGAATCATGGATTTTGCCGGAGAGTATCTCATTGCCGATGATTATAATACCCGCGGTTCTTATGCCATTCTGTTCGCTTCTCATGGGAATAATTTATCAGAAATTGATCTGATATGCCTTATAATTTCGGAACAGGCGCTCCGGAAGTTGTATCTCAGGGCTATCTCCTGTCCTTTCTTCGAAATAAGTTCCCTGCCTTTGTCGTCGTCCAGATATTTTTCTATAAGCCTTCTTAGGTCTTCGGGTGAGTTATAAGTCACTACACTGTTATTCAGCATTTCATCCATTCCTGTCACGCTGTCAGAAATAACAAAACCGCCGCTTGCAAGAACATCGAGTATCCTCGGATTTATAAATCCCTCCCTGCGCATGTCTTCATGATGGTCGTTCAGAACAATCTTTGAAGCTGCATAGAGTTCATTAAGCTTTGCATGCTCATAGTAGTCCCCGCCGTACCAATCGTCAGGTATCAGCCCTTTCCATCCCCAGCCCCATATTTTAACATTGCAGGAAGGGTCCCCCAGATCTTTGATAATCTTCCTTATCCTGTTCTGCTTTGTATTCCCTACAAAGATGACATCATATCTTTTTTTTGTTTTTTGGGGGGTCATGAACGTCGGCATCATAAGTCTTTCAGATCTGAAACCCATATCAGTTATTTTCTGTATAAAATATTCTGATATGCAATATATTTTCCGGTATTTGCGGAGTATCTCCGGGGTGATCCAGTCAGGGTGGCTGTGAATCCAGAGTATGTTATACGTGTCGGCGGATATATTTTTGTCAGGCTCTCCAAAGAGATGAAGCAGAATTCCCGGGACTGAATGGTCAACGGGATAGCCGATCCTTAAGAATTCCCTGGTCAAGTTTTCCTTGAACCAGTAGTCCCCCCAGACCTTTGGTTCAGGCAGGTCATAGTAATCGGAATAAGCTGTTATGCTGATGGGCGGGAACGAGGAAAAATCTGTTTCCATGAATACTACTTAACACTATGTGAAAGTTCAAGTCAAGGCTGTATTCACTTCCGGGCAGATAAAACATAAAGCCGGTGGCTAAGACTTTTTCGGTATTTGCTCAAGGATGAGATCCATCCATATGATATTGAAAACATCTCCATAATCTTTCAAGAAACCTTTCACCGTCCCTTCGGGGTTCTCGTTTCTTTTATACCTGCCGAACTGTTTTTCAATATATTTCAGGACTGTCTTTTTATAATCTTTACTGAATGGATATACACATCCGCTCATCACATGTTTCCCGTCCAGTTCCAGCAATCTTGTGGCAAATATATCACCATTCTTGAGACCCCTCGTCAAAGGTTTGTCCCTCAAATCAAATTCGCAGTCCAGAAGCAGGTCCTTCAAGACAACCCGCCTGTCTCTGGAAACAGATATGACTTCATACAGACTTAATACAGAATCTTTTATCTTATCAAGAAGTAAAATCTCGTCACTTTTTAATTCAGTATTGCATTTTTTATATATATTAATAAATGTCTCTTTGTCGTCATTTGCTTTATAATCAAAAATAAGCCAGTCCTCAAAATTTATGAACCCGAGAGAGAGCGCAGTCCCTCCAAGGAACTCGTCAGGAGTATTTCCGTCCCAGAAATACTCGTATGCCCTGTCTATGGCATCTTTATGGTTGGCCCTTACAAAATTTATGATCGAACAAAAAACGTTTGTTTTGAGCTTCTCTTCTTTCCCCATGTAAAGTTTCTCCTTAATAATTCTGTGATTTGATTGCGCTTTTCCTTTGAGCTATGGAAAATAGGTGACCGGGTTACCAATATCTTATGGGCCCGACATCTATATGTACAAATTCAGGATATTTACCAACCCCGCCTGAAGCCAGTGATCTTGCAATATCTGACAGAGCATTATTGCTGACCCCTTCGATAGAGAAATCGAGAGCCAGCCCTTTCATATGGTAGCTGTTTCTTGAAACATGCCTTCCAAGGCTTGCGAGATAATCGTTATATTCAGGGGAACGGTAGCCGGAGATAACCTGTATCTGTGCATTTCTGTCTATCCTCTCTTTTATTTCGCAAAGCAGGTCAAGAACATTTATATCAATGGGCCTGACTTCATTCGTATAATGGCACCTCAACAGATAGTTCAACTTGCTTAGCGCTTCATAATCGTAACGACCTGCATAGAAATAAGTTATATCGAGACGCTCGTCTGTATGTATATTGCAGAGATTGAGCGACCTTTGCCCCTCTCCAGATGCTATGACATCCCTGAACGGATAGAAGGCTGTAGCCGCGGCTATGGCCTTTATGAAATTTCTTCTCGAAATCATCCCTTATATCCTTCTCAAAAATAAACTATCGAACTATCGGCAAAAAACCATTCTGTTGATATCGGTTTTTACTCGCATATATATTAACTCTCATCAGGCATTTATCTCAACCTCACAGGGGGAAAACTTATGTTTTCAGCAGAATCCCGGAACAGCCCCTTCAAAACAATATAGTCCGGCAAATAAATTCCGGTCGGATTGCAGGACATTATCAATCTTAAAAGGCAATAGCATTTTACTTGATAAAATAGTCTATAATAAGCGATTATAGGTATGATATATTTGAATAAAAAACGACGCAGACCTTCCTCTTGGCGGGATTTTTTGCTAATCGTTTTGCCTGCGAATATTTAATTGAGGGATTAATTTGTCGAAATTTGAATCAAATTTGCTGCCATTAACGATCAAAGGGAAAAAAATACGGGTTCCTATTATCCAGGGCGGGATGGGCGTCGGCGTATCACTGCATCCGCTTGCAAAAGCCGTAGCCAGGGAAGGCGGCGTCGGGATCGTATCAAGCGCATGCCTTGACAGGCTTGTATCCAAAAGAACCGGCAAGAAATATACAACGTATGAAGCTGCGCATGAAGAGGTATCGCTCGCAAAGGCCGAAGGAGGCTTTGCAGGGATAAATATAATGGTTGCCCTTGTCAGGGATTATGAAGCCTCTGTAAGAGGAGCGCTTGATGCAGGGGCGGATTTTATTATTTCAGGCGCCGGGCTGCCATTGAATCTGCCTGCTATCCAGCCTCCTAAAGATACAGCGCTGATACCTATAGTATCGTCTGCAAGGGCGCTTGAACTTATATGTAAAAAGTGGGAAAGACTGGGCTACAGGCCCGATGCGGTTGTTCTGGAAGGACCGCTTGCCGGAGGCCATCTTGGATTTAAAATCGACCAGATAGACCTTGAATCAAACAAGCTCGAAAATCTTCTGCCGCCGGTAAAGGATATGGCCATCAAATATGGTGATATCCCTGTTATTGTCGCCGGTGGCATCTATACACATAATGATATTGTAAGATTTTTGAAAATGGGCGCAAACGGCATCCAGATGGGCACAAGATTCCTTGCAACCGAAGAAAGCAGCGCATCCGAACAATACAAAAAGGCTGTGATTAATGCGAATGCCGAAGATATCTCCGTGGTAGACCCAAAAACAAACCCCCCGGGGTCTCCATGCGGGCTTCCGTTCAGAATAATCAAACAGTCGCCGATGTACGTCTCCGGCAAGAAAAGACTGAGGGAGCCAAAGTGCGATAAGGGATATGTTCTCCTGAAAGATGCCGAAGGCAAATTCTCACGGTGCCCTGCCAAGGAAAGCAACGAAGAATGTTTCTGCATCTGCAACGGCCTGTTGAGTTCAGCCGGTTACAATCCTGACAAGGAAGATCCCTTATATACAGTAGGCACCAATGCTTACAGGGTTGACAGGATAATGACAGTCAAGACACTGATGGATGAATTAACAGGCAGGGTGTTGGTCCACGCAGTATAATTGTTCTCTATTCGGTTAAAGCAGCAATATGTTGATCATAACCGGTTCAGGGAGGTCAGGCACAGACACAGCAGCAAGGCTGCTTGGGGGATATCATGAGTTCAGGGTTAATTATATCCTCGATAAATATTTTTTAAAGGCAGACCCCCATTCAGACCCTTTTGATAACTTCAAAAAAAGGATAGCTGTCATTTTGGACCTCCATCAGGGGATTGACGGTAATTCATTCATTGATTCATCCAATCTTTACATATATTTTATCGACGCCATCTATAAACTTTATCCTTCTGCAAAAATTATCCTGACAGTCAGAAACGGCAAGGATTTTGTAAGGTCTGCATACAGCCGGCGATGGCATGAGAGAAAACAGTTCGGCATGGTCCCGCTGCGCAATGACCCATATTTTAAGAGATGGGAATCAATGATCCCGTTGCAGAAGAATGCATGGATATGGGACTACAGAAACAGGAAGGCTATCGAAGGGCTGATTTCAGTGCCCGAAAAAAACAAGCTCATGCTGAAGATAGAAGAGATTGAAAACAGAGAGACTCTCGACAGACTGGAATCCTTCTCGGGTAAAGAGATTAAAAGAGATTATGCCCGCCGAAGATATAATGCAAACCCGGCCTTTGATTTCCCTGTGAAAGAGGATTGGAGTGATGCCATGAAAGCTGAGTTTGATGAGATTGCCGGGGAGATGATGAAGTATTTTGGTTATCGCTGATAATTTATTAGAGTGCCGGGAACTTTTTCGTATAACCAGCCGTTTTCGTCAAATAAAAGAATATCGCCTGTATGGTATTCTATCCCCTGTATTACGGCATCTTCAGTTAGTTTGTAATTTTCGAGGACGCCGTTTCTGTGAAAACATACCCATGAGCCGGCCCTCAGCATAACGCCATCCTTTATAATATCTTCCGCAAGCACGCATCGTTTAATCGAACCGTTGTCATGAAATCCTATCCAGGTCCCTGCCTTGCATCTGATGCCCTGACAGAGAAAATCCTCGCTGAGCCTGCATGCTGAAATCATCCCGTTTTCATGAAAAAGCAGAAACGTATCCGATCGGACAGGAATCCCTTTAAGCGCACTGTCACAGGGTAAAAAACACCTCATCAATCTGCCATTTTCGTGAAAATAGATCCTCGTATCCGCCCTGCACGGGATGTTTTCAACGATGGTATTTTCAGCTGTTTCACAGCTTGAAAGCATGCCGTTTGCATGGAACCATACCCATGAGCCTGCCCTGCATTCTATGCCTTTAAGACGGGCGCTGTCCCGAAGGAGTCTTCCCCGGATTTCCCCATTGTCATAATAAATAATATGGCGGGGTTCAGACATTTACGAGTTTACCGTCTTCCCTGAAAAACACTGATGTGCCTTCCCTTATAAGGGTCCCCTGTATTTCAATATCATCTGATACTGTGCATCCTGCAATTTTGCAGTTATTGTAAAACCAGACCCGTGTGCCTGACATGCACGGCAATCCCGCAATCAAGGCATCTTCGGAAAGATTGAATGCAGAAATCATCCCGCTTTCAGAAAAACATACATCTGTGCCTGATTTCAAGGGGTATCCTTCAACAATAATGTCTCGTGCAATATCACACTTGAATAAGTTGCCGTTTCCGTGGAAGAGAACCATGGAGCCGGCCATTACAGGAATTCCCTCTATCTTCGTTTCATTCGCAACAGTGCACATGATAAGCGTTCCGTCCCGGGAGAATTCAACTTCGGTCCAGGCTTTGCAGTGAAGATTATTTATAACGGTATCCCGGGATACGCGGCAGCGCCAGAGCCTGCCGTTTTCATCGAAACCCACAACAGAATCCTTCCCGAAAAACACCCCCTGTATGTCAGCGTCTTCAGAGAGCATGCATGACTTCAGGATTGAACTTCCCGGAAAATTTATTATTGAACCTTCTCTGCAGGGTATGAAGCCCGACACTTTACCTACCGGTTACAAAACATGTTTTTATACGGGGGGCAGGTGCGATGGAAAAGGGCTGGCATCCTTTTTGTAAAATGCACTTACAGTTAAGTCTTCATTCATGTGAATAATAATTAAATCCTGTTGATTTGCAGGACTTTTACAGCGCATCTGCTTTTCTTTTAAGCAACGTTTGGGGTTACTAAGCATTGCCTGAGCGAAGCCCCTTGTAAAATGCCTTGATCGAAGCGTCTTTTACGTCTTCGAGCATTTCCTGTTTTGCGGTCTCAAGACGTTCCATCGATATTTTCAGTTTTTTTGACAGATCATCAAGCGGTATCTCTTTGGCGAAGTGTTCCTCGGCAATGATGACTTTCAGCATGTCATCGATGATCGCTTTTCTTAAAATTTCGTCTTCGACTTCTATCGCCTCACATGCGCTGTCAAAATCAAGTCCCAGGGCAAGACCTTCCCTTATCTTTACTGCGGCCTTTTCATAGATTTTGTCTTTTTCGGTTATGAAGACATCCTCAGACAGCCCCTCATACCAGGCTTCTCCCATGAATCTTCCTTTCACAAAGATATTGTGACTATACTATCATAAAATGTGAATATAAATGAATCAGATAACGGCATATTATCCTCAATTATGGAACATTAACGTTTTGTTTGCATCACACGACAATATATGATAGTTTTTAACATGGCATATGTGTACTATTTATTATCAGTCTCGAAATAGTATTTACAGGATTATCAGAAAACCCCTCCTAACCTCCCTTTGGCAAATCCCGTTAGCTAACGGGACTCTTTGGCAAAGTCCGGGACCCGACTCTACGAGAGCGGTGAGGGGAGATTTTCCGGTAAATGTGCATTCAATTATGAGACCCTTAATAAGACATGTCAAATTTAGAATTATGCCTTCGAGCCGAACTGTCGGATATATGCCCCTATCCGCAGTTGAGCCAGTTTTCATCCGAAAATTGTTTCCCCGAACAAGGAATCCTTAGTAATTGATACGGGATTGACATATTATGATTGAATATAAAAATAAAATCGTATATAAGCATTTATTCAGCCTTGCCCTGTTAATATCCCTTTCCCTTGTATTGAGCCTGCCTTCCCATGCCGGGGAAACGACTGTCAGGGTCGGTGTGTATCAAAACAAGCCGCAGATATTTATTGAAAGTGACGGGAGCGCCAGGGGGTTTTATGTCGATATTCTTGAGGACATTGCATCGAAAGAAAAATGGCGCCTTGAATATGTCTCCTGCTACTGGCCTGAATGTTTCAGGAGGCTTGAAAACAGCGAGATAGACCTTCTGGTTTCTATCGCATATTCGGAAGAAAGGGCGAAAAGATTCGATTTTACCAGTGAGGCTGTGCTTTCTAACTGGGGGAAGGTATACAAACATTCAGGCACAAAAATCCAGTCGATTGCAGACCTGGATCAGAAAACCATCGCAGTCCACAAAAATGATATCTACTTCGAGAAATTTGACAGGATCAGGAAAACAATGGGTATAAACTGCAATTTCATTGAGGTTGATGATTACGGCAGGGTGCTCAATTTAATCGAAGAAAAAAAAGCGGATGCAGGCGTCGTCAGCAGGCTATTCGGCCTGCTGTATGAAAAGGACTATGATGTCTATCCTACTACAATAGAGTTTTCTCCTACCGAGTTGCGGTTCGCCGTGCCGAAAAACAAAAACCGGGATCTTGTTGCGGCCATTGACAGACATCTGCGCAGTTTAAAAGAAGATAAGAAATCGGTCTATTATCAATCACTGAATAAGTGGTTTGAAGGTATAGGCAGATGGCAGGCTCCGGTATGGTTGAAATGGGCATTGCCGTCCATAGGCGCTATTTTGCTGTTGTTTGCATGCATCAGTTTTATCCTGAGGAATCAGGTCAGGAGAAGAACCGCCGAGCTTTCAATGATCAATGAACAACTGAAGGTGGAGATTTCTGAACGCAGACGTTATGCAAATGAACTCATAGAGTCCGAACAGAAGACAAGGGCTATTTTTGACAATGCAATGGATGGGATATTGCTGGTTGATATAGAAAGCAGGAAATTCCATTCCGGCAATGAAATGATCTGCAGAATGCTCGGTTACGGTCCAGAAGAAATCAGAAGCCTGGGCGTCGATGCTATTCACCCGGCGGAAGATCTGCCTTATGTTGTGGAACAGTTCGAAAAACAGGCAAAGCGAGAAATTAATCTGGCCAGGGATATACCCGTCAAAAGAAAAGACGGCAGTGTTTTCTATGCAGATATCAACTCCTCTTTAATAACATTGGCAGGCAGAAAATATATGATAAGTATCTTCAGGGATATAACCTGGCGCAAGCAGGCTGAAGATGCCTTGATAATCGAAAGGGACAAGGCGCAAAAGTACCTCGACGTCGCCGGGGTCATATTTCTGGTAATTAATGCCGATGAGACCGTCGGCCTTATTAATAAAAAAGGCTGTGATATCCTCGGTTATCCTGAGGAGGAGATTACAGGCAAAAACTGGTTCGATACTTTTATACCCGGAAGAGTCAGGGAAGAGATAAGAAGTGTCTACAAGAAAATTATTGCCGGAGAAACCGCTATCTACGAAAAATTCAGGAACCCTGTCCTGACCGGGAACGGCAATGAGAGGATTATTGAGTGGAGCAATACAATACTAAAGGATGAATCGGGCAGAAATATCGCAACCCTGAGTTCCGGAAATGATATCACAGAACATCTCAAGGTCGAAGAACAGCTTCGCCATGCCCAGAAGATGGAGGCTCTCGGCACCCTGACCGGCGGGATTGCCCATGATTTTAACAATATTCTCCAGGCGATAATAGGATATGCGAATCTGTTATATATGAAAATAGGACCTGATGATCCTCTGAGGAACAATATAGAACAGATACTTTTTTCGGCGGAAAGGGCGGCAAACCTTACTCAGGGCCTCCTTGCATTCGGCAGAAAACAGGTGCTGAATCCCCGGACGATAAATCTGAACGAGATAATAATTAAAGTCAATAAGCTTCTGTCAAGACTAATCGGCGAGGATATTGAACTGAAAACAAGCCTTTCCGAAAAAAATCTGACGGTGGTTGCGGATGTCGGACAAATAGAGCAGGTGCTGATAAATCTTGTCACAAATGCGAGGGACGCAATGCCTGACGGAGGTTCTTTAACATTGGAGACAGGACTTGTGGAATTGAACAGGGAATTTATCGAAACACATGGTTATGGAAGACCGGGGAATTACGCCTTATTGTCAGTGGCGGATTCAGGGACAGGAATGGACAGGGAAACCATGGGGAGAATATTCGAGCCGTTCTTCACAACAAAAGAATCGGGGAAAGGCACAGGACTCGGGCTTTCGATCGTGTACGGGATCATCAAGCAGCATGAAGGCTATGTCAATATATACAGCGAACCCGGCAGAGGCACGATATTCAGGATATATCTGCCGTTGATAAAAGAAGAACTTGTTGAAGAGAAAGATGCGGACCAACAGGTTTCCGCACTTTCCGCCGGCGGAACGGAGACGATACTTGTGGCAGAGGATGATGAAACCCTGAGAAAACTCTCAAGGACTGTTCTTCAGCAATTCGGCTATTCGGTCATTGACGCAGTCGATGGAGAGGATGCGGTGAAGAAATTCATAGAGAACAAGGATGAGATCAAGCTTCTGATATTTGATGTGATAATGCCGAAGAAAAACGGCAACGAGGCGTATGAGGCGATTAAGAAGATAACCCCCGGCATAAAGGTTATTTTTATTAGCGGATATACTGCCGACATCATAATCAGAAAGGGGATACTGGAAAAAGGACTGGACTTTATTGTTAAACCGGTTTCCCCTGTAGAACTGCTGCGGAAGGTAAGGGAAGTGCTCGACTCCTGAAGACAGAAGGCGGCGTGCGTTAGACAACAGGCAGAATAAATAAGTTGAAAGGCGCAAGGTCATATTATAAATTCTTTATGCCGGTTGACATAGCTGCACAATACGATTTAAATTATCCAACCGATTAAAAAAAGAGAGGAAAATCTTGTCTGAAAAAATTAAAGTAAAAAACCCCGTAGTCGAAATCGACGGCGATGAGATGGCGAGGATCATCTGGCATTTCATAAAAGAAAAACTGATAAATCCATTTCTGGATATAGATATCAGATACTTTGACCTCGGGATAAAGCACAGGGATGAAACAGACGATAAGGTTACAATCGATGCGGCAAATGCGATAAAAAAGGTCGGCGTAGGAGTGAAATGCGCAACAATAACGCCTAATGCAGCAAGGGTAAAGGAATATAACCTTAAACAGCAGTGGAAGAGCCCCAACGGCACAATACGTTCAATCCTTGACGGCACTGTCTTCAGAAAGCCGATTATCATAAAAAACATCCCGCCGGCTGTAAGGTCATGGAAGAAACCGATTATCATAGGACGTCATGCATATGGCGACATATATAAAAGCACTGAGTTCGTTGTTGATACCCCTGGAAAAGCCGAGATCGTATTTAGCCCTGTAGATGGAAGCGCAAAAAAGGTGTTCGAAATCTTTGACTTTAAGGGGCCGGGAGTAGTTATGGGCATCCACAATACAGAGAAATCCGTACGGAGCTTTGCAAAGTCCTGTATAAACTATGCTCTCAGCGAAAAGGTAGACCTCTGGTTCGGCGCTAAGGATACGATATCCAAGCAGTATCACGGCTTTTTCAGGGATGTGTTTTCTGAGGAAGCCGGAAAGGTTAAGGATAAATTCAGCGATGCAGGGATAATATACAGATATCTGCTTATTGATGACGCAGTTGCACAGGTCGTAAAATCAGAAGGCGGCATGCTCTGGGCATGCATGAACTATGACGGAGATGTTATGTCAGACATGGTTGCAACAGGTTTCGGGAGTCTCGGGCTTATGACATCAGTCCTTGTATCTCCTGATGGTAAATATGAGTTCGAGGCTGCGCACGGAACTGTTGTGAGGCACTACTATGAACATCTCAAAGGCAATCCAACTTCAACCAATTCCATTGCGTCGATATTCGCATGGACAGGCGCACTCGGGAAAAGGGGGGAACTTGATAAAACCCCTGATGTTGTCGATTTTGCGAAGACCCTGGAAAATGCCGTTATTGAAACCGTCGAAAACGGCATAATGACAAAAGACCTGATGCTGATAGCCGAACCGAAGGTTGATAAATATGCCCTTACAGAAGAGTTCATAGATGCAGTTGCCGGAAGGCTTCAGAAGGCCATTGGCTGACCTCTTCCGCTTTTTTCTGAAATGGATTTCTTCTTTACAGAATAAGACCCCTAAATTACAATTATTTCAGGCCTGCCTGCAGGCTCAATAACCCTGCCCGTCAGGGTTTTCATGAATAGATCTCAGATGCCGTATTCCGGGAAAACAATTCTTGATATTGCTGCATAATCCAATGCAGCTAAACGGCGGGAGCCTGTCCTGAAACAGACAATCTGTGTTATTCATACTTAAAGTTCTTAAGATTGTCCATCTGAGTCCGATGAAGTTTGGAACCATCTTCTGCCAAATTTCCCATGATATAAGAACCTCGCTTTTAGTCCGTAATATCAGAAAGTACGCCATACTGCAAATATCATCTTTGATTTTGAAGAGATTTTGTCTTTTCTGATATCCCGAGATGTGATATATTACTTCAAGAAATGAGAGCAAACAGTAGTTCGGATATTAATTGTTCGGCATAATAAATAAAGGAAAATAATAAAATGCTTCAAGGTCTATGGTCATTGATCGCAGTTGTTGTTGTCTTCGGCGTTATAGCAGCAATATTAAAGACATATCTTGGCAGTAAAGGCGAAGTAAAGGATTATCCATACGAAAAGGAAACGACATTATTTACTCCAGCGGAGCGCTCATTTCTCGGCGTGCTTGAGCAGGCATTGGACAGCAAATATAGAATTATGGGCAAGGTTCGCCTTGCTGATGTCGTGAAGGTGAAACACGTCAATAATAAAAGTACATGGCAAAAGGCATTTAACAGAATACAAAGCAAGCATCTCGACTTTGTAGCCTGTGACTCAACGAGTTTAGCCGTCAAGTTTGTAATAGAGTTAGACGACAAAAGTCACACTCAGGCAAAAAGACAAGACCGTGACTTATTCGTGGACAAGGTTCTCGAAGCCGCTGCCATCCCGGTCTATCACTTCGTAGCAAAACAACAATATTCAATACCTGAAATTCAAGCAACTTTATTCGGAAACAAGACCAAAACAAATAAGAAATGAAAGACTGTCGAATCGGGTAAAGGACGGCGTTTAACCGTCCCTCCCCACACCACCCATCATGCGGCTCCGCAATGGGCGGTTCGCAGAAATCCCCTGCAAAGACCTGATTACGTTTTTGCAGGATAATGAATCCCTAT
>JBFMDL010000009.1:0-49455 GCA_040753635.1 Nitrospirota bacterium | reverse complement strand
ATCCGTCTGCCCAACAAACCAAAGGTCATCGAAAATGCAGAAAATGTAGTGCAGAAAATGGCCTGTTTGTAACTGTAACTCATTGATCTAACTTATTTTCAATTCTCGAACTGCGGAAAATGGGTTAGCTGTGTCGTCGTCGCAATCCCTTTTTAATCAGGTCTTCTTTCTCTTTGCAGAATAGCCGCATTGCCTCCACAAAAAATGTCGCAATCCCTTTTTAATCAGGTCTTCTTTCTCTTTTAAAAACAATATGGTTTAGTTATTGTGAATTGTCGCAATCCCTTTTTAATCAGGTCTTCTTTCTCTTTTATTGAAGACAATAATGACGAAATCCAGGAAAGTCGCAATCCCTTTTTAATCAGGTCTTCTTTCTCTTTGGGGCATGGCATCACATTCGTCATCCCAGGCGGTCGCAATCCCTTTTTAATCAGGTCTTCTTTCTCTTTTAATCAGCCTGCCGAAGGATTTTAACGGAACCCTCGTCGCAATCCCTTTTTAATCAGGTCTTCTTTCTCTTTAGAAGCATCAGGCACTATACCAATGTTGGCGTCGCAATCCCTTTTTAATCAGGTCTTCTTTCTCTTCGCGCGCGGCGCAAACTCCGCGCCTCGCGGCAGTCGCAATCCCTTTTTAATCAGGTCTTCTTTCTCTTTCTCGCAAAGATCGGGATCCGGGGAGCGGCGTACGTCGCAATCCCTTTTTAATCAGGTCTTCTTTCTCTTGCCGAAGCGGAAAAAAAATGCTTTCCCGACGGCGTCGCAATCCCTTTTTAATCAGGTCTTCTTTCTCTTGGGAGGCCAGAGGGGAATTGGTGGTTGGACATGTTGTCGCAATCCCTTTTTAATCAGGTCTTCTTTCTCTTCGCATCCAGAAAAACTACGTGAAACATGATTGTCGCAATCCCTTTTTAATCAGGTCTTCTTTCTCTTATGGTCAGGGGAAAGATTCCGGCCGAAGCGGGTCGCAATCCCTTTTTAATCAGGTCTTCTTTCTCTTCGGGCGTGTGGTCAAGACAATCCCGGATGCCGTCGCAATCCCTTTTTAATCAGGTCTTCTTTCTCTTGGGGTGCGTGGAGGGAGATGATAGCGTCTTCTGAGTCGCAATCCCTTTTTAATCAGGTCTTCTTTCTCTTAGATGGTTCGGTAAATGTTCGTGCTGTCTATGATGTCGCAATCCCTTTTTAATCAGGTCTTCTTTCTCTTGGGAATGTATATCACTTCCGATTCGGCGATGATATGTCGCAATCCCTTTTTAATCAGGTCTTCTTTCTCTTTCGGGAAGGCAATGACGATATCTATGGATCTTTCGTCGCAATCCCTTTTTAATCAGGTCTTCTTTCTCTTCTAACTTATCATTTCTTCGAGCAATTGGCCTGTCGCAATCCCTTTTTAATCAGGTCTTCTTTCTCTTACTCGTCGATATCGGGTATGTCCCGTGTTCGGAGTCGCAATCCCTTTTTAATCAGGTCTTCTTTCTCTTTATACGGGATGTCTGCATATACGACGGGATGGGTCGCAATCCCTTTTTAATCAGGTCTTCTTTCTCTTGCCGGATTTAGCAAGAGTAATAATGCAGTGGAGTCGCAATCCCTTTTTAATCAGGTCTTCTTTCTCTTATGAAAAACGAAAATAATAATATTGAAAAGAGGTCGCAATCCCTTTTTAATCAGGTCTTCTTTCTCTTAATTCATGAAGACGGTTCGGTGAACGTTCGTGGTCGCAATCCCTTTTTAATCAGGTCTTCTTTCTCTTTCATTCCACAACAACATAGTATGTGAATTAAGTCGCAATCCCTTTTTAATCAGGTCTTCTTTCTCTTGGATGCCGGGGGTGAATTGGTGCTCGGACATGGTCGCAATCCCTTTTTAATCAGGTCTTCTTTCTCTTAGGAAGGTTTTGAAGATTCAGTTGACCACATGCGTCGCAATCCCTTTTTAATCAGGTCTTCTTTCTCTTTTAAGATTTACGGGCATTATTATCTTTCTGATGTGTCGCAATCCCTTTTTAATCAGGTCTTCTTTCTCTTCGGTAATGAAGGCATACATATTTCCCGCCGTGCGTCGCAATCCCTTTTTAATCAGGTCTTCTTTCTCTTATGGCCATAACCAGGTCGTCGAACAAATATTCGTCGCAATCCCTTTTTAATCAGGTCTTCTTTCTCTTTTCTAATGCAAATCTTTCATATGCAAATCTTTCTAAAGTCGCAATCCCTTTTTAATCAGGTCTTCTTTCTCTTCTCCGTGACACCGGGAATGGTCAAGGGAAAAAGTCGCAATCCCTTTTTAATCAGGTCTTCTTTCTCTTTGCACTCACATCACTTTATACAATGTTAAGGTCGCAATCCCTTTTTAATCAGGTCTTCTTTCTCTTCTTAGAGATAAAAGAAGCAACAGAAAAAGGGATAGCGGTCGCAATCCCTTTTTAATCAGGTCTTCTTTCTCTTTTGTATGAAAATACAATTATTAATGCTGTTAGTCGCAATCCCTTTTTAATCAGGTCTTCTTTCTCTTGAAATTTTTTAAACGGTTTTGTTGTTGGATAGGGTCGCAATCCCTTTTTAATCAGGTCTTCTTTCTCTTGAAACAATTAAATAAACTTGCTTTAACATGGAAAGTCGCAATCCCTTTTTAATCAGGTCTTCTTTCTCTTGCAAAACATAACATTAACATGCCAACGATATAACGTCGCAATCCCTTTTTAATCAGGTCTTCTTTCTCTTACAGTCTTGCAGTCAAGGCTGTCATAGAGAAGAGTCGCAATCCCTTTTTAATCAGGTCTTCTTTCTCTTCGATGTCTCGCAGGAAACCGCAAAAAAAATCACAGGTCGCAATCCCTTTTTAATCAGGTCTTCTTTCTCTTGTTATATCTGCAAGGGGATGGGACAGAGGGGAAATGTCGCAATCCCTTTTTAATCAGGTCTTCTTTCTCTTCAGTCTGGGAGATGGAATATACATCACGAACGACGTCGCAATCCCTTTTTAATCAGGTCTTCTTTCTCTTAGCCCCTATGAAATATATTTTGACAAATTCGCTGGTTACAGCGAGCCCTGTGCAGATTTTGACATATTTCCCATGCAACCTGTTTCACCCCTTTCATTTTGTCTATTCTTGTTCTTTTACGTAAAAATATCAACACCGTCAGGCACCCTGTCGCCGCAGCCCATTACCAGTACCTTTCCTCCAGATGGAAGCGGATATATCCGGACATCGTCCGATTTCTCATCTATTCTGGCACTGATGTCTTCCTTCAGCGCCTGGAGTTGCGGCCATGTCAGGGAGCAATAGAAGACGGAATACTGAAGATGTATGCCCCGGCCCTTCATAAGCTTCAGGACCCGACTGAGCCTTCGCTCATCTGTGATATCGTAACAGACAAGGTACGGCGCTTTCATGTGCGGAGCTCCCTCATCAGCTCGAAAAGTTCATCGATAATGCCCTCCGCCATATTGTGAAGCTCCTTACGCCTGTTTTCAAACCTGTGGACGATATTTCTCATGCCGTAATTCGTGATCCTCCAGCCGTCCTTGGCCCTCTCGATATAATCGCTGTCCTCGGCCCGCCTGAAAAACTGCAGCGCCTGCATATCGCTTTCCGCCCCCATGATATGGCAGACGTCGAGGGCAAAGCCGAAGTTGTGCCGCCGGTGAATCACGCCCATGTGTGGGTCAAGGTCGGCCTTCAGGAGATGCTCCACAATCAGTCCCCTGAAAAGGTTTGTAATTATTCCCATCACGATCTGCCATTTTTCCTCGCTCTTCGGCTTCATATGCGAGAGGACCTCCTGATAGTTCCCCTCGCCGAGGCCGTACTTGATCTTCGGGGCGATGGCCCTGTAGATCCTCCTGAGCATATTCACCTGTATGACCATCCGTTTTGTCCCGGCCCAGTGCTCATATCGCCTGATATTCTCTTCATTTGCCAGAAAGACCCTCTGCTCCTCATAATGGGTGGGCAGGCGGTGGTTGTAAGGGATCGCCACTGCTGTTTCATCTGATTTTCTGTTCATGAAAACAACAGGTATGTCGTTTTCGGCAAACAGTGTTATGGCGCCTGCGTCGATCCTGATGTTGCCGATGATAATGACACGGCCTAGGAGCCGCACCGGCACACGTCTGCCCGCTGTTTCCCTGCCTTTTATGAGGACAGACGGTCCGTCCCGCACGACAAGAATGTCATCCCTGTTCTCACTCAGATAAAGGGTCCTGCCCATCCATGATCCTCCTTGCCAGATTCCTGACTTCTTCAACCCACTTCGGCCGCATCTCACCGGCCCATTCTTCATAACGGGGATAGAAGCGCTTCCTGCTTTCCTTTTTCAGATAACAACCGGGCCGCTCGTCTCCTGTCGCAAAATCGCGCGCAGTGAAGACCCTTTCGCGGAATATCTCCCAGACGAACATGTCCACGTCAGGCCTGTAGGGTTCAACCAGATCGCATGCGAGCGATTCCCTGCCATAGTCAAACTGATGGTAGAAGCCTATGGTCGGGTCAAGACCGATCACCTCGATCTCCCTGAGAATCTCGTAGTGGAGCATGGTATAGCAGAGGGAGAGCATCGCATTAACAGGGTCTTCAGGCGGCCTCCTGTTTCGTCTTTTGAATTCGAGAGATTCCGGAAACAATTCAGTATACGCTGAAAAATATGAGGCTGAGGCGCCGCCTTCAAGCCCTCTTAATGTGTCCATATCGTTATCTTTGACCCTCACTGTATCGATGACCCCTGATAGAATGTTGATGGCATTTGTAAGTTGAAATCTCAGGTCGGCTCTCTGTTGCCGCGCGTCAAGGAGGAGTTTGATCTGTCCGTTGATTTTTCTTGAGACCAGGTCCTGAGCTATATCCATACAAAAGTCCGAAGTGGATTTTTCGTACTGCTTCAAACGCAGCAGGCCGTTGTTATGAAGCCTGCCATGCAGCATTCCCCGGAATTGGAGCCTCTTCCCGGAAAGAAAAACAACGCTTATGTTTTCTGATGTCAGTTTATGGAACACAGGAGTTTCAATTGTGACATTGCCGGTTATGACGACCCGCTTTAAGGGATTGATCGGAACAACGCCCTCACGCTCGCCGTTTGCATAGAAGGCGAGGGCGTTGCCGTCCAGCTTGATAAAGAGGTCCTTTCTGTCGATATAAAGCGTGCCCATAATACAGTGCAAAGATGATAGGGACGAGATGCGAGTGATTCAGATACGTTTGTTCTTCTCAAGACTATTGATCAATCCCTGTATCATCATGCTTATTTCGTTGCATTCAGTTATTCTCTTTTCAGCTATATCCTTCTCCAAAAACTTTGCATCCCTGAGTTTGTAATACCAGTTTTCTGACTCTGCTGAGGTCCTTTTTGAGATATCAAGATAGTTCAAATACTGTTTGGTGCTTCTTGAATTAAATCCTTCTGCAATATTTGAGCTTATAGCACTGACACTCCTTACTATCTGGTCAATGATGATTCTGCTGATTACATTTGCCGGTATTTCTTTGACGTCCTCAAGCAAGTCAAGAAACAACCCGTGCGACCTTTGCCAAACTATCAAATCTGTAAAGTGCTTTACTTTCTTCAAGTCCCCTCCTTCACTAAAATCTCGCCCCTTGCATCTCGCCCCTGCCTTTCTTATCCTACATAGAAATAATCCGGGTCCTTCGGCTGGACAGCGATGCCGAGGACATGGGTCCTTGACCTTCCGTCCATCTGGAAGATGTGGACCCTGTCCTCTTCCTCCACTATCATCCGCCTGAGGTTCTCCCTGACATGGCTCAGTTCCCCGTCCGTGAGAAAACACTCATAGGCCGATTTCTGCCCTCCGGTGCTGTAGCCCTTAAGGAAGAACCTCACCCTGTTGAGCCTCTTCTCGCCTGTAATGTCATAAGCGACTATGTAGAGAGTCCTGTTCATAACAACAGGATACAAAGGACCTGCCCGCCGAGTCACGAAAAGAAATATTGCGGCAATATTGTTTTTAACCCAGAGTTGTCAAAGAGCAAAAAGTCCGCTAATCAGGCGAATGATCGAATATGACAATATCGCCTGTCACCGGACTCCTGTATATCAATTTCCGCGCCTTGCCGTGCAGAGCATGGGCGATCTTCAGATAAAGCCACACAGGCCCGGCGCCGGTGAGGACAATTTCATTGCCTTCACCTGCGAGGTCTTTGGCTTTTTGAATATAAGTATCGAGATCGGAAAGCTTGGCCGTATCGGTGGAGGAATAGAGCGATTCGAGATTGATAACCATTTCTTGCATTATAAATTCCTAACCATTCAAGCCCAGCCTCTCGGCAACCTTCTTTCCAAAATTCAGCACCTCTCCCGGTGGAATAACAGTTGTCTTGAACTGCTCAGCCCGCGCTCTCACCGCTGTTTTCAGCTTACCGTCCTTCAGAATATAGGGCGAAGTGCTCACGAAGAAGCTCTCTACTCGAAGTCCGAAATCTTTTTGAAGCGCAGCAATCTTGTAAAGCGCCTCGGTTTTCGTGTCATCCTTCTGGTCGAGGGATTTGCACTCAACCGTATAAAGAGCATTGTCTTTCGTAAACATGATATCGAATTCATTGTTTCTTCCGAGAGCGTTCTGAGGGATAATACCCAGAACAAGATCATCTATACCCTTGCCTTTGAACTTCAGCAATTCATTGAAACAGAACTCTTCAAGCCAGCCGCCGGTAATATATACGACCTCTGACTGATTAAGTGTTCTTCCATAAACGCCCCTTGCATATGAAAACCCCAGCTTCTGCAGGAGCTCCTCTTCTTTTTTGAGCTTCGGTTCACAGCCGGTTATAAACTCAAACTCCCTCCTGTCATCTCTATGCTTTCTCAGTTTTTCGCTCAGCCGCTCAAGCAGCGGTTTAATTTTGTCATAGCTTCTCACTATCCATTCTGAAAGGTTTCTTCTCTGCTGGGCCGCCGCCTGGTTTGATGCCAATTTCCCGGCATTCAGTATCCTGAGCCCATAAGCGGTCAGATACCCCCTAACGTCAAGGCGCAGGTTCAGAGGAACCACTTTTCCCGGGGTCTTCTTAGGAAAGGGAATTATGAACTCGTTCTTGGGAAGAGGAATATAAATCATCCTGCTTGAGTAGTCTTTGAAATATTCGTATGCGGCAATTGACATTATTTTCGTTCCGCACGTCAGATTGAGGACGAATTCCGAATCTTCCCTGCCTTTAATCCATTCCTCCAGTTTCTTATGGCAGTCGAGAATGGAGTCCTCTTTCACGATAACTTTCTCGGCCTTTTTTAGGTAGTCCATGCCTGTCGTGTTCAATGCGTCCAGTATCGAGTCAACCTTTCTTTTGCGCTCCATCTCCTCCGTCGTGATAAACAGAAGTTCATCCGGCTTGAAATGATATATACTGAGGACATTAGGTATCGGCTGATCCGATACCAGACACACATGAATATGACTCATGTTTTCCTTATTATTCCTCAAGCTCACTCGAAAATCTTTGCAAATTCTCAGTCACGTTTCTTTCGCTCCTCAGCCTTTTTCTTCAAAAATCTTAAATCGCGCAAATCTCTGTCTTTCACCGTCTCTTTCATTTTGATAAGCATCTCAAGACCGCACACCGGGATCTTTAAATCATCTATCTCAAAAATTTCTGCATTCTTTTCAACATCTTCAAAACTTATCAGGCCTTCACCGATTTTACTGATAAAATCTATATTGAAATCGTCCGGTGTTCCATAACGAATAACGGCATATTTTTTAATGTCCTCTGCCTTTAAATCATCAATGGACGGGTCGTTATAGAGGGATTTCAAGACCGTCCTTATCTTTTCCACATTTTCATCAGAGCCCTCAATAAAGAAATCAATATCCTCCGTCATCCGCGCAAGACCGTGCATTATCACAGCGAACCCGCCGACAACAACATACTTGACTCCACATTTGTTTAGGGCCTTGCAAAGCTCAATTAAGGCCCGGTCCAATTCCTTACCGCCCATTCTTCGCCTCTTCAGCCTCTTCAAAAGTCCTGAATTTTGTTATCCCTCTTTTTATGGGGGATTTCTTTTTGAATCTTGAAAGGCGGAATATACTGAAAGCCTTTTTAAGCCAGCCGCTGTCGGGATAAAAATTCCACAAATCCATCTCCGCCTCTTCAAACGTCCTGAATTTCTTAATCGGCATGCTCTTGCTCCCCGTCGTATTCCCTTACCCCGGCAATTGTCCGGGATATAACAGGTTCATCCCCGTGTCTTTGCAAGAATATCTCAAGATTTTTCACCTTTGCCAAAGTCTGCTGCATACCTATCGCCTCCCAATATTTAAACTTTCTTTATTCTAACAAAAGCAATCAACATTCTTTTGCCTTTTTATTCAACCACCTCCATCACCGCCCAGCCGAAGGGTACTAAACCATTGTTGTTTTTTGGCTTAGCTTCTTCAGATGCAAGCCATAGAGTTGTGGCATGGTTAAGATAAGTATATTGAGTGTCAGGCAACTTTATTTTTACAAATCTGTTTCCTTCAACTGTAACTGCTTCTGCGCCGGAGTGTCTGCCAATGCGGATGAGGAAGGCTGTTTTATTTATCTTACCTTTAAATTTTTGATTGATTTCATTTATGAGCGGAACTTGTATGCTGAGAGCTTTTAAAATTTTGATTTCTGATTCCAACAATGGAATAAAAAATTTATTGATTACCTTTTTAAGCTTATCTTCTGTAATTGGAGATTTTATTTCTGATTTCTTATTAGGTTGTTCAATGTTTATGGTTCCCTCAAATACTGCACCTGATTGTATTATTTCAAATATCTGATAAACATCTCCTTTTCCAGCAAGAGTGGCTTTATTGCCTTCTTTTTTGTTTTTATTCACAGAATAGACAATTCTTGTTTTAATTTGACCTTCTGGCAGAAGGTCAGATACTTTTATCATTCTAAATGGGTCGGTAGCAAAATCTCCTTTTAATAAATTTTGCTCAAGTTTTTTTGCAACATGCTTTTTACCTATTTGTTTATAAATATATTCAGGTTTTTCCAAATCCTGTCTGCTCAATAAGCCTGAACTTTTCCAATAGCTGTTAATGCCATTTTCCTGAGCCAATGAACTCAAGTAAGCTGTTCTCAATGAACCTTTTAATGATGACCCCGGAATATATGGGAGATTATTTAGTGGATTATAGGCTGTCCTTTGCATAGTGAATTGATTGATAACTACTTTTTTATCATATGTTGACAAGGTCTGAACTTTTTTGTAGTGATCTAAAAGCCCTGAAGCGATATCAACCTCATGTCCTTTAATATTTGGCCTATATAATCTCTTAATAGTTTTCAAAATCGAAAGAAGGTTGTCACCGGAACATACTTTTGACAGTTCATCTCTTTCCTGTTTATTCAACGCTTTTATAAAAACCATTGGATCAAATTCAATAAGTTTTCCCTTTTTCTCATCTATCACAAAACTCGTAGGCTCATATACATCATCACAGCCGATGTGAATAGGTGATAATATGTGCAATCTGACTTTCAATGGCTTTTCCATTTAGACCTCCACTTTCACAGGTATATAAAGAGAATATCCTTGCGTCACAGCCTTTGGCTCAGCCTTTGATATGCCGGTTATGGCTGTGCCGATATATGGTTTATTAAATATCTCTTTATCTTTGGGTTTTAATACTGCCCCTTCATCTGCCATGATAACCGGATTTTTAAATGGATTTTTTGACTTAGCGAGCACGTCTCCATGTTTCCCAAATCGCGTAAAAGGAGTAAAAAACATTTCTGAAAAAGTATCTTTCTCAGGCACAGAGGGAGAAAGGGTATAACAGGCATTTGGTGAGTCGCTGCCAAGTTGTGACAGGTCAATCTCGTCCTCTTCTCCTAATTCAAATCTTCCGAGTCCGGTTGAGGCATCCTTTCCAAAGCCTGTGGTTCCTATTCTCTCAAGCCCTGCTTTAACCTGTTCTATGTTTAGCACTCTATCATCAATGCCGACAAACAATGCCAATTCGGTCTCTGGATAAAACACCTGTTGTTCAACAGCAAATGGTGTAAATCCTTCCTCTCCTGTTGTATTTGTGAGTCTGTTTATCTTGTTGTGATATTGTGCAAGAGGTGAAACAAAGTTTTTGGAGTCGGCCCTTCGCATCTGTCTCTTGAGTTCTTCAGTTATGTTTGCTCTTGTAACACTAAGCATTTCCTTATTATTCAGAAACTTTAATTCCTTCAATGACTTGAATTTTTGCCCTTCATTTAATATCATCCATATCTTTGCTTTATATTCTTTCCGCTGTCTGATTTTATCCTTCTTGTCTGCTGAAAGATCAAATAATTCGTCCATAGGCAAATTAGGAGTCTTAAGTGCATAACAATAACTATTTCCTTCAACAAATTTTGGATACATTGATGAAAAAACAGCAAATGGGGCTGTATGATAATTCGATAAAAGCTCATCGAGCGACTTGCCAATGAGCTTTTCGTCGTAAGCGATTTGCCAGCAGAAATGCCCAAAAATGGTATCGCCTTTCAACGGCGTCCCAAAGCCCGAAGTTGGTTTTATTGTTATCTCATAAACCTTCAAGATTCCCTCCTAAAAAGGATTCAGGTTTTTGAATTTATCATTTATAGAAGAATCATTAAATTCGATTGCAATCCTTCCATAACCCCTGCTTCCACTTCCGCCGAGAGCGTCCATCTCAAGAAGTTTAAGCCCTTTCAGCAATTCATCAAAAAGTTTCTCATCTCCATCTTGCAGTATTTTGAAGGTAACAAGAAATTCAAATTTAGTTCCCTCCGGCACACGTTCTATAAATCTTGGATGTTCTGCTGTGCCTTTGATTCTATTAATAACATTTTCCGACTTTTCCTCGGTTAATAGCCATCGGTTATCTTTTGCCTTTTTCTTCCAGTCGTCATCCAGATAACAATCTGCAAATGATACTCTTGTTGGTCCATAGCCTGTTTCATCTTCTTTATCTGCACCACTCGAGCCAAAGATTTTGAGTATTGCTTCGGCTTTTAACTTGTCATTCCCATTTACCCTTCTAACAGTATCGCTTGATACTACATTCCCATCTGTGTGAATCATTAAGCCGCTCTCCATTTCAAGAAGCGATCGGACTTTTCCCTTTAATGACGAACCCGGAATATAAGGCTCAAGTGTATGCGGGTGTTTGATAACAGGACTGTCAGTTCCGCCGATGTGCATTTCCATATTTCCAGAGCCAATATGAAGCCCACTCTTTAAGATTATAGTACCTCTAAGTTCCTTAATTTCTTTAAGCTTTAATTGTGACATAGCTATGCCTCCTCTGAAGTTTTATACATAGACTCATAATATTTGTAATAGCCCATAAATGCCTCAAAAAAGCTTTTTAATAATTCAAAAGCTTGAGGATTATCTTCAGTCACATGATTGACAGAAAGTTTTACAAAAGATTTAAATTCTTCGGTAACTAACTTCCTGCCTTCTGCATAAGCAGCCTTTGCATTTAACATTTTCAAATAAGGCAGTATCAGTTTAAAATCCGTACCAGCTTTAAGATCGTTATTGAACTTGAGAACTTCGTCATAAAACTTCCTAATTTGGGTGATCTTGTTTTTCTCTAATGTTTTCTTTTCTTTCTTGGTTTTTGGATCAAATTTAGTTTTCAGTCCAGAGTTACAGATTGTTTCTGCCCACTTTTCTGCATGAGAGGAAAACAACTCTGGATTAACGATAGTCTTATTGGGATCGGAATAAAATTTTACATCCGTCATAACAATGCCCTCCTTTATCTTTGGTTATAAATTATTTGCCAAACAGGTATTTTCATTGCTCCGCCATATTCTGTAAACCAGCCAACAGCTTTTTCGACTTCTTTTATTGCTTCCGCTCTCTTTTCGTCCTTTAAATCCTTTCCTATATTTCTGACAAGATTATATTTAAATTTTGACCGCCATTTGAGGCATTCCAATTCTTCCATATCAACACTTTCATATTTTTTTAAAATCTCGTTAATCTCCCTTTCCTGTTTTGCCATAAAGGAAAAGTTGTTTAATCTAAACAACATGGCATTGTTGATATATTTTTTGTCTATCCAGTCGTAAAGGGTCTTTTTAATTTCTTCCAGCTTTTTAAACTCATGCCATTTCACTTCTTCATCAAATAGTGTTATTGAATCTCTTTCATTCCTTTTTGATTTCTTCAAGGCATCTTCAGCCCTTTCAGAAATAGACAATAGCGGTTCTCCGGGTTTGTTGATGCTTATGCCCGTTGAGATAGTAACCTGATTATTGCTACAGACATATTCATTAAACGAATTATTAAGGAATGAAGCAAAATCAATTATTCTGTTCCACGGACCGATCAAAAACAGGTCATCACCACCGCCGAAGACCGTATAGATATTCTTAAAATCATCCCTCTTAGTCAAAACATAAGGCAAATATATTGAAAAGAAATTATTCATCTGCCTGCTCAAAGTTGCAAACCTTGAAAGACTACTTCTTCTAAGTCCGCAGGAGAATATCAGACCAAGATTATCCACATCAGCTTTGAGGATGCCGAGTGCTTCTATCCCTGTAAATTTATCAGGTTTATCGGTGTAATTAAGAGCTTTTACTGCAATATGGGCAAAGGTCTTTGGTGTTTTTGACTTCTTATCTACACTGATTTGATCAATCATTTCCTGTTTCTTTTTATCGCTCTTCCTTCCGGCAAGATAACGATTGTCGTGCAGGTCTTCATCTTCGTATTTCGGCACATATCCGTTTATGAACCGTGATGTAATGTCTTTTGCTATATTGCCGTCATCTGAAATACCTATGTCCCAGTATTTTAAAAGCTTGCCCGAATTTGCAAGATCGTTAAGTTTACCAGTGACTTTAAAAGATAATTGATATTCACCAAATACCGGTTCTGATAGATGTTCTCTTTCTAAATCAGCATCTATTGTTGTAACTGCAATCCTTTGTTCTTTCACAAGGTTTGTTCCTATATAAATATGGTCTCTGCATATTTTGCAAGAAGACTCTTCTTCGCCAACAAGCGGATCATTTTCGATATCAGGATGGGACGGCCTCTTACCACAAAAAGGGCATAGTTTCTTCTTTAAGTCGTTATTAAACTGATCCAGATAACCATCAACTTTTCCACCGTGTTTTTGAAGATTTATTTTGGTATATTTCTTTTTCTCAAGTTCCCTCGCAAGTTTTTCCCACAGCACGCTAAATTGTTCGACAGTAAAATCACTGCACGATGCCTCAATAAATGATATGCCTAATGCTGATTCACCGTAAAACATCTTGATCAGCCAGTCATTGATTTTTTCTGAAACTATTTTTATTTTGCCTTTTGTTTCCTCGGTATTCGGTGCAATAATAGTGAATTTTCCCGCAGCACTTAAAACAATTGAAGCAATAGTTAATCCTATCTCCCCGCAAAGTATATCAGCCGCAAGCTCAGATATAAGGGAAACTGCAAATGAACGCCCTCTTAATAGTTTTGCTGATGCTTTATTAGTGCTGCCGCCTTCAGAAAAAATGAAATTTTGAATACCATAGAAATCACCGCTGACTATTAAAAACTTTTTCTCCTCATAGTCTTTAATATTTTCAATATCCAAAGTTTCTTTTTGTTTATGATACAAATAGATAGCAGAAGCCAGAGCAGAAGTTGTTTTTGAATGATCATAAAGTGAAACGTCAGGTACAACCTTGCCGACAGTAGCAGCCGGTATATGAGATGCATAAATCATAAACAGACTGTCAAAATGTTCAAACCATAGCGGGATATTTTGCCTGTGTATAATCTTTTCCAACGAAGCCACAAAATCAAAGAATAAATCGTTATATTCTTTTGATGTTTTCCTATCATCGGATATTTTTACAGGGAATATGTTTTCAGGCGAAAGCTCTTTTAAAGGATATCTAAAGTTATATGACTCAAGATTATCATCTTTCCACTTTTCGTTTAAGTTAATACCTTCAAATATAGTAAGCAACCTTGTTTTTTTATAATCTTTTATCCCTATCTCATTGTTATAATCTTCAAATTCGTTTCGGTCAAAGCCGCTGCTTACTCTGTCGGCTATGGCAACTATCCACTGCAACGGAGTCTCTGGCTTATGATGTCCGGCAGCAAGATTCATAAAAGAGTCTTCAAGTCCCCATTCACCTTTATTGAATTTAGCAGGCAGTAGCTTTTCGATATGGTCAATGAACGCAGCGGTATAAACAGCATGTTTGTGGGTATATTTCCCCTGAAAGTGAGGCTGGTATAAATCCATGTTGTTATTCAAAAACTTCTCGTCCGGATAAAAACCTGTTTCTAATTCGTCAGACTTTTCTTTTGTGCCATGTGCGCGTTCTGCAAACTTGCCTATGTCATGCAAATATGCGGCAATAGCTATCTTATAAATAGTTTCATCCATCAAAATCCCTCCTTCCCCACCTCACCAGAAGATTCAAAATTCCGGATTCAAAATTCAAAAACAAAATAACATCATGCAGCAGCGCTGCCGGGATCACCGTCTGATATTCTTTCTGATTAAACCCTTCCATTTACAGTTCCCCTTTCCTTAACCTGTCCCTTATTTTCTTTGCCTTCTCGGGCATTGCCTTATGGAAGAATTCCATCTGTGCCTGAAGCCATTGGAGCTTCAATTTTACAGGTTTTTTCCTATAAGACTCTATTTCTTCTCTTGTCTTGTAATACAGAAGGGGACCGTTCTGCACATCAGAAAATCCCCCCTTGCCCCTGCCTACCGGACAGGCAGGCCCCTGTTTCAAAGCGGGGGACTCTTGATTACGACAGGTTTTATTCTTCATCTTTCCAGTCCTCCATAATTTTCTTCAGATAGAAAATATCCGCTCTGTCCTGCGGCCTGTCCGAACCTTCCTTCATCTTTATTAAATCCTTGATCGGCACAACCGGAATTATTGTATCTTCAAACCTTAATTTTTTTCTCTTCTCGTACACTTCATTAAAATCAAAAGGTATTTGCACAAAAATATCAAGGAGGAAAAAAGGATTCTTTGAGTCATAAAGACTGAAAACCATCATGCCTTTTTCCTCAATCCAGCCCTTTCTTTTTTCCGGATCAGCAAAGTCATCTATGTTCACAGGAATTTTCGGTTTTAAACCCATTTCTTTAGCGGCTTCAATAAACCTTTTAATGTTCTCTCTCTCGAGTTTCAGAACAATATCCAAATCAGCAGTAGATCTTTCTATCCCATAGAGATTGACTGCGATCCCTCCGACAACCAGATACCTAACTCCTCCTTTATTCAATGCTGAAAACAGCTTTTTGAAAAAAATCATACCTCGCCTCCCATATGTACCAACTCCGCCAGAATCATTGTCTGATATTCTCTTTGGTTAAAATTACTCATGGTTTCTCCTATTGCTCTATCCTTATCTTCCCCTTCTCCACCCTCACGCCGTGCCGTGTGTTCGCGTACTGCCGCAAGGAGGTTATCGAATAAACAGGCAGGAGGGTTTCGTCGGCGATCTGGTCTTTCAGCGTTTTTTTTATCTTGCTGATGGCCTGCCGGATTACGTCCTGGCTCAGGCCGTTTTTGTGTTTATGGAGCAGGTCAAGCGCTTTTGAGCGCGAAATCGCCATGTAGTCCTTTGCCATCTCTTCAAGGGCCGCTTTTGTGGACATGTCGAGAAGGGAAGGGTAGCAATCCGTGCACTCGACACAATAAGGCCGGTCCGGGTACTTGCACCGGTTCGCCTTCTGCCTGAGATAGGCCGTATATACCATCAGATGAAACGGCGTCAGTTTTACTGCCTGTGAACCGATGGCGATGGTCCTCTCCGTCAGATTTATGCGGACCTCCGGCTGGACCCTTGCCATGTCTATTTCCCTCTGCCCTTCTTTGACGAGATCCCCAAAGCTCGATCGTTCGAGCGAAATTTTTTCCCTCAGCCGGATAAACGGCAGTTCGGCAAGAAGAATCTCGGCGTTTTGCGTGTTCAGTTTCTTGTCATTTGCCGCGATACCCCTGTTTTTGATCGGTTTATAGAAAAATTCCGGGTGAGACTCGAACTCCGGTGTAACGAGCACATGATAAAGCCTGTCCCACGGCCTGCCGAAAAGCTGAAGCGCGGAACCAAGATAAAAGGACATGGTCTTGCGCCCTCCCGCGATGGAGCAATGCAATCTTGCGGTCGGATCGCCTGTCCGTTCCCTGACAAAGGACGTGATCAGGTCCCCCATTATTTCGTTTTCTGCTGCGGTCTTTATGTCTTCGAGGGGCTGCCCGGCCTTCTCAGGGACAATAAAGGAACTCTCTTTCAGAGAGCAGGGCGGGATGGAATATTCCTTTAGAAGACCCTTGAAATATCCTTTGTTTATGAGGGCATCTTTGACGATATTCCGTCCTTTGGCGGTTGTAATGACATATATCTCATCAGGATATACAGGCGGTTTCCTAACGGCAAGGGCATAGATGGTCTCGGTAACGACCTGGGGCGTCGATCCCGCGATAAAGATGAATATTTCCCTGTATCCTTTTCTCTTCATGTGATCACTATACCACCGAATAATTCCTCAATAAAGAAAAACAATATTGCCGAAATATTTCGACCGATCCTCGGCCAAAATTCAAGACTCAAAAATTTAAAATTCAATAATTAAAACCCCGGGAGCTCAAACCCGTTCATATCGCCTCCGATAATTACAAATTCAAAATTAAAGATTCAAAAAATTAGCCCGGAATTCAAGATTCAAATTAAAATCACCCGGTCTCTTTTTTGAATTTTGGGTTTTGAATATTGAATTGTCTGGTCAGTTCTTCGACTTCCTCCCTCATGCTTTTGTGCTTGAAATTGAACTTTTCCCCTTTCATCCGCGAGCCTTTCAGGTAATCGATCAGACCGCTCAGTTGACCCGATACATCCCTGCACAGATCAAAACCCTTCCTGAATTCCTCCTTCGAAATATATTCCTGATCAAGGGCAATATATAGCTGGGTCCTTGTCTCGCCTGCAGAACCCTTTGAAATATAAAGAAATTGGATGAATTCTGCATTAGAGCCCCTTTCAAATCCCTCGGCTATATTGTTCATCACGGAAGAAGACGCCCGTCTTATCTGGTCGATGAGGCTGAAATCCCTGCTGAAGGCGTCTTTTCTCGTTATTTTGTAGACGTAATTCACCAGTTCTCTTGCCTTCTGCCAGACCGGAAGCTCTTCAAAGCTCTTCGGCATATTTACCTCACTTCATTCGGATTCAAGATTCAATATTCAAAATTCAAAACTACATCTCACACTCGCCAAAACCAAAGTAAAAACTCAAAATTCAAAACTACACCCTACACTGCCAAAATAAAGAATATTTCAGGATTCAAGATTCAAAACTCTAAAACGGCCTAATCCAAAACTCGTCCCCTTGCCCACATGCAAAATTTCTCCGGCTTTGATCAAGGGCATAAACGGGCTGATGTCTCCCTCAAAGGTGATCTCTCCCACAAACCCTCCCATCTTCATCCTTGCGTCCTGCCTAACTGAATATCTTTCCCAATCATGCCATTTCAGATCTTTCTTGACCGTTTTCACTTCTTTCGCCTTTTCGATGATCCCTCTGAAATCGATCTCTGAGGGGTCAAGGCCGCAGTGGAAATAGCCTAAAAGGGAAATCCTTCTCAATAACTGCCTTATGAGCATATGGAATTCGAGGTCGAGGGTGAGGCGGCCGTCGAAGACAAGGCGCGTCGGGGTGACAAAACCGAGATTCAAAATTCCAGATTCAAAATTCAAATCTTCGGGTCCGACATGCAAAATTGAGGAATCAAAGGTCAAGGTCGATTTCTCGAATGGCTTAAGGGTTTTTGTTTCCGCCGAGTATATCCTGTCACCTTCATTGCTTCTGACTTCTTTCAGTTCATACCGTCCCTTTCCTTTCCCCAGTCCGATCTTGCCGAGTTCATCAAAGGTGTAAATAAAATAAGGGAGATAATCGACTGCCCGTCCGATTAAGGTAAGGCCAAATATAATTTCGTCACCGGACTTATACCCTCTTTTCCTTTCAGGAGGAGGCTCTATAATGAAAGGGTGGGGCGCATTGGTATATTTTTTCATTATTTTTGTGTCTGAAGGAGGGGGTGTTTCAAAGACATAGGAATACACACATTTTTCTCTCAGAATGCATTCGGCGCAATCAGTCTTTTTCAGTGCGCAGACAACACGTTTGAATGCATTTCCGAATCCGCCTCGCAATGTTGAGCCTTTGTAAGATGGAAGGACTATAATCTCTTTTGGTTCGAGATGAAAAATAAAGGAGTTGTAATTGATTTGCATGTCCATCCAGCGCATCTCAAAATCTGGCTGAATAAAACTATAGCAGTTTGCAGTTCTTCTGTCTATATGCGGTTTTTTCTTTTTTTCAGATATTAAGGTTCTCATAATAGAACGCACATAATTTCAATAAAATCCCTCCCAACCTCCCTTTGCCAAAGGGAGGAATATACCCCTCTTTGGCAAAGTCGGAGACTCGACTCTACGAGAGGGGCAAGGGGAGATTTTCTGACAAAATGTCTATCCAATTTTGAGAACATTAGTAATTACAGATTAAGACTAATTTATGAAATATTTTAAAACGATTGAAAGTGTATGAATAAGGCTGGATATCTATAAAGCCAGTATCTTATTTCTGAGTATGACTATCTCGAAGCTGAGCGAGGCCATGGTCACGAGCGTGTTTATGTAGTTCAGGCTTGCATCCATAACAGATGCATTTCCATTGTCTGCATAGAGTAAGGCGATGATCTTGTCTCTTATCTGGAGGGGGATCATGACGCAGTCCTGGGGGGCGCCGGACAGCACTGATATCAAGGATTTATTTCCGGGTATTTCCAATAAAGGGCCTCTGTAGTAACTCTTTCTGTTAATAACATCAGAAAATATTGAGGTCGTGTTTATCGGGAAATCGACGTTTTCAATGTCTAAGCCTTTAGATTTCCAACCGGTCAGTCTGTTTTCTCTAAGCAGAAAAATAGCAACCCTTGATGTTATTCTTCTGGCCTCATTTAAGAGGATGCCTATTATTTCCTCCTTATCCCTGACACTTGCAAATTCCTCTTTTACTTTAGCTAAATGTTCCTTATTTCTGTCGCTTGAAGTTTTCCCTTCCTCTTCCTTGCCGAATATGGCGATGTAACGGAGGTCCCTCTCCGTCCCGTAATATTTTTCCAGGGCAAAAAGCAATCTGAGTTCGGTTATGACATAGGGAATAGTGTCATATCCTGTAATAAACCGCAGTTCATCAATGCTGGAGACAGACAGGGGATCCAGCAGGGCGACATGAAGCCTGCTGCGCTCTTTCCTGAAGGGGACAGCCTTGTATTTTTCGGCTACTTCCTTGCTGATGCATGAGATGGTTTCGTTATTGATGGAAACGAGCAGTTCAGGGTTTACGGCAGGCACATTAAAAAACTTGCTTAAAAAGGATGAGAGTTCTGACTCTTTGATTATGCCGATTTCAACGAGGTTTGTTCCGAGCCTGCCTCCGAAAATGACCTGTCTTTCAAGCCCGAGCCTTAGCTGTTCTTTTGTGATAAGGCCGTCCTTGACCATCGCCTCTCCAAGTTTAAGGGCCATTATTTTATTCCGTACTTGTAAAGTCTGTGTCTGAAGGAACGGAAAGAGAGGTTGAGGAGTTTTGCCGCTTCGGTCTTTGCGCCTCTGGTCTTCCCGAGCGCCTTAATAAGATAGTCTTTTTCTATCCCTTCCATGATTTTCTCAAGGTCGATCCCCTCATCGCCGATCTCGGGCAGGCCGCTGCATTCATCTGCATGTCTCATAATCTCATCGGGGAGATCATCAGGCGTTATGATCTCCCTGTCAGAGAGCAGAACTGTCCTCTCAACGATATTTTCGAGTTCCCTGACATTCCCCTTCCAGTTATAGTTCATCAGGCAGCGAAGCGCATCAGGGGAAATCTTTTTTGAGTTTTTTGAATATTTGTGAAGAAAGTGATCCAGCAATAGAGGTATGTCGTCCTTCCTTTCTCTCAGGGGAGGTATGTTAATAGGGACGACGTTCAGTCTGTAAAAAAGGTCTTCCCTGAATCTGCCGAAAGAGATGGCCTCTGGAATGTTTTTGTTTGTTGCGGATATTACCCTTACATCAACCTTGATGTCATTGACGCCTCCGACCCTCCTGAAAATGCCGTTTTCAAGCACGCGAAGCAGCTTTGCCTGGAGCGGCAAAGGCATTTCTCCGATCTCATCCAGAAAGATGCATCCGCCATTAGCAATCTCGAAGAGCCCTTCCTTGTTATATATGGCGCCTGTAAAAGAGCCTTTCATATGGCCGAACAATTCAGATTCAAGCAGCCCTTCAGGAAAAGTCGCACAGTTTATCGTCACAAAATTCCTGTTTTTTCTCGGGCTGAGGTTGTGAAGCGCTGTTGCTACAAGCTCTTTGCCGGAGCCGCTTTCTCCTGTGATCAGGACTGCTGAATTGCTCTGTGCGACCCGGGATATCAGGTTGAAGAGTTCCTGCATCTTTGAGCTTTTTCCGATGATATTTTCCAGCCTGAAGGAAGACTGGACTTTTTCCCTTAGTAACAGGAGTTCTTCACTTAATTTCTTCTTCTCGAATGCCTTATTGACAACGAGTCTTATCTCGTCAATCTTAAAGGGTTTGTGTATGTAGTCATAGGCCCCCTGTTTCATGGCTTCGATGGCTGATTCGGTTGTTCCGAAAGCTGTGATCATCAGCACGATGGTATCGGGTGACACCCCCTTGACCTTTTTTAAAACTTCAAAACCGTCAGCCTTCGGCATTTTTATATCGGTTATAACAAGGTCGAAAATGTCTTTATTAATAAGAGATATCCCTTCCTCTCCATCAGAGGCCTCGGTAACTTCATATGTTTCCTCTTCAAGGAGTATCTTGAGCACTTCCCTCATGCTCTTTTCATCTTCAATTATTAGTATTTTGCCTTTAAAATTTTCCATATTCTTTAGGTAGTATAATCTCAAATGTAGTTTTAGTTCCAGGGATGCTCTGTACGATAAGGCTGCCGTTATGCTCTTCTATTATCCTGTACGCTATCGAGAGACCCAAACCTGTGCCTTCCTCTTTTGTTGTGAAGAAAGGATAAAAGATCCTGTCAATATTGGACGGGTCTA
Source organism: Nitrospirota bacterium (assembly GCA_040753635.1). Taxonomy (GTDB): domain Bacteria; phylum Nitrospirota; class Thermodesulfovibrionia; order Thermodesulfovibrionales; family UBA6898; genus JBFMDL01. Next base: position 28,387 of record JBFMDL010000009.1, on the reverse strand, counting down.
TCCCGCTACCTGTATCTGAAAAGATAATTCTTATAAAATTATTATTGTTTTGTGTGCTTATAAAAAGTTCTCCCCCGTCATGCATTGCTTCTATCGAGTTTATAGCGAGATTCCAGAATACCTGTCTCATTTTTTGGGGATCGGCCTCGACAACAAGCGAACTGTTAAATCCTTTCTTTATCATTATGTTCCCCCCGTCCTGTTTGGTATTCAGGAGATCAATTGTTTCATGCAGCAGTGAATGAATATCAAATTTCTTAAGCTCAAGAGGTTTTGGTCTGGAATAGGTAAGGAAATCTGTTATAATGTTGTTCAGCCTGTCCATTTCTTTCAAGGCTATATCCATAAGCTTCACTTTATGTTTTGACGGTATCTTGTTTTCTTTAAGCATCTCGATGGAACCTTTCAACGAGGCGAGAGGGTTTCTGATCTCATGAGCGATGTTTGCCGACAGTTCACCTATTGTTGCCCATTTTTCCTTCTGCTTCATCCTGGTCTCAAGTTGTTTCAGCTGTGTTAAATCCTGGAAAACCCCGATATAGCCTGTTTCTTTTCCGGAGATATCTTTAAGGACAGAAATATTTATGCCGATTATTTTATCTTCATTTTCGCCTGTCTTGAGCATCTCTTCACGCCGTCCGCTATCAAAGGGAAATTTCAAGAATGGCAGGGCTTTCTCAATACTGCCGCCGAAAACCTGACTCTTTTTCAGCCCTGTAATCTTCTCGGCGGCCTTATTGAAGATCAATACATTCCCGGAAATATCGGTTGTGAATAATCCGCTCGGAAGACTTTCGATCACTTTGATATTGAAAAATTCGAGGTCTTTAAGGTGTGTGTCCTTTTCCTCAAGCTTTTCAACGGTTTTTTCCAGCCTGTGAGAGAGATATCCGCTGAGAAATGCGGTACCATAGAATGATACTGTATGTATAAAAATATTATAGAGGAATTGCTTTTCAGGAATAACTCCTTCATATATAATTGGCAATATATGGTAAAACTGCAGATCAAGCAAAACTCCGTAAAGGATACTGCTTAGACTGGCTATAATATAGCCGGCCTTTTTATTAAGGACAATGCTTGAAGACAGGACCGTTAGTATTAACGTGAAAGAGAACCAGCTTCCGATCCCTCCTGTAAAGTAGACCAGAAAAATTTCGGAAAACACGTCGAGTATTAACTGGATATATGCGAACAGAAACAGATTCTTTATCCTGTTTATGAGAAGAGAATAAATGATGGTAAGTATATATAGGAAGATAATGAAATAAGATATTGTGTTAGGAGATGGTATGTTGAAGTGTTCAATCCTGAATAAGAATGATGAGCCGAGAAGCAGGGTGACAAATAATGCCCTGAATCCGATGAGGGCCTTCAGTCTGGGAGTCAGGGCATTTTCTGCCATTCTTCTTATTTAATGAGTGTAATAAGTTTAAATATCGGCAGATACATTGCAACTACTATAAAGCCGACCGCACCTCCCAGAAAAACCATAAGCATGGGTTCCATCATAGCGGTAAGGTTAGAAACGGCATTGTCGACTTCATCATCGTAGAAGTCTGCAATTTTACTGAGCATGGCATCGAGAGCGCCTGTGGATTCGCCAACCGCTATCATATGCGTGACCATCGGAGGAAAAACCTTGGATTTTATCAGGGGTTCGGCCAGTGTCTTGCCTTCAGAAACCGCCTGTCTAACGTCCATAACGGCATATTCAATAATTTTATTGCCTGCTGTCTTTGCGGTTATTTCCAATCCGTCGAGTATCGGGACCCCGCTGCTGATTAATGTGCCGAGCGTTCTTGTGAATTTTGCAACAGCTACCTTCCTGAGAAGGATCCCGAAAATAGGCAGCCTCAAAAATATCCTGTCAGTTGCAGCTTTGCCTTTTTCTGTTTTTCTGATCTGAACAAAGGCTACAATTGAACCTATAATTAAAATCAGCAGTATTAATCCGCCGATGCCGGCGAGAAAACCACTAATAGCCATAATAAGTTTTGTAGGCGCAGGCAAACTCCCGCCCATCTGAGTGAACATCTTGGCAAATGTAGGCACCACAAAAATCATGATGACAGCAATAACACCAACTGCGACAGTGGTTACCACGATAGGATATATCATGGCCCCTTTAACTTTTTTCTTGAGCTTCATTGCTTTTTCTATATATACCGCCAGCCTGTTCAGAATTGTATCCAGAATACCGCCGGATTCACCCGCGGCAACCATGTTTGAATAAAGCTCAGAAAAAACCTTTGGATGTTTTTTGAGTGAATCTGCATAAGTTGAGCCTGCCTCAACATCGTTTTTGATTGCCGCCAAACTCCTGGCGAGTGTTTTGTTTTCGACCTGGGTCGAGAGTATTTCAAGCGCCTGCACAAGCGGGAGCCCGGCATCGATCATTGTGGCAAACTGTCTGGTGAAAACAACGATATCCTTGTCTTTAACCTTTCCGCCAAGGCTCAAACCCCCAAAAGGGGCCTTTTTCTCTTTTGGCCTGATGAGAGTGGGGGTAATGTTCTTTCTCCTTAATAGAGATATGACCTCCTCTTTGGTGTTGGCAGTTATTTCGCCTGATTCGATCAGTCCTTTTGTAGTTTTCCCCGACCATTCAAAAATTGTTGCCATTATTTATCACCTCCCGCGACCAGAGGGTGTCGTTGTCATCCTCTGGAGCATTGTGATTAATTCTTCAGGCACAAGAGACCTGCCAACCGCATCTTCGTATGAAAGATGCCCTTTGGAATAAAGCTCTGCTAAAGACTGATTCATCGTCTGCATCCCGTATTTTGCCTGACCTGTCTGCATCATTGAATATAATTGATGAATTTTATCTTCTCTTATCAAGTTTCTTATCGCCGGGTTGGGGACAAGCAGTTCCACCGCAAGCACCCTCCCTTTGCCGGTTTTCTTGGGGATTAATTGTTGTGCGAGAATCCCCTCAAGGACAAAAGAGAGTTGGACCCTTATCTGTTCCTGTTGATGCGGGGGGAAGACGTCGATTATACGGTTGATCGTCTGGACAGCTGAATTTGTATGAAGTGTTGCCAGCGTTAAATGGCCTGTTTCCGAGACAGTAAGTGCAGCCTCTATTGTCTCAAGGTCTCTCATTTCCCCGATAAGCACTACATCCGGGTCCTGTCTCAGGACATATCTGAGGGCAGCTTTAAATGAGGTTGTATCGGCATTGACTTCTCTTTGATTAATCAGGCATTTCTTATGCCCGTGAAGATATTCTATGGGATCTTCGATTGTTATTATGTGGTCATATCTTTCCGAATTTATCCTGTCAACCATCGCTGCAAGAGTTGTGGATTTGCCGCTTCCGGTAGGTCCTGTTACAAGTATAAGTCCCCTTGGTTTCTTGACCAGTTCATTGACTATCTCCGGGAGTCCGAGATCCTGAAATGTTTTAATCTCGAAAGGTATGGTTCTGAATGCTCCTGCAACAGCTCCCCTCTGCATAAAAACATTCCCTCTGAACCTGCTGAGCCCTTTTACCCCGAAAGACAGATCGAGTTCATTATTCTCTTCGAATTTATGTTTTTGTGCATCTGTTAAGATGCTATAGCATATTGATTTGGTATCGGTAGGGGCAAGCACCGGATGGTCTAAAGGCACAAGCTTCCCGTCGACTCTCAGCCTCGGGGGGCTGCCCGTGGTAATATGCAGGTCAGAAGCCCCTTTTTCTATCATTGTTTTTAAAAGGTCATAAATGCTCGCCATCAGTTTCTCCTTTAATCGCCAAAAGTTACGCGCATTACTTCTTCTATTGAGGTTATCCCGTCAGCAACTTTTGTAAGCCCGCTCATCCTTAATGTTTTCATGCCGAGGCGGACTGCTGCTTTTTTAATCTCTGCAGAAGATGCGCCCTCCAGTATCAGTTCCTTTAACTCATCCTTAACAAGCATTACCTCGTAAAGCGCTATTCTCCCTTTATATCCCGATCCATTGCATGCAGGACATCCCTTGCCTTTATAGCATTTGACAGTCTTTGACTCTTCTTCGGAAAAGCCTATCTTGATAAGGGCGGAGACAGGCACTTTCTCTTCTTCTTTGCACTGTGTGCATATTTTTCTGGCGAGCCTTTGAGCGAGTATAAGTATTACAGACGAAGAAACAAGGAAAGGCTCTATCCCCATGTTAAGCAATCTGCTGACAGTGCTTGGAGCGTCGTTTGTATGTAAGGTGCTCAGAACAAGATGCCCTGTAAGAGCGGCCTTTACGCCTATCTCGGCAGTCTCAAAGTCGCGTATTTCTCCAACCATTATAATATCAGGGTCCTGTCTTAGGAATGACCTTAATGCAGAGGCAAAGGTAAGGCCTATTTCTTCCCTGACCTGTACCTGGTTAATGCCCATGAAGTTGTATTCTACAGGGTCCTCTGCAGTCATGATGTTGGTATCGGGTTTGTTAAGATAATTCAGGGCGGAATAAAGAGTTGTAGTTTTCCCGCTTCCGGTCGGGCCTGTAACCAGCAACATGCCATAGGGTTTATTCAGCGCCTCCATGAAATCCTGTAACGCTGCCTCCTCAAAACCCAATTTTGTGAGGTCGACCTGCAGGTTTGACTTATCGAGAAGCCTTAAAACTGTTTTCTCTCCAAAAAGGCAGGGCAGTGTTGAAACACGAAAATCAATCTCGCGCTTCTTGCCCAGTTTCAGCTTGATTCTGCCGTCCTGTGGAAGCCTTCTTTCAGCTATGTCGAGCTTTGACATGATCTTTACCCTTGAAGTCAGGGCAGCCCTTATTTTAGTAGGAAGGTTCATTACAGTGTACATGACACCGTCTACCCTGTAGCGAACCCTCAGAGAATGTTCATATGGTTCGATATGAATATCGCTTGCGCCCGATTTAATGGCATTTACGAAAATGCCGTTTACGAGTTTAACTATCGGAGCTTCGACTTCCCTGATAACTTCCGTATCTTCTTTCTCCTCAAGCACGTCAACGTTATCCAGAGCGCTTCCGACTATCTTGTCGAAATCATCTACATTTACGCTCGGCCCCTCGTCAAAGGCGCTGCTGTCAAATAGATGATCGCCCGCAAGATCTTCATCCCCCAGCGTATAATCTTTTGCCTGAATCGAGGCTGAAACGCTTCCCGTTGCCGAAGGCGCAAGCAGACTTTCTCCCTTTCCGAGATAATAATTTGTTATCGCGCTTATTATTGCCGATTCGCTTGATACGACAACTTCAACATTGTAGCCGGTCATGAATTTCACATCATCGATAGCGAAGACATTTGAAGGGTCAGCCATTGCAACTGTAATTGTTGCCCCGACCCTTGCAACAGGCATAATAAGATATTTTTTTGCCATTTCAGCTGGTATTAATTTCAGGACAGCAGTGTCTATTTTATATTCTGTGAGATTAACGGCCGGCACCCCGTACTGTTTGCTAAGGAATGAGACGAGTTTTTCTTCAGTGATGAATCCAAGTTTTACGAGGTTTGTGCCGAGTCTGCCTCCTTCTTTCCTCTGAATATTCAGGGCCTGTTTTAATTGTTCTTCAGAGATGATACTAGAGGCTATTAATAGCTGTCCAAGCTTGGCTGCCATACGATATAAAATATATGAAATTATGCATAATGTCAATAAATCAAATTACTTATAAATTAATATGTTGTATTATGTTATACATGTCAGAACTGCATAAGAGACTGTATATTTTTATGTGATTTTTCAAACAAATAATATTGCTTAAGGATTAATATGTATAATATAAATAAAGTTGATTTTATGCTGAATACACACAAAAATATGTCTTCTGTCAACGACATGGCAAGGGCGGAAAGGCTCAGGAGTGTTTTTGAAGCGCTCTTTGAGGCAAACAAGAGGTTCCCGGTGATTGTTGAGGGGAAAAAGGATGCGATTGCGCTCAGGAGATTAGGGCTTTCGGGAGATATAATAATACTTCACAGCGGAAAGAGCCTGTATGAATTTTGTGAAGACATCGCCGAGAAGTTCTCCAAAGTGATTATTTTGATGGACTGGGATACGAAAGGGGAGAGCCTCTATAAGGTGTTATACAGGAATCTGAAAGGGCACTGTGAAGAGTTCTCAGCATTCAGGGATATTATAAAGATCCTGTGCCAGAAAGACATTAAAGACATAGAAGGAATCCCGAAACTGCTTCTGAGATTGGAAGGCATGCGCCCATAGCGGAATGAATACAGTCGGCAAAGAGGGTGAAAAAATCGCCGTTGAATTCTTCAGAAAAAAGGGATACCTTATTATCGAAAAAAATTACAGAACACCTTTAGGAGAAATTGATATTATTGCAAAAGACAGAGACGTGATTGTTTTTATAGAGGTAAAAACCCGGACCGATGATTTGTTCGGCCATCCATCCGAAGCTGTAAACCGGAGGAAAAAGGATAAAATCAGAAAAGTCGCTTTGTGTTATATGAAAAAATTGAAGAAGGAACCTCCTGCAAGATTTGATGTTCTCAGCGTTTGTATCGAAAATGGCAGGAGAAGTATCGAACATATTCAGGATGCTTTTGAAGTATGATAGAAGTTGACAATATTTTTTTGCAGATGCTATTCTCAAAAACTTGTTTATGGGGCCGTAGCTCAGTTGGGAGAGCGCTTGAATGGCATTCAAGAGGTCGAGGGTTCGATCCCCTTCGGCTCCACCATTTTAATTTTAATGAAGTCTTATTTTGTTTATATTTTGAAAAGCGAAAAGGGGGTTTCTTCTTACGTAGGCCATACGGCTGATATAGATAAAAGACTTTTTGAGCATAACAGTGGTAAAAGCCTTTCAACCAGAAGCAAGAGACCCTGGAAGCTTATCCATAAAGAAGAATATAAAACCCGCTCTGAGGCTGTAGCTCGTGAAAGATATTTTAAATCAATTGAAGGCAGACGAGAGTTAAAGTCTCGAGGGATTCTGTAGATTGGTTGGCCTATGACTCGTTGAGCCAACGATTCATAAAGGAGAGCGGTCGAATCGACAGGTCGAGGGTTCGATCCCCTTCGGCTCCACCATTTTAATTTTAATGAAGTCTTATTTTGTTTATATTTTGAAAAGCGAAAAGGGGGTTTCTTCTTACGTAGGCCATACGGCTGATATAGATAAAAGACTTTTTGAGCATAACAGTGGTAAAAGCCTTTCAACCAGAAGCAAGAGACCCTGGAAGCTTATCCATAAAGAAGAATATAAAACCCGCTCTGAGGCTGTAGCTCGTGAAAGATATTTTAAATCAATTGAAGGCAGACGAGAGTTAAAGTCTCGAGGGATTCTGTAGATTGGTTGGCCTATGACTCGTTGAGCCAACGATTCATAAAGGAGAGCGGTCGAATCAACAGGTCGTCGGTTCGATCCCGATAGGCTCCACCATTTTAATCATTTCTGCTTATGAAGGGTTCTTTCCGGCTATCAGGGAAATCTCCGGCCGGAAGTCCTGTTGCATAATCTGTTAATATTTTTGAATTCTATTGCCGTGCCAGGCGGTATTCTGCTTGATGTTTTGACATGCTATATTCCCGTTTAAAAAATAAACAAATAAAGATTTGATATAATGTATTCCTATGAGAGATGAAAACAGGACAAAAGATTCGCTCATAAAAGAGCTGTCAGAACTCCGACAAAAGCTGGCCGAACTGAAGGCATTGAAAGCAGATAATGATTCATTAACAGGGCTGCCTAATCGCGCGCTGCTATATGACCGTTTAAGTCAGGCGTTATTACAGGCAGGCCGCAAGGGCAGTGTGGTAGCCGTAATGTTTCTGTTTCTGCATGATTTAAAACTTATCAATGATACCTTCGGGCATACAAGCGGCAACAGTCTGCTGAAGGCATTTGCCGGGCGTTTAAAGAGGTCCCTCCGTAAGAGTGACACAGTTGCAAGACCGGGAAGAAATGAGTTCATCATCCTGCTTCCGGAGATTGCCCGGCCCGAAGATGCGATGGTAGTCGCGGAGAAAATAATATCAGCCTTTGACTCTCCTTTTGTTATCGGCGAGCAGGAGATATTCATGAATATCAGCATAGGCATAAGCCTTTATGCTTCTGACGGGCTTGATTCCGGTACCCTGCTTAAGAATGCTTATACAGCCATGAATAACGCAAAAGAGGAGGGGAAAAACAAGTATCTGTTTTTTTCAAAAGCCATGAACGACAAGGCATTTGAAAGGCTGGCGAAGGAAAGCAGCCTTCGACTTGCCTTGAAAAGAAAGGAGTTTGTCCTGTATTACCAGCCGCAGGTTGATGTTAAGGCCAAGAGGATAATCGGGATGGAGGCGCTTATCCGCTGGAAGCGCCCTGGCTTTAGTCTTGTACCCCCATCAGATTTTATTCATGATGCAGAGGATAACGGACTGATTGTCCCGATCGGCGATTGGTCTCTGCTCGAGGCATGCAGACAGCAGAAGGCATGGCAGAAAGCAGGGATTGCGCCCGAACGGATGGCTGTGAATATGTCTGCAAAACAGTTCAGACAGGGGAATATCATCGAAAAAATCATAAAGGTTCTGAAAAAAACCGGGCTTCAACCAGACAGTCTTGAACTGGAATTGACAGAAAGCGCTGTTTTCCAGAATGTAGGAGATACGGTGGGCAAGCTGATGAAATTGAAGGATATGGGTGTAAATATCTCGATTGATGATTTCGGGACAGGGTATTCTTCACTGAGCTATCTCAGGGATTTCCCGATAAATAAATTGAAGATCGTCAGTTCTTTTGTGCGTTCAATATCGATAAGCGCTGTTGACTCCGCTATCGCAAAATTGATTATAGACCTGTCAAGGGTCCTGAATCTTAAAGTTATTGCAGAAGGAGTGGAGACAGAAGAACAACTGGAATTTCTGAGGACATCAGGTTGTAACGAAATTCAGGGATTTTTGTTAAGCATACCTCTAAATGCTGAAGAAGCTACGAGGCTGTTAACAGAGAAAAAGGATTTCAAAAAGATGATATAAGGAGTTTTACTTTGCTGCCGATGGCTTTTGTATTCGATTCCTTGATTTTGTTCAGGATAACCAATAAAATGTAGAACCATGGAAATCAGACTTACTAACGGACAGGCAGTCAAGGCAGAGCCTGCCGAAAGCATTTACCAGGCTTTAAAGAACAACGGCATATATCTTGTGGCTTCATGCGGGGGGAAGGGTGTATGCGGAAAATGCCGTGTGAAGATACTTGAAGGGAAAAGCCGGATTGAATCAGTAGGAAAACTCAGAAAGAAAGATATTGATGAGAAACTCACCCTCGCGTGCCAGACCTTTCCAGAGGGAGATTTAGTTGTCGAGATCCCTGAAGAATCTAAACTTGTAATAGGCGATAAAATTGCAGTATCAAAAGCTAAGGATCTGCTTGAATTCATACGCTCTGTTGATAAGGGACTGTCCCCCCCTGTAAAGCGGGTAAATCTTAACCTCGAACCGCCTACCATACAGGATAACATAAGCGATCTGGAACGGCTTAAGAAGGCACTCAGTGATAAAGGCATTCACAATATGAGATTTTCCCACGGATTTGTCAAAAGCATGGCAAATGCGCTTAGAAGTACGGGCTGGGAAGTAAGCCTTGCATATACTGAAAATTTTGAAGCGATTTTCCTCTCGTCTGTCGAAGAAAGGAACAGATACGGTATCGCAGTTGATATAGGGACGACGACCATTGTTCTGTATCTCGTAAATTATTCCGATGGTGGGCTTATGGATGTCGGGATAACCTATAACTCCCAGATGCGTTTTGGTGACGACGTAATCACGAGGATTGTATATGCTACCGAAGGGGGAGGATTAAATGACCTCCGCAATGCTGTTATAAATGATATAAACGATCTTCTCTTGCCTTTAATGGAGAAACACTCTATAAAGCGGGAGGAAATCGATGCCGCTGTAATCTCCGGGAATACAACAATGTCACATCTCTTCTGGGGTCTTGATCCGTCTTCTATCAGAGAGGCCCCTTATATACCGACTCTGAATACCTTCCCGGGATGGAAGGCCGGCACGTCGAAGATCAAGATCAATCCCCAGGCGCCGGTCTATACCCTGCCGTGCGTTGGAAGCTATGTCGGAGGAGATATCGTGGCAGGCGTTCTGGCTTCTAAGATGCATATGAAACCTGAAGTGGCATTATTCATGGATATCGGCACAAACGGGGAGATCGTCGTTGGTAACAATGAATGGCTGATTACAGCAGCATGTTCTGCCGGCCCCTGTTTTGAGGGCAGCGGAATAAGATGCGGCATGAGGGCTACCGAAGGGGCGATAGAGTCGGTCAAGATAGATCCTTCGAATTTTGATGCAGAACTTGGAGTTATCGGGAATGCGATCCCTTCGGGGATTTGCGGATCCGGCATGATTGATGCGATTTCAGGACTTTTTTTGTCAGGACTTATAGATCAAAAAGGAAAGTTTATCAAGGAATTTAAAACCGACAGGATAAAAATTGAAGACGAGGGACCTGAGTTTGTGCTTTATCACGGGGGCATGAGAGATGTCGTTATGACGGAAGTTGATATCGAAAATATTATAAGGGCGAAGGCTGCTATTTATGCGGGAGTTTCACTCCTCTTGAAAGAGGTCGGTTTGACGCTCGATATTGTGGAGCGTATTTACATCGCCGGCGGATTCGGCAACTATCTTGATGTGGACAAGGCAATAATGATAGGCATGCTGCCTGACCTGCCGAAGGAAAAATTTTCTTTTATAGGGAACACATCTGTAGCAGGCGCGTACCTGAGTCTGCTGTCAGAGAAGATGCGGAAAGAGTCTGAAGAGATAGCCAGAAAAATGACCTATATCGAGCTTTCTGTGTCAAACAAATTCATGGATGAATATATGTCCGCGCTTTTCCTTCCACATACCGATATTGATCTTTTCCCTACGGTTAAGGAGTTATACCAGAAAAGATAGATTAAATCAGGTCTTTTGCTGTTGACATGGCTTAAATTTAAGATTATTCTTAATTTATAAAACATAATTTCAGGGTTTTGACGAAGAACTTTACAGGCTTGCTGAGTTTCCATCATTTGTGATTTAAATTTAACGAGTTACGGAGGAGATTTCCATGGAAAAAGCTAATTCCATATTACTTGCCGATGACAGTCATACTTTTTTGATGTATGTTGGCATACTGGTCAAACGTCTGGGATATAACATATACCTCGCCAGGGACGGAGTTGAAGCGATAAAGCTGGCCAAGGAGAAAAAACCTTCAATAATTGTGCTGGATTACATGATGCCCAAAATAGACGGTTCATCTTGCCTGAGCATAATAAGGAGCGACCCGGAACTCAGGAATACGCCTGTGTTGATCCTCACCTCTTCAGGCGGCGAGTCCACAAGGGATGAGTTTGAAAGATTGGGTTGCTGCGGTTTTTTGAACAAGCCGATAAATATTTCTGAATTTTACAGGGTCATTAATGAGTGTCTGAAACATGATAATAAAGGCATGAACAAACGCAAAAATATACGGGCTCCATTAAGTCTCAGGGTTTTCATCGAATACCGCAATGAGACGCGGGAATTAACCGCTTCAGCCATGTCTGTTGAGGGCATGTACCTGAGGACAGTTGCTCCTTTTGAAGTCGGGACAGAGTTGAACGTTGTCTTTAATATTGACTATGAAGATCCGGTCGAACTCAGGAGCAAGGTTATTTACAATAACAGATTGTCCACAGAGATAGAGCCCGAGCCCGGAATGGGTATAAAATTTCTGGACATACCCGAGGACGTAAGATACAGGCTCTCATATTTTATTGTGAATCATATAACAAGTGACCTTACATTGGAAGGACAGGATATTTATAAAGACATCGGCATTGAGGATTCGCTGTTTTTTTGAGTTTCACCTGTTAATGGACCGGGCCTGAAAAGAGCAGTTCTTCCACCTCTTTCTTTATTGCCGAAGGCGGGATTCCCCCGTGGATTTTGAGCGCCCCATTAATCAATATGACAGGGGCCTGAATAGCCCCCTCTCTTATAAGTTCCATAATATCATTGAAGTATTCAGAATCCTCATGCATAAAAAGGTCAATATATTCAACAGATACCATTGATGGATATGAAGCAATCAGCTCTTTTTTGAGCTCATCAGCCAGGAATTTATTGGTTATGGGTTTCTGAAATTCTTTCTCGGACAAAATTAGTTCACTTACTGAATTGTCCAGTATTTGAACGTGTACTCTCTGGAACATTTCGCCACCTCCCTTTAAGGTTGACAATCATATTGTCAATCAATCGTATATTGCCGAAACGGACTGCAACTGCTATGAGAACTTCACCCTGTATTTCGTATATTTCATCTAATGTTTCAGGGTCATAAACAGAGGCATAATCTATCTGCGTTATCAATGCCTCTTCAGAAATCAACTTTGACATCGATTCTTTTATGGCTTCAGTATTTATTATACCAGATTTTATAGCTTCTGAAGCTTTATTAAGGCATCTGTAAATCACCGGGGCTGCCTTTCTCTGTTCCTTATTCAGATACAGGTTTCTTGAACTCATAGCCAGTCCGTCGTTTTCCCGTATAGTAGGACATACAACGGTCTCGATATCCATGTTGAGGTCTTTTGTCATCTTACTGATTATGACGGCCTGCTGGAAATCTTTCTGCCCAAAATACGCCCTTGTCGGATTTACGATATTAAACAGCTTTGCTACAACAGTTGCCACGCCGCTGAAATGCCCCGGCCTGAACCTGCCGCAGAGTTTTTCGGAGATTGTTTCAACGTTGATATATGTCAGGAACCCTGATGGATACATAAGATTATTGTCGGGAAGAAACAGGACATCAATTTCTTCATTGCGCAGTTTTAATATGTCGTTTTCCATATCCCTTGGATATGTTTCAAGGTCTTCAGCAGGGCCGAACTGCAAGGGGTTAATAAATATGCTGGCAGCAGATATATCGTTCTCGGTTTTAGCCCTTCTGATCAGACTTAGGTGCCCTTCGTGGAGCGCCCCCATAGTAGGCACATATCCTATGGTTCTCCCCTTTAAAAGGAATTTTTTGCATGTGTCCTGCATTATGCGCGGTATCCTTATAATTTCCATCTGCCCGACCTTGTCCTTTTCAAATATTTATTTTATTTAGCGCTGTCCAGAATTTTTTAAAAAATGGCCATATCGATATTCTTATTCCGGACAGATGTGTATTTCATTCAATAATTCTTTCAGCAGTTTTTTTTCAGGTAATTTTTTTATTATTTTGCCTTTCTTGAAAATAATTCCTCTGCCCCTGCCGCCTGCTATGCCAATGTCGGCTTCCCTCGCCTCTCCCGGACCGTTCACCACACATCCCATTACTGCTACTGTAATCGGCCTGTCAATATCCTTCAGGCGTGTTTCGACCTTGGTGGCGAGTCCAATTATATCGATCTCGCATCTTCCGCAAGTCGGACAGGAGATTATATTTGCCCCTTTTTCCCGCAGTCCCAGAGATTTTAGAATTTCATAAGCAACCCTGACCTCCTCAACAGGGTCGGCTGTCAGTGAAACTCTTATCGTATCTCCTATTCCATCGGACAGTAATATGCCGAGACCTACCGAACTCTTTATTATGCCTGTGAATGAAGGGCCGGCCTCGGATATCCCGATATGAAGCGGATATCTGAACTTTTTTGAAAAGAGCCTGTAAGCTTCGACCGTGGTCGGGACATTCGATGCCTTCAGAGATACTTTTATATCCCTGAATCTTGAACTTTCAAGTATTTCTATATGTTCTGAAGCGCTTTCAACAAGGGCCTCAGGTGTCGGATGCCCATATTTTCCGATTATTTTTTTTGATAGAGAGCCTGCATTTACGCCTATTCTTATCGGTATATTATGATTTCTGCAGGCTGAAACAACCTCTTCAACCTTCCATTTTGCCCCGATATTGCCGGGATTTATCCTGAGCCCGTCAACGCCCTGTCTGACAGCTTCAAGCGCCAGCCTCCAGTCAAAATGTATGTCAGCGATAACCGGAATCGGGGACTGTTTCTTAATCCTTCCTATGGCTTTGGCAGCTTCCATGTCCGGCGCCGCGATCCTTATAATCTCACAGCCATATTTTGCCAGAGCCTTTATCTGCTTTGCTGTTGATTTGACGTCCCTTGTGTCGGTTTTTGTCATTGATTGAACGCTGACAGGGCTGCCGCCGCCGACCGGCATATTGCCGATAAATATTTTCCTTGTCTTCCTACGATGCGCCATTGCCGCCGATTTTCTCTTCCACGTTATTTTTAATCTCCTGTTTCCTTCCCCTGTAGAGTCGGACAGCTTCCAGGTGCTCTGCAGCAGTAGTCGAAAACTGGTGTGCCCTGTTGTCCTGTGAAACGAAATAAAGGTACGGAACATCTGCAGGATAAAGGGCTGCGATTATAGATTTCAGTCCCGGAGAAGCTATAGGGCCGGGCGGCAGCCCATTAATAACATATGTATTGTAAGGGCTCTTGTGCATCAGGTCTGATCTTGTTATCTTCTCCTTCGAACTTTTAATCCCGTATATGGCTGTTGGGTCAGCCTGAAGGGGCATTTTCTTCTTAAGCCTGTTATGATACACAGCGGAGATTAACGGCCTTTCGCTGTCTAAAACCGCCTCTTTTTCGATAATCGATGCCAGGGTCAGGACTTCATTCTCTGTCATGTTCAGTTCAACTGATTTTGCGTATAGTTCATCAGAGAATTTTTCGCGCATTCTGTCAATCATCAGTCCAAGTGCGTCTTCAGCCCTGACACCTTTCGGGATTTTGTAGGTGTCAGGGAATATATAACCCTCAATACTGTTTGATTCAATGTCGTAGGAATCAAGAAAGTCTTTATCTTTCGATATCTTAATAAAATCTTCCTTTGTCATTATGCCGGTTCCGGCAACAGCATCCGCTATCTCCAGCAGAGAATCACCTTCTATTATTCTTATTTCGTATTCGATTATCTGCCCCTTCCGTATTATCCTGAATATATCGAGAGGGCTCATGTTGCCCCATATCGAATAATATCCCGCCCTTATTTTTCTGTCGGAGCCGGTGAGCCGTCCCAGCATCAGGAATACTTTTTTGTCCCTGATAAGCTTCTGGTTGTATAAAATATCCATAGCCTGCCTGAATGTTGTGCCGACAGGTATTTCTATCTCAATGTTTTTGCTGTTTGACTGCGCCGGCACAAGCAATTCCAGCGAGGTATATATAAATGCTGTCAAAACAATGCAGGAGATAATTATGAGCAGATTTTTCTTCATATGCTTTAGGATGCCAAAATAAGATAATAAATGTAAAGGAAACTGGTTATAAAGGAATGCGGGGCATAGCCCCGCATTCCTGAAAGTGATTGATTTCCCTGAAGTTTAGTACATTCCGCCCATTCCGCCACCAGGCATTGCAGGTGCCTCAGGCTTTTCCTCGGGGATGTCTGTGATCATTACTGAGGTGGTCAACATAAGGGATGATACAGACGCAGCATTCTGAAGCGCATATCTGGTTACTTTTGTCGGGTCAATAATCCCGGCTTTCAGCATGTCCACATACTCTTCATTTGCAGCATCAAAGCCATAATTTGCCTCTTTTGAGTGTTTGACTTTCTCAACGATAACAGAGCCTTCAAGTCCGGTATTGTTGACTATCTGGCGGATCGGCTCTTCAAGCGCTCTTTTTACGATCTCGATGCCGACATTCTGGTCATGGTTTTCAAGCTTCAGGCCCTTAAGAGCGCTGACGCACCTTAAGAGCGCTACGCCGCCGCCCGGGACAACTCCCTCTTCTACAGCCGCCCTTGTAGCATGGAGTGCATCCTCGACCCTCGCCTTTTTTTCTTTCATTTCGGTTTCGGTTGCAGCGCCGACATTAATGACAGCAACACCGCCAACGATCTTGGCGAGGCGTTCCTGTAGTTTTTCCCTGTCATAATCGGAGGTTGTTTCATCGATCTGGGTCTTGATCTGTTTAACCCTTCCCTGTATTTTGGCAGAATCACCGGCGCCTTCGACAATAGTGGTGTTCTCTTTGTCTATGGTAATCTTCTTTGCCCTTCCGAGGTCGGAAATTTTTATGCTCTCAAGCTTGATGCCGAGGTCCTCTGATATCATTGTGCCGCCTGTAAGGATGGCGATGTCTTCGAGCATGGCCTTGCGTCTGTCTCCAAACCCGGGCGCTTTTACAGCGCATACTTGTATCGTGCCTCTTAACTTGTTTACAACAAGGGTTGCGAGGGCTTCGCCTTCGACTTCTTCAGCTATAATCAGAAGCGGTTTGCCCATTTTTGCGGTCTGCTCAAGTATCGGAAGGAGATCTTTCATAGCAGAAATTTTCTTTTCATTAATGAGTATGAACGCATCCTCAAGGTTGCACTCCATCCTTTCAGGGTCGGTCACAAAATAGGGTGATATATATCCCCTGTCGAACTGCATTCCTTCGACGACATCAAGAGAAGTCGCCATGCTCTTTGCCTCTTCAACAGTAATAACGCCGTCTTTACCGACCTTGTCCATGGCCTCTGCAATAAGTTCACCTATTGAAGGGTCATTGTTGGCAGATATTGTGCCTACCTGGGCAATTTCCTTCTTGTCCTGCACATTTTTGCTGATTTTTTTGAGTTCCTCTATCACAGCATCTACTGCTTTCTCGATGCCTCTCTTGATATCCATGGGATTTGCCCCGGCAACAACGTGCTTTACTCCTTCGCTGTAAATGGAGTAAGAAAGCACAGTTGCTGTTGTTGTGCCGTCACCTGCAACATCTGAGGTCTTGCTTGCCACCTCCCGTACGAGCTGTGCGCCCATATTTTCATAAGGGTCTTTAAGCTCGATCTCTTTTGCTACAGTGACTCCATCTTTTGTTATGGTCGGCGCGCCGTATTTTTTGTCGATTATTACGTTTTTGCCTTTTGGCCCCAGTGTTGCCTTAACCGCATCAGTTAAGATGCCGATTCCCTTTAATATAGAGCTTCTCGCTGCCTGATCAAAAAGAAGCTGTTTTGCCATGTGTTATTCCTCCTTAGTATTTACTTTGAAATGATTATTTTATCCTTCAACAATGCCGAGGATATCTTCTTCTTTAATGATTAAATATTCGTTATTATCGATATTGACCTTTGAACCCGAATATTTGTCAAAAAGAATAGTGTTCCCTGCTTTCACCTCTTTAACCTCTGACCCGACAGCTTCTACAACACCCTTCTGGGGTTTTTCTTTTGCAGAATCAGGGATGTAGAGGCCGCCCGCCGTCTTTTCTCCTTCTTCAGAGTACTTGACGAACACTCTGTCTTTTAGTGGTTTAAATTTCATACATAGCTCTCCTTTCTTTAAATTAATTTTTGGGGTTGTTAGCACTCAATGCGAGTGAGTGCTAATATACAAGGAAAAGACTATTTTAGGCAAGTTCTTATTTATCGGAAAAATTTCGAATAATCTGTAAATATCTTTATTTTTCTTCGAAAATCTCTGAATATCTGATAAATCTAATGAATTGATTTTTTCTTTGAGGACAAGAAATTTTCTATCGCTTCAGCAAAAAAATCGCCTTTAGCCCTTGTTTCAGGTGGTATCCTGTTGTCATATAATTTTTTGCCTTCGTTTAATTCAGTGGAAAATACAATATAAAAGTTGTTATTCCGTATGGATTCTTCAACCTTGGCCGAGTTATAGAGATAAATATCGTTAATTATAGTGCGGGCAAGCCTGCCGGCTCTCTCTATCTGTTCATCAGAAGGTTTAGTCTCAGGGGGGGCGATTTTATCCTTAATTGCAGGCCCAACATCTGCTGAAGTTTTTTCAGTGATTTCCTGCTGACGGGGTTCGGGTTTCTTAATAGAGGGCTGGATTGATTCCCCTGTCTTTTCTTCCGACGGTCCGCGCAGCCTGGTGACTTTTTCAATTAATTCAGCAGAAAGGTTATGGTCTTCAATGTACTCATCGGCTCCATATAAAGAAGACGGCTCACGCCTGTATTTTGTCTTGTCATAGACTGATGTGATCAATATGAATTTCATCTCTTTTGTTTCCGGTCTTGATTTTAATCTTTTGCATACTTCAAAGCCGTAGATTTTTGGAAGCACAACTTCAACAATTGAAAGAAAAGGATATTCTTTCAATGCCTTTACCATCGCATCTATACCATCCCCTGATGTTATTATTTTATAGCCTTGTGCCGCAAGTATGGAGCTGACCTTTTCGGTGATTGCGGGGTTTGAATGAGCTATGAGTATTTTATTGCCGTCAAGCGCCTTTTTCGTCTGTACCGGTGGTTTTTTAACAACAAGCACAGTGCTGCATTTAGGGCATTTAAACCTTGAACCTTCAGGCAAAAGTTTTGCTTCATCGACTTTCAGACGTATCTTACATTTTGGACAGGTTACAACCACTTTTTAGTCCTCCTCAGCAGCCACAGTTTTATTGTTAAAAGACCGGCGAAAAAACCCCCGATGTGGGCAAACCAGGCAACGCCGCCCTGATTCATTAATCCCTGGGTAATTATGCCGTTCACAACCTGTATAATAGCCCAAAATCCAATAACTATCAAGGCTGGAATTCTAACGATCTGCACAAAAAAGCCGAGAAAGATGATGGTGTGAACTCTCGCATGCGGGAAAAGCAGAATATAAGCCCCTAAAATCCCCGAGACAGCGCCGCTCGCCCCTATCATAGGGATGGTGGAATCCGGCGAGGTCAGCGCATGGGCGTATGCAGCTACTATACCGGAGAAAAGGTAAAACATTATATATCTTGAATGCCCGAGCCTGTCTTCTATATTGTTCCCGAATATCCATAAGTAAAGCATGTTGCCGGCTATATGAAACAGTCCCCCATGCATGAACATTGCAGTGAAGATGGTTAATGCCGGGTGGATGGGCTGGTTTGATTCAAATGTTATGATATTGTGAGGTATTGCTCCTAATGCATAGACAAGGGTCTTACCGTTGACATCGGACATCATCTGAAGTATGAAAACAAATATGTTCGTCGCAATTATGGATATTGTTACAAACGGGAATGTCCTTACCGGATTATCGTCTTTATAAGGAATCAACCGTTATCACCTCAATATCATTTTTTTCCAAAAGCTCCGCGGTAATGCCTTTGCCTTGCATTTTCCCGCCCGAGCACCATATATATGTTACACCACAGGATGGGCTTCCGTCTTTAAGGACAGCCCTTTTTACCCCGAATACGCATGCAATCCTGAGCGTTTCTTCAGCTCCTTTTAACAGCATGTCTGTATAGTCTTTCCCGTCTGCGCCGACGGCATGAATATCAGGCTCATCAGAGCCGTTTTTATGCTGCCTGCACAGTTCGACGGGGATTCTCGGAGTTGACAGCCCGCCCAGCTGTTCCGGACATAACGGGATAGCCTTTCCTGCAGAAACGAGTGCGGCTACTCTGTTATCCATGCAGTTTGTGCTGTCATACCTTGTATTGAACCCGGCAAGACATGCGCTCACTATCATCATATTAAATTATCCTAACAGCTGCAAAACATATTCTTAATATGGAAGGCAGATGTGATGGAAAAGGGCTGCCATCAACACCTTGCGACCCTAAAGTGCGGCCAGCCAGCCCCTCTGTAAAATGCACTTTTAGTTATGTCTGCATTCATGTGAATAATAACTAAATCCTGTTGATTCGCAGAACTTTTACAGTGCATCTGCCTTCCTTTTATGCAACGCTTGGGTTATTATTCAGGCATTCCCGCAGATCTTCTCTTATGGCAGATATGACAGGAGGTGAATTTATGGGGATACCCTCGAGTTCGGATTTTATCTGACGGGTGTCAAGCTCGTAACGGTTATTATTTTTTATGTAATTGAAAATAAAATCAACAAGAGGGTTGCCTGCGATCAGCACCAGGAATGTATCCGCAATATTCCCAAGCGGCTTTCTGTCAATATGGCTGTGTATGAAGCGTGCGGATACGACAGTGCCTTCTCCTTGCTTTGACTTTATTGAGATATCTCCGCCGGCTTCCCTTGCTGATTGAGCGAGCAAGGATAATCCAAAACCGACTTTCCTCGTTGTGCGCGTCGTATGAAACGGGTCGAGGACTTTCCCTATAAGTTCTTCGGGGATGCCTTTGCCGTTATCCTCTATTTCAAGAGAAAGCAGATCTTTTTCTATATCCTCGATAATTCTTATTTTTACAAGCGTAGCGCCTGCGGCAACAGAATTTTCAGCTATGTCGAGTATATGAAGTGAAATGTCTTTCATGGTTTTTTTACGTGCATTTGTCGGTTCTAACGGGGTTGACCACCTGAAGGCTTTCTAACGGGGTCATCCGATCTTAAAGCCATATTTCCTTTCTCTTCAGTTATAATCTTCTCTTCTGCCTTCCGTCATCTCTCTCCTCGTCCTGTAATCTTTGCTTAATAGCCGGGTTTCAGGATCGGATTGTCAAATGCAAGGGACATACTATGAAAACCGCCTCATAAATTCTACTACGGAAATTATCTCAACGCCTTTGTATTCTTTGAGATTCAAGAGATGGGAATCACCGCTCACAATGGTTTTAGCATTCCCATCGATAGCAAGATTTATGAACAGATTATCCGATGCGTCCTCATTAATTGGACGCTCTTTTGAAGATATGGTGATTTTCTTGCCAATGCTCTTAATGTCAAGCATGACTCTATAGATTGTCGATGAAGCAAGTTCGAATTTGGCTGATAGGACCCTGACAAGCTCATCCATAGAGCCAGTGCAGTATAACAGGCTGAAGTCTCCAGATTTAACGAGCTGTATTGCCTGACGAGGTTTCCCGCTCCAGAGGTATCCTGAGATCAGGACATTGGTATCAAATACTATGTTTTTCTTCACTTCCCGGCTCTAACTTCATGGACTATCTTTTCAATCTGCTTTAGACTCATTGGGGCGATTTTTTTCTTCTTCACCACCTTGTCCATAAATCTGAAAATATCTTCTTCCTCGCCAGCGGGAAACACGATTACCTCTACCTTGCTCCCCGGCTTAAACGGAAGGGATTTAACTGTTACGCTCTTATTTGTTTCTACCTCAACGAGCTTCCTGACTGCCTTCATAGTATTAGCCTCCTTTCTCTAAGGTATTATAACATCGTTTTTTCCAAGCCTTAAAGAAACGTTATTTTTAGGTTTAACGATTATCATAGCTCTGCTCTAATCCTTCTTGGCTGCCCTCCGTCATCTCTCTCCCTCTCATGTAACCTTTGTCTTAATATGCCGGGCGTGAGATCAGGAGAGAATTTTTAGTCCCCTTATCATTTGCTTTTCTACTACCTTGAAGAGTAACTGTTCCTTTTCAGTTATGTTTAAGATATTCTTTCGGTGACAATATCTTCAAAGCGAATGGAATATCCGTCAAATCAAGAAGGTCTTTATCGTCTGTTATCAAAAAATCCGCTTTTGCTTCAAGGCAGCATTCAAGCGCCATATTATCTTTTTCATCACGGCAGAGTTTAAGCCGTTTGCGTGGGAATACTATCTTTGCATTTATAACGAAAGCAGCAATGCCCGCAATTAATGATTCAAATTGTAGAGGGGTAATTTTACCTTCAGCCTTGATCTCAATCGGGACAGTTCTATATTCGTTTAAAAGGGCTGGAGATATATAGATATCTGATTCTGTAAAAGCCTTTTTAACAGCCATCTCAGGGGCGCCGCCAAAGGCAAATGCCGATATAAGTACGCCGGTGTCAACGACTACCTTATTTCTTCTTTCCGTAAGCCTTTCTCCTTACTGTTTTAACTGCATTGTCAACATCCTTCATCGTAAGTTTTGTGCCTTTGAATGCCTCTCTTGCTACCTTGAAAGCAGCGTTCAGTCTTTCTTCCGGTGAAAGAACAGAAAGGATATAATCTTCCGGATTTATCTTTTTTGCTGTTGTAACGCCCATCACTGCACCTCCTGTATATTCAGACTTGTTATTATTCTATCAGAATCAACAGAGCATTTAAATCTATTCTCCCACGCTTCTGCAATAATTTTTTCAATCCGCCCTTCCGCCGTCGGCATTTGCAAAGGCGCAGATTACCTTAAGATATTCATCCCGACAAATGGATTTAAACTCCACATTTTGAGATTCAACACCGTTAGAAAGCTCGCTGCCTATACGCCTTAACATCATATGTGAGCCTCCCCGTTTACCCCGTTAGAAGCGATGCTTCTAACGGGGTTGACCACCCGAAGGCTTTCTAACGGGGTCAACTGATTTTAAAGCCATAGTTCCTTTTTCTTTTCTCAAAAGCTTCTTTGTCTTATGCTGCAAGTTTATCAATATATTTATCACGCTTGCTCCATGCTACTGGTTCTATTTCATAGGCCGTCAAGGCATGCACTGTATCAGGCGAAATCTCCTTGTCCTGATCGTTCAGCACAGCTATTGCAATCGAATTTTCCGATCTCATCTTCCTGGCATCGTCCCATGAAAAAATCATTGCTGAGACATTATTTTTTGTGGGATTGTTGATAGTTCTCAAAACTCTTTCAGGCTCTTTCTTTAAGCCAATCCGCGTACAGATTAACAAGTTGATAGCAATCCAATGTGCTCATATAAACAAACCTCTTTCGATATTGGAGAGGGCTTCCTATCATTTAAATGTTCCAATTTGCAATTAATTGCGATAGACGCAAATAGAGCGCAATTAAATTTTTATTTGCGTCTCCAATTGCACTGAACGCAAATAGAGCGCAATCCATTCTCTTAAACTTTATACCACTTTGCACTTTTGCCATGTCCTTTACATTCAACTTGTCCTTCTTCTCTAAGGCCTGCCATTAGTTTAAAAACCTGATTTCTGGTTAAATCCCCGATCCGGCTTATTTCTTTGTTAGTCAAAGGACGTTCCTTCAATAAACTCAAAACCCTGACTTTTATGGCATCTACATCAAGCGTTTTGTCCCTTTCATAAGAAATACCTTCAACCAGCATCTTATGTGCCGTCATTGTCAATTCAAAAAACCGTCCCCTGCCCTTTCCGATAGACTTAACGACCTCTATACGTTCCAGTTCTGTCATAGTCTCATCCATAACCCTCTCTGGTCTCTGATAACAAATTTCCTGGGCATCCTGAAGCGTCATTCTTCGATGCCTCATAAGGAAATGGATAATAAGCAAGTAATCAACTTTAGGATCATGCCCTTTATCCGTAAGATAGGCAACCATATTGCGGAATCCTGCCGTAAGCTCGCTTGCAGGGAAAATCACTTTTATTGCCTTACCGTCCTCATAATATTCCGGTGGCTCCTTGCCTTCCATGAGAAGGTTTTTAAATATTCTGGGAACGCCCATATTTGACCTGTTCACGAGGCGTGTTTTTTGTAGTATTTCGACCAGCTTTCGATTTCTCGCCACGGGATCGTGGTGAAGGATATTTTTCGGGGTCACACCACCAATAAACATGCCCGGATTGCTTATCTCAAGCCTGTCTTTGAACTGTTTAACCATTATCGGCCCCGGCTTGGTAAAATCTCTGTGAGAAAACGCATTTAATACGGCTTCCCTTAATGCCTCTATCGGGAAAACCGGATATTCGTAATGGAAAAGACCCTCTTTAATTGTCTGTATAGGATTATCGATATTAACCAGTTCAACGAGTCTGGATATTGCTGTAAGTATACTGCTGTATCCGTCCTCTGTTGAGATTAGTTCAGTGTCAGACTTCATACGTCTGAAAGACCATTCGTAATGAGGGATATGAGTCCTGATAGCCTCTTTTGATCCTGCTATCAACAATCCGGCATTGTTTAAGTGGCTTCCCTCAAGACATTCCAAATTCTTAAGCAGTTCCTCATCACTCAATTTTAAAACATCTTCAGGAAGATGCTGCTTTTTAAGTTCCCCCCTCAAAAACTCCATTGCTGCCGGACTAATAAAATCTCGCCATTTGCCTTTGATCGACTCTGCTGAAAAATCAAATTTACCGGCAAGAATCTCTAATTCCAGTCTCATACTGCCGGTCAATGCCTTGCAATCCTTGCCTATTCTTTTTAGGGCCTTACCGCCGGTTGTAGTCGCATAGGGGAAAACCGGCAATACGTGCATTAAAAGCAACCGCTTGCCATGATATTCAAAAGACTCGAAATTAGGGGTCAGGTGCGGGTCAGTACTATCATAAACTGTGGACTGGAGCTTGAATACGTCCACATCCAGAGGGACTCCAATGATTGCGTTATCTAAGCCGATAACTTTATCCTTTACCCCAAGGACAACCGTTCCTCCACCGCCGTTGGACATGCAGACAGCCATTTCAATAACTTCATCAACAGAATCTTTCAGACTCTTAAAATTCCAATCCTTAAAATCCAGATGCTGGCCTTCAAGCTCATCCGCCTGCTTTTCATCAAGCTTCTGTAGAAGCTCGATGATGTCTTCTATTGAGAAAAGTTTCATGTCTTCCCTTTCACAATCATAATCTTTTCAGTCCTTCCCATATCTTACTGACCTACCTGCTGGCAGACAAAATTTTCTCCCTCAGCACCCGCCAGTCGGACCTGCCTGCCGCGTTGTAATCATAGGCAGGTTTGAACTCCACATTTTGCGATTCAAATGATTTTAAAGCCATATTTCCTTTCTCTCTTTTCAAAAACCCTCTTTGCCTTTTTTCTCATGTCTCGGTCATCTTCCGATAATGTGCATACACCTTTTTTCTTCTCGCCGGACAAAATAAATGTACCTGTCCCATTTTTATTTTTTTCTCTCCTTAAATCCAAATACTCAGCTCTCCTAATGGTTCCTATGGCATCATCTTTTTGTCAGAATTATGTCTACTTCTCCTGGATTTTTTGTTTTATTTCCACAAATTTCTGTCTGCGTTTTATTCTTGAATGGGCTGGGTTCAATTTTAACTATGTGATTTGGAAAGTGTTTCATTAATATCTCAAATGTTGAATTGCGCGTAAATTCTCTGGCATCTGTCCGCACATAAATTGTACTCTTGTCGGCCATTATATCAGCACAATTACCAAATACTGTATCTAATAAACTGTAATAGTCTTCTTTAGAAACAAAGCGACTTTTGTATTGTTCTTGCAAAGATTTAGGGCTTTGCAGTCCACCCAAAAGCCAAAGTCTTAACCATTGGTCAGCATGATAGTCTGTAACGGAACAATACGGGGGAGAGGTAAATAACAACGAAAATTTTATGCCTGCCTTTTTAGCTTCTTGAACAATTTGTTCCAATTCGATAGTGCTATCTCCAAAAATCACATGACTTTCTTGAACATTCGGGGTGCCTTTTTCATATCTCCATTCAATTTTTCTCAATACAAATTCTAAAGGATTAATTCTTGGTGGATTAGTCATCTTATGCTTTTTCCACCAATTTACAGAATAATTGATTCCCATCGCCTTGGTCATTCGCATTTGATTTGAAAGCCCCTCGCCAATCTTTCCATGCAGATAGACTAAAAGTATAGACATTAAAGTTGCATCAACATTATCGTCTCGCCAATTAAGATGTTTCCTGGCAGCAAGAAGAAATTTCAGCACTTCATCGCAGTAACACATTCTATAAAATACGGGCATTAATTTACTTGCTCTTTTATAATAATTGCGTCTTGAATAAATGTCCTCAAGGCGTTTGATTACCAATTCCTTATCTGCTGGTCTTAATTTTACTGAACCATAAAGCCAACCAACAGGATTAATCTCAATTCCTAAACTTTGTCTACCGAGCACTCCGCCTGCATAAATACTCGAACATCTACCTGCAAAGGGATCGATAATGAAATCGCCTTTTTTTGAGTAGTTTCTTACTACTTCGAAGGCAAAATCTAATGGAAACATGGCATAGTAAGGGCCGAAACGCGCCCATCTGGACTCCGGTGTTTTAAATCCCTTTACTATGTCAACAGTTTTTATCATCCCTGTACTGATTTCTCTCTAATTTCTCTTGCGATGTCCTCAAAAATTCGTTTGCCCAAGTTCAAAGGTATTGCTGCCTCTGCATGTGCAGAAACCAATGGCGAAACGGAATTTGGATAACGGCTCGATACTAATTCATCCAAAAGATTCATTAAGTCAGCTAAACGCGGGAATTGGTCAGGGTTTGCTGATGTCAAATCTTGCTGATATTTATTAAAAGTGGCAATTACAGGCACTACTTTATAGCCTGTTTTCGTTTTATAAAATAGTTTTCTGCCAAAATATATGTCTTCTCCATATTGATGTTTACTGCCTTCGGAAAAGATAATATTTCTTTTTATATACCCGTCGCTCAAAAGAAAGACAGCTTGATTAGGAAATTTATCAGAAGCACCGTCAACCGTGGTGTCAATTTCGGCAAAATGATTATAAAAAGTTCCTGATTTTTCGATGCCAATAATAAGAAGGTCTTTACCACTTATTTTCTTTTGAAGTTCATTAATTCTGCTTAATTCTGAAAGGATAGGTTTATTAAGCCAAGACCAAGTACTAAAGCAAGCTAATGGCCCATCTATTATAAAGGCAACGCGTTGCAAAATCGGAAGCCATCCTTTTTTCTCAAATGCCCTAAGTATGTGAACCAACCAAAGCTTCTCAAACATGCTCATTACCTGGCCGTACATTTCTCCACTTGTGCCGCCAGTATTTAAGAGTTCATGTAGCCTCATTGCATCAACAGAGTAGAGTGATTGGCCTGTATGCGGACATTTATATTCGCCGACGCCATAAGTCATTTCTTTATCAATACCTTCAATGGGACTTCTGGGCTTTCTAACGTTACCTTCCGTTTTATCTTTATCAAGTTTAATTTTTAAGAGAGCTTCATAAGTGTCCAACAAAGTTTCGCCCTCGGAAAAAATAACATTGCTCTGTAATTCCTCAAAAAGAGCTTTGCGCATAGATGCCTTGGCAGATAGTTCTCCTTCGATTATAATATTGCACCCTGGAATAACGCTTTCGATGGTTGATGCTTTTTCCGTTTCCCTAAATTTTTTGGGGTCTATAAATTCATGTTTTGCAAATTGGCGTACTAAATCCAACTTGATAAGAACTGCCGCAACAGTTACATACCCAAACTCTGCTCCGGGGTATCCATTTTCTGCCTTTGCCGCTTGATAGCTGCCATCAATAGAAATAACGTAGTCAGGGAGAAAAACACTTATAGGAATGTCCGTTTTTTTGATTATATGACTCTCAAATTCTTTGTCGTCTTCCTGTGTTTCTCTTTTTCTTACTCTTAATCTGTCATGAAGAGCCTTGACCTTAGGACTATCCAAAATTCTTCGTAATGGTTCATAGCTTGCAAATTCGTTTTCAAATCCCATAGTTCACCGATTAAGTTGTCACATCGAACTTGTCAATTTGTGCAGGAATTACAAAAGGGTTACTTAATGTTTTAACTCTCAAGAATCCCTTGTCCTGTGCCCTTCTAATCGAAGGTTCAAAATCCGCAAAGTCATAATATTTGCAAAGTTCCTTGGTTTCATCTGTATTATTCAGATGAGAAATGAACCAGTTAGCAGTATTTTTGAGAATATTCTTCTGAATGCTACTTACTTCCTGTGTAGCGTATACAAGCCCAATTCTTAACTTCGCGCCCTCTTTCGCTGTTCTGACCCAAATATCTTTGTAATCCTTTTCCTTGTCCGGGGGTAACAAATTATGAGCCTCTTCAACATATACAATAATGTCTGGAGGGGTGTTGCCAGCGGTGAATACCTGCTTATTGTTCTCAAAAATTTTGGTCATTATTCTCCGTGCCGAGAATTCATTTAATTCTGGATCTCCGCTTGACTGGTCAACGATTACAAGCTTTCCAGCAACCAAGTCGTTATATATTTCACTCGCATAATCTGTAGTCGTAGATGAAGTATGCTGATTTACTGCCTTACCAATTCTTCTTATTCCATTTGGATACTGAAATATCCCTATTATTTTTTTGAAGTCTTCATCTGCCCATCTGTCACCTGAAGCTCCAGGTCTGTCATTCACATACCAGTTTTCAAATACAGTATAGCCAGTATCTCGCCCTCCTCTGATAAATCTTTCTAAGGCGTCAAGAGCATCAGCCATTTGCCCCCAAGTAGGATTCTGATTAGAGAAAATTGTTGCCGCAGAATGAAATATAGCTTCATCATCTCCTACATAATTTTGAAGTGCTTGAATTAACCTCTCGTTAAATAATCCACGCGTTTGAGGTCTAATATTATTTGGCGGAGTAAAACCAGCTCTAAACAAAATAGCCCTATATGCCAGTACTCTTCGATTATATCTTGTTAAAGCACTTCTGTCGGCTGGGTCTGGACGTTCAAAAAATACCTGTGTAAAATTTCTCAAATAAATAGGATCATCTTGAGTAAAGAGATTATCGATTATCTCCTTGCCAATTTGAATATTCTCATCTGTAAAAAAATTAAGCAACATTAGTCTTCTGTCGGGGTTTTGTCAATAGGTGTGTAAATAGCCATCAGGCGGCCATCCTTTCCAGCACCCTTGACTGCTGTTTCTCAACGCCATCGACAAACTCTTTTCCTCTATATACATCAGGCAACAACCAATGAC
>JBFMDL010000008.1:0-53797 GCA_040753635.1 Nitrospirota bacterium | reverse complement strand
CTTCCACCTGTCTTACCGCTCGTATCCGTATAGCCTCCAATACATCATGCTTTAGTTTCCTGCCATCCGTTGTTTTCATGCATGATAGTATACACTATGTCGCCTTACTTATGCACTAATTAGTATAATTATTGTTTTATATCATGTAATTATAATTAATATATGAGCTGTAGAATATAATTTGATAAATGGCACATAAATTGCTTTCAACGTAACAACATGAGTTTCATATGAAGAAAAAATTTCGGGAAGTGATTAAAGGAAGCAATTGAGAAACAACGAAAGAAGAAGACATATGCGTTATCCTCATCCTGACAAGATAGAATATGTTTTCAGCGCCGGCTTTTCAGGAGACAAACTCAAGGGAGTTACAGTTAATATAAGTAACTCCGGTCTATGCCTTTATTTATTCAACAAACTCAGTGTAGGACAGTCTATAACAATAAAGAGCTATCTTCCTGTTTCTTATCGACATGCGACAGTACAGTGGATTAGAACAGTGAAAGACAATTTTTTTATTGCGGGATTAAGATTTTTTTAAATATTTTCCGAATCTTCAATTCAAAAAAGCGTCTCCGGAATTAAATCCTTATTATCTCCCGATTAATTATCTCTTGAAAAAAACTTAACTTTATTACGATTACGAAAGGATATCATCGGCTGTTTTCCCCTTGTCATTTAATCACCTTCATGATATGTATATAAAAAGGGGTTGCTTTTTAGGAATGCAGGGGAAAGAAGCATAATAGCACAGGAATAAAGGAGATATTCCTGTGCAGGCGGGTCAGGGCTTATCAGATAAAAAATGTTTCCCCGTACCAGGGCAAGATCCTTTCTGGCCGGACTTACCAAGACACCTGATAGTGGAGGGAAAGATGAGAGAAGATAAAATGGCAAAGGAGAAGATTAATCTTATCGACAGGGAGTTGATAACGCTGACAGAAAAATTGGAAGAAATTAACAGCGCATTAAAAGACATTGAGGATTTAAAGCTTGAGATAAAGGGGCTGAAGATGTTTCTTGGAAGGGTATATCCCGAGTTTAAAAGCCAGTTCCCCGATATTATGAAGAAGGTTGTTAAAAGGACCTGAGACAATTAATTGGCTTTGCTCTGAAGATTGAAAATTTCTTGATTAGGAAAGAAGAAGAGGTTGTTTTTAATCAATGGGAAAACCTGATGTTCCGTCTCAATGAAACCACGGATAAAATCCGGGAGAAAGGACGAACATAGACTCCGGATTTGAGATCTTTGATTTCTTCCCCTCGGATTCTGCGCAGTGAAGTTATGAAGCCCTGAGAATCATTACCATCTGGCGCCCGTCCATCTTGGGCTGGGATTCTACTTTTGCGATATCCGCCAGTTCAAGCGCCAATCTGTTCAGAACACTCGTCCCCAGGTCCTGGCGGCTGAACTCCCGTCCTCTAAAACGGATGGTCACCTTGACCTTGTCCCCGTGTTCGATGAACTTCTTCACATTACGTTTTTTGAACTCATAATCATGGGTATCGATTGAAGGGCGCATCCTGATTTCCTTGAGTGTTAGGGTCGTTTGATTTTTTTTGGCCCTCCGCTCTTTCTTGCCTTCCTCGAATTTGAACTTTTTGTAATCCATGATCTTACATACCGGAGGCTCAGCCCGGGGGCTGATTTCCACGAGATCCAAATCCCGTTCTCCGGCGAGCTTCAATGCCGAATCAATATCCATTATGCCGATTTGCCCTTCATCGGCGACAACCCGAATCTCTTTCGCTTTAATGAGCCGTATCTGGTTGTTTACGCGGGTCTTATCGACAACCCGTCCGTGCAATACTCGTCTTTGATTAACTATGGTGAGTCCTCCTTTTTGCCGGTAGTCTTTGCCGCTCTCCGTCCTGCACGTCCTGTGCACAACACCAGCATCTATAGTGTAACATGTTTACACGATAAGACTGTTCTAAAATTGATTATACATCCGCTACTGGCGGAATCCATCAGGCAAAGCGCCTGTTGAGAAGCACATTGATGCCATAGACAACAAGGAGGAAAGAGCAGAAATTTTCGCTACACTCTTAAAAGCCGTTGCTGCAGAAGGTCTTCACCGTTGCGCCTGCCGTCAAGGACGGCATGAATGAAAACAGACTTGTCTTTGATTTCGTATATGATGCGATATGGCTTAAAGAATATCTCTCTGAAATCAGTTATTCCCCACCGCTGCATCTCAGGGGGATAATTGCCGCGCGCAGGCAATGTTTCAAGAGAGGCCATGGCTTTTTTAATGTTTTCAAGCAGGTGTTCGGCCTTTCCCGGCGAGTCATTATTTGCTACATGCATATATATTGCGTAAAGATCGTCTATTGCAACATCATCAATACGGACATCGTATTTCACGGCTTCCCGGCAAAGCATGTTTTCTTTTTTAATTCTGCAAAGGCATCATGAAGCGGTTTGTGCCTGCCTTCAAGCATGTCCTTTCTTCCCATTGCCAGTATCTTCAGCATAGCCATGCCTTCGCGGTCTTTTTCATATTCCTTTATGTCCTGAATTATTACCCGTGCCTCTCCGTTTACGGTTACAACAACCGGATTACCTGTTTCAGATATTTCGCTGATTATCTCCGATGCGTGAGATTTAATATGGCTTATGGGCTTGACGGCTGTGCTCAGTTTCATCCTTTCCTCCTTGCGGTCAAAATTAAGTCTTTATTGTAGTCTATCAAATTTTGCCTGAAAATCAAAGCCGTTCGGTTCAGTTTTTTTTGAGAGGCTGTTCAGCCCTTCGGCAATTCTTTGTCCTAACCCAAAAACCTCGCTTAAATGGGTTCGACCCTCAGGGGTAATATTCCGGGAGGCGTCCGCATTATGACGGGATGGTTGCATGCCTTATCGCCCTTTTTTATCCGCTCTGTCTTTCCGGGCTGTCTGAGTGATGATGAAATTCTCCGGCCGGAGGCCCGGGTTTTTCTCGGGCTCTCCGACAAAGATGGTGACCTCCTTTCGCATGAAGGCTGGGAAGCGTACGCGTCCCGGTAAAGCGAAGATCCACGGCCGTGAATCCTCGTTGTCATTGTCTATTTCATTAACCGAAAGTTAGTCACGTCTATTGTTTTATCTGTGTATGTTAACTCAATGATGTCTTCCTTGAAATTGATATATATGTCTATTGTATTTTGCTTGTATTTGGAATCATCTGTAATGACTTTCTGGATTTCTCGAAAAGGTATCAATAAGATTCCGTCTCGCGGCACAAGCAGAGAACCTTCACCCTTTTGTAAAGTGCCTTTAAATTTGTCTCGAAAAGTAATCTGCCATCCCTTTTGTTTTTTACTGCCGGGTCTGATATAAACTTTAACGCCGTCTATCTTTGCTTCATAAGCACCCCATTCATCCAGCTTGTGACCTTCTCGCAGCAGTATTTTCTTTAAATCGTCTCTTAGAATTTCCTCCTGACCTGATTTCTCAATAAGTTTAGTAATAAGATTTTTCTTCATTAATAAAAAATCGAATTCTTCTCTAAATGAGTGAACAAGAGATTTTTGAAGAGGATTTTGTTTTTGAGGTTCTCCTTGAGCAACTACAGAATATCTGTTAGCTTTAAATAAAGCAATCAGATATATTTCTAATGATCTTCTTATGACAGAGTCATTAAAATCTGACTGCATTGCAGCCCTGCCATCATTAATAATTACAGCTCTGTTCCAGTCCTTTATCTTATCTTCGGGAGCGGTTGAATGCGTCTTTAGTCTATTATAAATATCTTTAGCTTCTCCTATGTACACTTTTTTCCCTGAAGAGTCAAACAGAATATAGATGCCAGGAAATTCGAGATTTCCCCATTCTTTCTTGAGAACTTCCAATGCATGTAAAGTTCTTGGAATATCCCATGAACGAAGGTGCGCAGTTGTCCTTGAGCGAATTATACCATCACCATTCTTAAGGTCTTGATGATATCCGAATTTATCCTCCACTATTTCCCCTTCCATTTGATATTTTCTTTAAAGTAATTATTGTCTCTCTCAGTCTATAATTTCTTATCTGGCCTGAATGTCTGTTTCTTGCTTTTTCGATTTTTTCAATCGACAAACCAAGCTCGGTCCCGATTTTCGCTAATATCAAATCTGTAGGTACATAAACGTCAGCAATCAGGCTGTCACCGACAACCAGTATAAATCGTCCGTTACGATTCAGAGATTTAGCGACATTTTTCATTACCTTATACATATCGTCAAAATACTTGTGAACAATATAGGGCATATCAGGCCGCCGGTAATTGCCTCTTCTTTCTATATTCTTTGCAACATTTGTTTTTATATTTTCGAGCCATTTGTTTGAATATTTTGAATTTGCTTGAGAAAACTTTTTTATAAGACCTTTTGATACATTGTCACAGACAACAAGGCTGTCTTTAACTGTTTTTGCGTCCTTTGATTTCTTTGTGAAACCAAGCCATGCCATTTCAATCTTGTAGTTCATAACATAGTCAAGTCCGTTCATATATGGCGGCGAAGTAATAACAAGATCAAAAATACGCTCGTGTTTATATGCCATTGCGTTAGCAAGGAAAACATTGCTTTCAACCCTGATATTTTTTCTATATTTGCTCTGAAGAACTATCAGGTCATTACAAATATCATTGACCTTCTGGTCCATAAGTACCCACGGTGCATTATCACTGACTTTCTTGTTTTTCCAATACCCTAGGCAGGGTGTTCTTTTAAGGTTGCTGCAATCGATTAGTATTGATGCAAACGCAAGCAAGAGCAGATTTTTTATCTTACATTGACTTTTTGTTTTTGACGGAACAGAATCAATTCCGCCTTTCAAAAATTCCAGGTTTTTCAATACCCCTTTATTGAAATGATTTTCAGATTTAAGAAATGCAGGCGCTGGAGATCTTACATCTTTGGGAATAGTTAAAAACATCGTTATCAGTGCTTTAGGATCAACATCCCATGAGTTGATTTTAGTATCAGCAATAAAATGAA
Organism: Nitrospirota bacterium; assembly: GCA_040753635.1. GTDB lineage: Bacteria > Nitrospirota > Thermodesulfovibrionia > Thermodesulfovibrionales > UBA6898 > JBFMDL01. The sequence goes on along the minus strand of JBFMDL010000008.1, from coordinate 48,836 downwards.
TTAGTGGGTTTAATTCAGTTCCAGCAGATACATAGCCTGCGAGCTTGCTCTGAGTCAGTACAGTACCACAACCAGAAAAGGGGTCAAGGATAGTTGGTGCTTCGTACTCATTTTTATATTGGTCAAGAATTGACTGCACAAATGAAGCAGAGAATCCTTGAATGTAAGGAGCCCATCGGTGAACATGCTCTGCAAAGTTTGATGTAAATTGTATGGGTTGTCTTCGCTCAACGATTTCAAGACCTAACTCTTTTAGGTAGGGCTTCGAGTCAATATCGCAAGAACCGCCGAACTTGGGAGAAGAAAGAATATTTTTTCTTCTTACATTTGCTACATTGTCATCTATGACTGGCAAATTTAACTGCATTTATGCTCCTTCAGATTTTGTTGAAAGCATTGATTAAAGTCACGCTCAAGGAACTTTATAGCTTCTTCTCCCTTATCGGGAATTTTTTCAGATGTTTTATTCATATGTTCCTCAAAGTTGTCCTCAAAAGTTCATATATTATATATTAATGTCTACTATCTTTCGGTGGACAAGGATCTTTTGCAGGGGGCACGGTATCACTATCTCTAATAGGCCCTTTGGGGCTATGAATTCTAACTTCGCCTCCCCCGCTGTTAGCAGCCAGTTCTTTTGCGGCTTTTTCAGCCTCCACTTGGGTATCATAGTAGCCAGCTACACGTTCAGCCTTTTCTCTCTTTGCTGCCCATTTCCCAATATCTTGTTTTTTCGTAACGTGATAATTTGCCATAGTTATACCTCCAATTTTGGAATTGTTGTTACAGCAATTCCTTGAACCTGAAAATTTTCAGTCAGGATAATCGGTTTGTGATTTTTATTGTTTGATTTCGGCATTAAAACAACACAATTTTTATTATGCTGAAATTCTTTCACAGTCGCTTCATTATCAATCAGAGCTACAACTATATCTCCATTTTGTGCTGCTGACTGCTGGCGGACAAGTATTAAATCTCCGTCATTGATTCCGGCTTTGTTCATGGAATCACCTTTAGCCTTAAGCAGGAAGTATTTAAACCCGGGTTTAGCAAGGGAAACAGACACAGGAATATACCCCTCAACATTTTCCTGAGCCAAAATAGGCACACCGCAGGCCGCAGAGCCAATTAAAGGAATATCGACCGTGCGGGCATGAACTGAATCTGCTTCAACGTCTTTAATTAACTGCAACTCCCCATCCGGACGCTTTTTTAAAATACCTTTCTGGATTAATTCCTCGATAATTAAAGCAGCCGATCTGGGAGATTTATATCCAAGCGCTGTCATAAGCTCACGCACAGATGGGGTTTTGCCTTTATGCATAATCCAATTTCTTATATAGCGGACTGCGTCTGCCTGTTTTTGACTGAGTTGTGCCTTCATAATTAATACAAAATGTATTATAGTGTATTAAATAAGTCAAGCGGAAAATTTATCATCGGCGGCGGTAGCAGGACGGCTTCAGGGGATGTTGATGAACAGGCTGTCTCATGAGGCCCTCAACGCTCCAACCGAAGAAAGGAAATTCGCACTCCAGTTTCGGCTTAAAGCCCCCTCTGCTGTCGGCTTGAGACGGACGGTCGCCCTCCCGCCCTTGCGTTAGGCTCATACTTCTGATAGTATTCATCGTGGGGAACACGGGTTCTTGAAAGACAAAAGCATGATCGGCAGCGCCAAAGGAGGCATACAATGGGAGACAAAGGCGGCAAAAAGGACAAAGAGAAGGGCCAGAAACAAAAGGCGATCAAACAGGCAAAAGATCTAAAAGAGAAGAAGGACAAACAACCCAAAAGCGCACTGAAATAGGAGCAGGATTCTGATGATGAAATGATTTTGAAAAGATGAAACGGTGGCGGTATAATATTGGATATTTTTCTCACTAAAGATTGTAACCATGTCCAAAAAAGATGGCAGGCAGATTATGCAGGATTTCGAAGTGCGCCGGCGACGTCAGTTCCTCGCTATCGGGGTAGCGCTGTTTCTTGTGTTATTTCTTGCCGTGCTCTATAAACGTCCGACACTACTGGGAGAGTTCTCAAAAAATACTATCTTCGGAGCGCAGGTCATAGTTATCGCTGCATTTATCGGGTTCAGCAGTTTTAATTGGAGATGTCCCGCGTGTAATAAATTCCTGGGTAATGATATTGGCATGCGCATCTGCAGGAAGTGCGGGCGCAGGTTGAGATAATCCCGACTCCATCCAGCTTCTTATTTGAGCGCCGCCGCAACTTACTCACCGCTTTGTTGCAGATACGAATACCGAAAAGCGTGCATAGTAATATGCCCCGGTCTATACGTAATACTGCCCTCTGTCCAGAGTCCTGTACTGAATCGCCTCTGAAATATGTTGGGATTGGATGTCCTCCGATGATTCGAGGTCTGCAATTGTTCGGGAGAGTTTCAATATCCTGGTATAAGCCCTTGCTGAAAGACCGAGTTTATGCATCGCTGTTTCAAGCAGGCTCAGGGCATCGTCTTTCAGTACGCAATATTTTTTGATATGTCTTGTCTTCATCTGGCTGTTACAGTAGATTTTATCTTTTTTGAATCTTTCAAGCTGTATATTGTGAGCTTTGACGACCCTTTCTTTTATGGATTCCGATCTCTCGCCTGAATAATCCGTTGAAAGTTCCTTGTAAGGGACACCCGGGACTTCTATATGGATATCTATCCTGTCAAGCAAAGGCCCTGAAACTCTCCTCCTGTAACGATAAATCTGGCCTGGCGCGCATGTGCATTGATGTTTTGGGTCATTTAAATACCCGCAAGGGCAGGGGTTTGGACACCTTTGCAAAGTATCCCCAATATAGAATGACGTTGCCACGTCCGATTATACCACCAAAAGGATACCCTTTAAAACCCCGTACTCTCGGAGAGCACATAAGGAAGCGGCGCCTTGACTTGGGGTTGCTGCAGATCGATGTAGCCGCGGAGATCGGCGTCACGGAGTCGACTGTCTGGAACTGGGAACACGGGACCGAACCGGAGCTGATTCACATTCCCACGGTCCTCGCTTTCCTCGGCTATGTGCCTTGGGAATGTCCTGACGACCCTCTCGGCCGCCTGGCTCACTTTAAGAAAGTCAACGGGCTTTCCCTGCGGCGACTTGGTGCGCTGATGGGGAGGGACCATGAGCAGTTGGAGGATTGGTTAAGTGGAAGAGTCAAACCGGGAGCAATCAACATTCGTAAGATTGAGGATTTCTTAGCATCATTTCTCGGGGCCGAATAATACCTTTACTGGAAGCGGTAGATGTTATAAGATAGGCATTATCCGTTCGACGAAAGAGGTGTGAAAACACAGATTGATAGACAAGCCCGAATCGGAAGTGATGTCCGAAGTTGCGCGGGGTGACCTTTCCGCTTTCCGAGAGATTGTCGAACGTTACCAGAACAGCTTGCTTAATTATGCTCATCGGTATACGGGAGACAGGGCTGCGGCAGAGGACATTGCTCAGGAAGTTTTTCTGAGAGTATTCAAAGCGGCAAAGGATTATCAGCCTCTTACCTCCTTCAAGACTTGGCTCTTCAAGATCGCTACGAATCTCTGCCTCAACGAACTGAGAGACAACAGGTTGAATCGCAATACCGTGGACATCTTTGAACTGAACGAGGCAGGTTTTGTTGCCCTTGCCTCGCGATACCGTTCTCCTGAAAAGGAAACAGAAGATCGGCAGCTTGGCGCGATCCTCATGAAGGCCATCAAGGACCTTCCGGAAAAGCAGCGTCTCGCTCTTTTGCTCTGTAAGTACGAAGGGTTCTCCTATCTCGAAATCAGCGGCATGATGGGCTGTACAGTTTCAGCAGTTGAATCCCTCATTCACCGCGCCCGCCAGGGCCTCAAGAAACAACTGACCCCTTATCTCTGATTTTTCACACCAACCGCAAGTTTTTCCCGTTTCCCGTGTTTAAGCAGGTATGAAGGACTGCAAAGAAGTGCGGAAAAGGCTGTCTGCATTCATAGACAATGAGCTGCCGCCGCCGGAGCGCGATCTGATTGAAAAGCATCTTAGCCAGTGCCGACCCTGTAGGCAGGAGGAAATATCCCTTCGGAATATAAATGAGTTGCTGGACTCAATGCCTGATGAGAAGCCAGCGCCTGCTTTTACTTCAATGGTTGTCCACCGGGCAGTGGCCTGGCTGCGGTGTGAATACGTCAAGAACTATCTCTATAGGCCTGCGGTTGCTTATGTCCTCTCTGTAGTGTCGCTTGTCTTTTATTTTGAGGCAGGGGCGGCTAAGAAGAGGGCATACCCCGCTTATCGCCATCTACTCAACTTCGATGATTTCCCCCCTGAGTCTCTTTCAGGCGTATATGTCGCGTTTATTCAAGGGGAGCATCGATGAAGGACCTTCTACTGTTATTGCTTTCACTGGTAATTATTGTCTTTGTCATGAACAGGATTCGACTGACCCGCCACAAGCCGATCAGAGGCTATCTTGACCTGATCGAGCTTACCGAGGACCAAAAGCGGCAGGTAGAGGAGATAAGAAAAGGCTTTCTGCCGGAGGTAGCGGGAGTCCGGCAAGCTCTCCGTCAAAAAAGGCTTGAATTAAGTGATCTGCTTTTTGCGGAAGATCCCGATATGCAGGCAATTGAGGCCAAGAGCATGGACATTTCAAATCTACAAAGAGAACTCGAAAAGAAGGTTATTGACCATATCCTTCAGGAAAAGGAACTCCTTTCCTCTGAACAGAAAAAACAGTTCTATGCGGTGATCCGGAACGAATTCGAGGGCGGAGGATTAGGAGTCCACGGCGAAAGAAGCAATATGAGAAGAAAAAGATAAATTCGAATCGAAGGAGGTCCTTATGAATTCGTCTCAGATGTGTCCGGTTTCGAGGAATGAAAGGCTCTTGTTGGTAACAGACTGTTCCATTTATAGCGAAGGAGCAGAAAGAGAGGCGATTGCATTAGCAAAGAAATGTTCAAGCAAACTTTACGCAATTTCTGTGCTTGAGTCGAATCCTGAATATGAGACCATTGGCATTAATGTTTCCGATAAGGAAGAAGCCGAAGCGAAGAAATATCTCGATTCTTTAAAAGCAAAGGCTCTGCAGGAGGGGATCAATTGTGAGACTATTTTTCACCGCGACGTAGAAGCCTACCGTCATATCATATCTGAGGCGGCCGAGCGGCATATTGATACGATAATAATCGGCAGACGCGGCAGGAAGGGACTGGCGAAGCTATTGATGGGTGAGGATGCCGCCAAGGTTATAGGACATGCGTCCTGTAAGGTTTTGGTCGTGCCGAAGGCCGCAAAGATTGAATACAGAAACATACTGATCGCAACTGATGGCTCAAGGCACAGCGAAGCAGCAGCTTTAGAGGCTATCAATATTGCCAAACGATGTGGAAGCACCATTATTGCTATTTCCGTGAGTCCTCCAGGTGAGGAACTGCAAGAGGCAAAGACAAACGTAGCCAGAGTCGTTGAGTTAGCTCAAAAGGAAGGCATTTCAGTTGAGGCACTGACTCCGATAGGCAGGCCCTATGAAGCTATCGTTGAGATAGCTGGTGGCAGGAGCATTGATTTGATAGTTATGGGCACCTATGGCAAGACAGGGCTAACAAAGCTCCTCATGGGGAGCGCGACCGAAAAAGTTATAGGGCTTGCAGGATGTGCAGTTTTGGTAGTGAAGGCGTAACTAAGACCTAATGACAAACATTTTTGAAAAGGGGGTATTTTCATCATGGAAGAGGATGAAATGGCATTAAAGGCTGAAACAGCCGTAAAAAGTAAGAACCTTTACAACCGGATGGAATGGGCGGGTGCATTCGGGGATGTAGGTACTTTGATACCTTTTGTTGTTGCCTATATTACAATCGTGAAAGTGCCGCCCCTCGGGCTTCTCTTCATGTTCGGCATTTCTAAGATAGTATCCGGGATATATTACAGGACGCCTGTTCCGATCCAGCCCATGAAAGCAATCGGGGCGGCAGCCATCGCCGGAGGGATAAGTCCTGCAGCCTTGTACGGTTCGGGCTTGACCACAGGCCTTTTCTGGCTTCTCGCCGGCATTACAGGGTTCATCAGGCCGATAGCCAAGCTTGCAACCAAGCCGGTTGTGCGCGGCATCATGCTGGGGCTGGGGCTCACCTTCATGGTCGAGGGAATTGCCCGAATGAGAACAGCGCCCGTCCTTGCCGGTTTTGCCCTGGTTGTAACTTACATTTTTCTCACAAACCCCAAGATACCGGCTATGTTTCTGCTCCTCGTCATCGGCGTCGTTTCCGCAGTGATTATGAATCCTCAGTTATTATCTGAATTGGCCAAGATCCATATCGGCTTCAGTATGCCGGTTTTCAGCCTCTCGATGATTACGTGGAACGATATCATTGCCGGCACACTGCTTTTCACAATCCCTCAGATACCGTTAACCTTGGGTAACGCCGTGATTGCGATTACCGCCGAGAACAACGAGCTTTTTCCCAACAGACCGGTCACAGAAAAAAAGATCGCAATATCTCAAGGGATCATGAACCTCGTTTCGCCGATTTTTGGCGGGATCCCCATGTGCCACGGTGCGGGCGGGATGGCCGGACACGTGCGCTTTGGAGCAAAGACCGGCGGAGCCCTGATAATACTTGGCAGCATTGTCATTTTGATTGCCCTCTTTTTCAGCGATTCCGTATCCGTCATCTTCAAGATATTCCCGAATGCTATCTTGGGTGTTATCCTGTTCTTTGCCGGGTCAGAGTTGGCCATAGTCGTAAGGGATATCGGAGACAAGAAAACGGACTTCTATGTGATGCTGCTGGTTGCCGCTGTTGCCATGTGGAACATGGGCGTGGCCTTTCTCGTGGGTGTGATCATGGACAACTGCCTCAGACGAGGCTGGCTTAGGATTTGATGTGTAGGGCTTTTCTTGAGATCCGCAACGAAAGAAAGGAGAGTGATGCCTATAGGAATGCAGGAGAACCAAGACGTTCAACCGAGAGCATAATTCTTGAAGAGGAGGTAACAGTAATGAAGTTGTCAAGGCTGTTTGTGATTCTTATTTTTATGGCCGTGCCGCTGACGGCTCTTGCCACAGAGCCCGAGGTTAGAAAGGCAAAGACAGTCGATGAGCTTGCAGCGATGTATGATGTAAGTTCGTGCAAACAATGTCATGCCAAGATCTTTGAGGAATGGGAAAAGTCCATTCATTCACGCTCTCTTATCGGAACTGGACGAACCGTAGGCGGGGTGCAGGGAGCTATAAAGAACTGGATATCGTTCAAGCACTCAGGAGTGAAAGAGGCTAAAGACATGACAGTATCTCACTGGTCAACAACATGCTTTAAATGCCATCTGCCTCAAATAGAAGATGCAACAGACGCGGTTGCGGCTCAGATAGCAGAGGCGTATATGAAGAACGACAGGGCTACTCTCGCGAAGGTCAATATCAACTGCCTCGTCTGCCACAATAAAATGGCGGTTATTAACCAGTGGCGGGACGGGAAGCCCGAAAAAGATGCCGTCTACGGCGCCAAGGACGGGACCCATTCCGACAAGGTATACAAGAACCGCAGGAAGAGCGCCACAATGACCGCCTCCGTCATGTGCGGGCAGTGCCATCAGGGGCCGCTTATTGACAGGCCTGTAACAACCCAGTGTTCAACTCTCTATGGAAGCTACTTCAATGCCTATCTGCCTGCGGGCGGAGACAAGACCTGTCAGGAATGCCATATGAAGGAAGTGGACGGACACTCAATGTTCAGCTTCAGAGACAGAAACTATAACGATCCCGCAATGGTTAAAAGGGCGCTTGATGTAGAGGTTGACGTGAAAAAGGGATATAAATCCATTGAACTTCCTAAATTGCCTCCGTCGGCAAAGGTTGTCGTAAAGATAACGAATAACGCAGGCCATAGAATACCTGACGGCTGACCTTCCCCGAAGAGAGTGGTCCTGGATGTGACCGCAAAGACAAAAGACGGGAAAGAGGTATTTAAATCCGAAAAGATATACATGCTCCATGCCGGAGATAGCCGCAATGAGGGCGACCAGATGGTATACGGCCCTGCAAATAAGCTAAGCTTCCTTGAAGAAAATACATTTCAGCCGCTGCAGACAAAGATGGAGACCTATGACGTCAAATTTCCAGAAAACACAAAGAGCCTGGATGTGAATGTCGAACTCAGGTTCCAGTATGGTCCGGAGGTGGGGACCATCGGCAAGGATAGCTGGGTTTTCTACAAAACAACAAGAGAAGTAAGCATCAAGTAGCATTAGATTGTCCGGCCTGCATTACGCAGGCCGGTAATTTCCTGAGGTGAAAGTAGTGGATAAAATAACCATCAGAGATATTTTCTGGAAGTTCCTTAAAATTGGCTCTTTCTCTTTTGGCGGCGTATATTCGATGCTCGCCTTTTTCGAACGGGAACTCGTTGAAAAAAAGAAATGGCTCACTCATGAAGAGTTTGTCGAGAGTGTCGCAATAGGGCAGATGACGCCGGGGCCGCCCATCGTCAATACAGGAATCTGCATTGGGTACAAATTAAGAAAGCTGAAGGGCGCGCTTGCCACAACTGTCGGTCAATCGTTCACCGGCATTTTATTGGCAATACTCCTTGCAGTTTTTTACGTAAAGAGCAAGGGTAATGTTCTGTTGGTTTCAATCATGAAAGGAGTTGGAGCGGCTGTCGTGGGGCTCCTCCTTTCAATCATTTTCAAGATGACAAAGACCACTATCAAGAATTACAAAACGGGGCTATTTGCGTTGACAGCCTTTTTCGCTCTCGCGGTATTCAAATTAAATCCTATCGCCCTTATTTTGGCTTCCGGAGTAGTCGGCCTTATCGTATACGGAAGGAGGGCATGATGGTTTTACTGAAACTCTGCTGGACACTGATAATCATCAACGCCCTTACCATAGGAGGCGGCTTTGTTATGCTTCCCATGCTCCAGAAGGAATTTGTGGAGAATAATCATTGGCTGACGAATCAGGAGTTTCTGGATGCTATCGCAATCGGGCAGCTCACCCCGGGTCCACTGACTGTCATGAATGCCGTTATCGGATACAAAGTAAGCGGGCTGATCGGTGCCGTATTGGCAATAGTCAGTTCATATCTGCCGTGCATTATTATCGTAACGATTGCGGCCAAGTACTATTACGACTATAAGGAATCGATAATTGTCCAGGCGAGTTTCAAGGGAATAAAACCGGCAGTTATAGGGCTGTTGGGCGCTGTGGCTATTTCGCTTGGCAACACAGCGCTTGTCGACCCTATAACTTTTGGAATCGCCATAATCAGCTTTGCCGTGATCGCTTTCACAAAGACAGACCCCTCTTTTGTGATTATCGGGGCAGGCATTATCGGGGCGATATTATTGTGAAAAGTCCAGGCATGTCGATAACACTGTATTTTAAAAACGTTATGAGGAAAATATGAACACACAAAAATGCCCCTTTGAAAGGCTGGAGAAGATTCTTCTCGCAACCGATCGTTCACGGTTCAGCGAAGGAGCGATACGGGAAGCTCTGAGTCTCTCAAGGCGATGCTCAAGCAAGCTCATTGCAATATCAGTGGTCAAGACAAATCTTGAATTCGAAATGAATATGCCCCAAGTTATCGATCAAGACGAAGCAGAGGCAATGAGGCACCTTGAAACCGTCAGGACAAAAGCATTAGAAGACGGTATTGACTGCGAGATTATTACGCTGCGGGGAGAGGAAACATATCAGGAGATTGTCAGTGCCGCTGGAAAGGATCAGGCCGATATAATAATCATGGGTAGGCATGGCCGAACAGGGCTCTTAAGGCTTATGATGGGAAGCGTTACCGCCAAAGTTATAGGCCATGCCCCTTGTAATATACTCGTGGTCCCACCGGACGCAAAGGTCGACTGCAAGCAAATCCTTATTGCCACCGACGGCTCAAAATATAGCGAAACAGCCGCCCGCGAGGCCATCGGCATTGCGAAGAGATCCGACAACTCTCTCGTTGCCGTTTCAGTTGCCTCGTCGGACATTGAAATTGCATCTGCGAAAGTTAATGTGGCGAAGGTCGAAGCTTTAGCAACGGAAGAAGGAATTAAAATAGAAGGGCTAACGCCCACAGGCAAGCCATATGAAGCGATTGTTGAAACTGCCAAGCAGAAAAACACAGATTTGATTGTCCTTGGTAGCCGCGGCAGGACAGGGCTTGAAAGACTCCTCATGGGCAGCGTGGCAGAAAGAGTCATCGGTCATACTGAAACAGCAGTACTCGTTGCCCCAAAACAAAATAAAGTGGTTGCGCGGTGAGTAAGCCTTCCACTCTCAATCTTTTCTTCCCTTTCCTCAGACTCGGCCTGACAGCCTTTGGCGGGCCTGCCATGGTTGCATATATTAAGGAGATGTCGGTTGACCGTAGCAAGTGGCTCGATGAGCAGACCTTTAAAGAAGGCGTGGCGCTTTGCCAGTCCATTCCAGGCGCGACCGCTATGCAGACTGCCGCTTATGTAGGTCTTAGAACAAAAGGCATAACAGGAGCGGTATCGTCATTTGTCGGTTTCGGTTTGCCTGCCTTTATTTTAATGCTGGTTCTCTCATTTCTCTATAAGAGGTATCATGCGCTGCCAAGTATTATTTCTCTGTTTAACGGCCTGCAGGTCGTGGTAGTTGCTATCGTCGCAAATGCGACCTATTCTTTTGGTAAAAGTACGTTCAAGGATTATAAGGAGATTGTTCTCGCCGTAGCGGCATCCGCTCTACTGTGGGCCGGGTTCAGCCCCTTCATTGTAATCATAGGTGCCGCTCTTGCCGGTATCGTGTTTCTAAGGAGCGGGGGCGGGATTCCTTTTTCCACAAGCGATGGAAAAACAAACGGGTTTAATGCAAAACACTTTTCTGTTCTTATTTTAATTCTCTTTTTAGTACTTTCTTCGCTCTATCTCGTTGACCGGAAACTCTTTTCTCTTGCAGAACTGATGATGAGGATCGATCTGTTCGCTTTTGGCGGCGGCTTTGCATCTGTCCCTTTGATGCTTCACGAGATCGTTGACGTGAGGGTCTGGATGGACAGCAAGACCTTCATGGACGGGATAGCCCTCGGGCAGGTCACGCCCGGACCGATCGTCATCACATCAACCTTTGTTGGATATCTGACCCAGGGGATAGCGGGCGCCTTTGTAGCCACCATAGCGATATTTACACCATCTTTCCTGATGGTGATCACTTTAACCCCGGTTCTGGATAAATTGAAAGCTTCTTCTTTTTTCCTGAGGGCCATGAAAGGAATACTGGCATCCTTTGTAGGACTCCTCTTCTTTGTGGCTGTAAAATTTGCATTGGCTGTGCCTTGGGATGTTCTTAGGGTTTTGTTGGCGTGTACAGCTTTTGCGGCTCTTATGAGGAAGATAGATATTCTCTACATTGTGCTTATAACCTCCATTATTTCAGTTATCATATTTTAAAATGAGGCAGGAATTAGATGATGTACAACTCATAGAGAGGTCCAAGAAGGGCGACGTATCGGCCTTCGAGCAACTCGTCCTCAAATACGAGGATAAGATATACAATCTCTGCCGTCACATGCTCGGTAATGCCCATGATGCAGAGGATGCTGCCCAAGATGTTTTCCTTAAGGCATATCAAAATCTGAATAAATTTAGGCCTGAGGCATCTCTTCATACCTGGCTTTACCGGATTGCCGTCAATACCTGCATTGATTACAGAAGGAAACCATTTTTCGAGTCGTTATTTAAAAGTTCAAAAGAGGGTGACGAATTTGTGGAAGAGCTGCCAGCTGATTCACCTTCTCCTGATAGACTGTATGAATCCAAACAGATCAGCAATGCAATACAGCTTGCCCTCGGCCGGTTGTCCGAAAGGCTAAGGATGGTTATTCTCTTGAAAGAGATTGAGGGCCTCTCTTATGAGGAGATTGCGGATGTTCTGGACGTTTCTATAGGAACTGTTAAGTCAAGAATATCCAGGGCGAGAGAAGAGTTGAAAAAACTCTTAAAAAAATTTATGGAACAAAAATGAAATTGAATCGTTTAAACAGTAAGAGGAGACAAAGATGAGATGCTCAAAAGCGCATAAACTTATATCGCCCTATATCGACGGCGAACTGCCGGAACGGGAAGTGAGCGAGCTCGAAGGCCATATGAAGGTTTGTGACAAGTGCCGGGCGGAATTCGAAGAAGGCAATGATTTGCACAATTTATTTGCAAATATGGCTGTATTCAAAGCGCCCTATGGCTTTCACAAGAGGTTAATGGCGAACATAAGTTCAGGCAAAACCAGAGAGATTTCAGGAATTCCGGTTTTTGTCAGATTTGCGGAGGCGTTTGTGATTATTGCGATTATCGTTATAGGCGTAGTCTCCGGCAGCTTCCTGATACAAGGTTTTATTCCGGATAAAACGAAAGAGGTTATGGCCTCGCTTTCACTTGATGTTTTTGACTCTGCGCCTCCCGATTCGCTCGGTGGGGTCTATCTTGCGATGACGGAGGAGAGAAATGAAGAATAGCACTCTTAAATTCCTTCTGATAGTATCCCTGATATTAAATATATCCTTCATGGGAAGTGCGGGATATCAGTATTACAAGAAGTCAATGTACCGGACATCTCCTTTCGGAACAAAGATCGAAAAAGGCAGATTTTTATTCGAAGAGCTTTCTCTGAAGCCTGAACAGGCCAAAGCTATGAAGGATAAAGCAATACCATTTCGTGAAGAAATTGACAGAAAGAGACAAGAAATAGCGCTGAAAAGAAAAGAGCTTATCAATCTCTTGCGTGCCGATAGTCCGGACACAAAGGCCGCTGATTCTACTATTTCCCAAATAAACAGGATCCAGGGAGAGATTCAAAGAAAGATAGCCGTTCATATTCTTGAAGAAAAGGCTCTCCTCGATAAACAGCAGCAAAAGAAGTTTTTAGATCTGATAGAAAATGCCATGACACAAGGGAGGCAAATGGGATGTCCGCCAACAGAACACGAGTAGCCTTTATAATCGCTTTAGTCTTTTTCTCTTTAGGACTGTTCAATACCGGCGTCTACGGTGAGACGGAAGGTATTGAAGGCAGGTCGCTTACGCTTAAGGAATGCATCTCAATCGGTCTCAAACAAAACCCCTCGGCGGAGATCTCGCTACAGGCGCTTAAGGCTGTTCAGGAAAGGATCGGAGAGGCAAAAGGAGGATACTATCCATCCTTCAAACTCTCATCTTCATATACTTATACCACCCCATTAGACAACAAAGCGGAGACATCCTCTGACAGTTACGACACGAGATTTTCTGTAAAACAGACCCTTTTTGATGCCGGAGCGACTTCAGACCTTGTCAGGAGCATACGACACAGCATAACCGCACAAAACTATGAGGTAAAAAAGACGGCATTCGACATTGTGCTTAGTGTGAAAAACGCATTTTATGACGTACTGAAAAAAAGAGACTTGCTTGAGGTCTCTAAGACAGCGCTTAAAACCGCAGAAAAACATCTCGAACAGTCAAAGGAGCTTTACAAGGAAGGGTTGGCGCCGAGGTCCGACGTGATAAAGGCAGAGGTTCAGGTATCTAATGCAAGGCTTGATGTCATAAAGGCTGAAAACGCCCTTCTTTCAGCGAAGGCAAATCTTGTCACGGCAATGGGACAGGCCGTGACAACAGACTTTAATGTAGTTTCCCATGACGAGGGTCTGTTGCCTATCCTGCCCTCCTTCAAGGATGTATTGCTGCTTGCTTATGACCAGAGGCCTGAACTGAAAGGAAGCAATGCAAAAATTGAATCCGCAAAGGCGAGCATCGACCAGGTAAAAAGCAGCCTCTATCCAAACCTGAGCCTTGATGCCTCATACGGCTGGCAGAAAGACACCTTTGTGCCTGACGACAAAAAATGGAGCGTCGGCCTGACCGTCAGTATTCCTGTTTTTGAACAGTTCACCACACGGTCGAAAATAAATCAGGCCGTTGCAAACCTCAACGGGCTTAAGGCCGCAGAGCTTCAGACATTAAGGAATGTCGAGCTTGATGTCCAGCAGGCATGGCTTTCGCTCAAGGAGGCCATAGAACGTCTCGGCGTGACGAAGAAGGCACTGGAACAGGCAGAGGAGGATATGCGGGTATCAGAAGGGAGATATAAGGAAGGCCTCGGCAATATCCTTGAGGTGATAGATGCGCAAACCGCTGTAACTCAGACAAAAACAAATGATGTTGTTGCAACGTATGACATTGCGAATGCAAAAGCGAAGCTCGACAAGGCGGTAGGCAAAGCAATAGAGGAGGAGAACAAGTAGATGAAAAAAAAGAAGTGGATTTTTATAGTCATTGCACTACTCATCGTAATTGCGGTATCAACCGCGGCTTATAAGATGTTTGCTTCAAAGGGCGACAAGGAAGTGAACTTTCAGACAGAGACGGTGAAAAGGCGCGATATAGCATCGTCTGTTCAGGCAACAGGAGTAATACGGGCAAAGATCGGGGCGGAAGTGAAAGTCGGCGCGAGGATTTCAGGCAGGGTCGAGAAGCTCTATGCCAATATCGGCGACGTGGTGAAGAATGGCCAGCTTATTGCCCGTCTTGAGCAGGAGGATTTGCAGGCAAAGGTTAATGAGGCAAAGATGAATTTGAAAACGGCCGAGGCAGACCTTGAACTTGCGCAGAAGAATTATCAGAGGATGCAAAACCTTTACGCAAAGGATTTTGTCTCGAAAGATAAGGTGGATGTGGCGGAAAGGGATTTGAAGACCGCCCAGGCGAAGGCTGACCAGATCAGAGAAACAATCAGGTTCAATGAGACTCAAATGTCCTATGCCGATATTTATGCGCCTATTTCGGGAGTGATCGCATCGGTGACTACGCAGCAGGGCGAGACGGTCTCCGCGTCGTCCTTAAACGTACCGACCTTCGTGACTATTGTGGACCTAAGCAGGCTTGAGATTTACGCCTACGTTGATGAGACGGACATAGGCAAGATAAAACCGGAGCTTGAGGCCACGTTTACAGTTGACTCATTCCCGGAGAAGGACTTCAATGGCAAAGTGACCGCCGTATATCCAAAGGCGACCATACAGGACAATGTGGTCTATTACATAACGATCATCTCCATTGAGAACCCGGAAGGTAAATTGAAGCCCGACATGACGGTGAACGCGACGATATATCTGAATAAACGCGAGAATGTGCTTGCGGTCCCCAATAAGGCGATAAGGAGAGAGGGCGGTAAAAAAGTAGTTACAGTGCTTGAGAATAACAGACCGGTTCAGAAGACCATCAAGACAGGCTGGAAAGACAGCGCTTATACGGAAGTAATTGAAGGCGTGAGAGAAGGCGAACAGGTCGTGACCGGTGAAGCCGTCACGACTGAAAAAGAATAAAAACGGAGGAACGAAGATGATTGAGCTGAGAGAGATAACAAAGACTTACAGGAAAAACGGAGAACTTGAGCTAAAGGTGCTACAGGGCATAAACCTTGAGATCAAAAAGGGCGACTTCGTGGCAATTATGGCGCCGTCGGGCATGGGAAAATCCACACTGATGAATATCATTGGTTGTCTTGACAGGCCTACGAGCGGAGAGTATTTTCTTGATGGGGCCGAAGTCGATAAAATGAACGACGACGACCTTTCGCGCACAAGGAACAAGAAGATCGGCTTTGTCTTTCAATCCTTCAACCTTCTGCCGAAAACGACCGCGCTTGAGAATGTGGAGCTGCCCTTGATCTACTCGCCCGATGATGTGGACATAAAGGACAGGGCAAAGGCTGCGCTTGAGTCTGTGGGCCTTGGAGACAGAATTGATCATATACCGTCGGAGCTGTCCGGCGGCCAGCAGCAGAGGGTGGCGATAGCAAGGGCTCTGGTGAACGACCCCGCTATTATTCTGGCTGATGAACCTACAGGGAACCTTGACACCAAATCGAGCGACGAGGTCATGGGCATATTCAAGAAATTAACCCTGGACGGCAGGACTATAATTCTGGTAACGCATGAAGCAGATGTTGCCGAAAAAGCTGAAAGGATAATCAGGATGAAGGACGGCAAGATAGTAAGCGATACAAGGAGGGCCGCCTGATGTCAATAGGAAGAGTTGTCGGAATTTCTTTGAAAGGGCTTTCGAAAAATAAAACCAGGACATTCCTCATGATGCTGGGGGTAATCATCGGCATCGCCACCCTTACGGTGATTGTGTCCATGGCAAAGGGATCCCAGCATAAAGTGATGAAGGGTATAGCGAACTTCGGGCCGAATGCCATAGTTGTTCATGCCGGAGGCGGGAAGATGTGGGGTCCTCCTGATGAAAAGGCAACGACCCTCACTCTCGACGACTCTGCCGCCATAAGAGAATCCATCAAAGGCATAAAGTATATGGCACCCTATGTCATGAGGTCAGGGCAGAATATCATTTATGGCGATAAAAATACGACCGCTACTGTTATGGGTGTAACCCCTGATTGGGAAGACGCATGGCAATGGCATGTGAAGGACGGAGATTTTATAAGTGAAGAAGATGTTTCCGGTATGACAAAAAACTGCATTCTCGGCCGGACAGTGCTCAAAGACCTCTTTGGGGAGCAGAACCCGATTGGTGAGACGATAAGGATAGGCAATGTAAGTTTCAAGATTGCAGGAGTCCTTCAGGGACGGGGTACAAGTCCCATGGGCACTGACATGGACAACAGGGTCATTGTGCCGCTTAGCACAGCCATGAGACGGCTTTTCAATATTGATTACATAGATACCATAAGGCTCTATGTGGAACATCCTTCAATGATCGAGTCTGTTACAAAGGAGGTTGCAGATCTCCTCAGAGAACGGCATCACATAACACCTCCTGAAGAGGATGACTTCAGGATAAGAAATTCCCTTGCAGTTGCAAAAATGGCAAAAGGGGTCTCAAAGACATTGACAACTTTTCTCCTACTGCTATCGCTGGTCTCATTAGGAGTAGGAGGCATTGTTATTGCAAACATCATGTTTATTTCAGTCAACGAGAGGAAGAAGGAGATAGGCGTCAGACGGGCGTTTGGCGCAAGGGCAAAGGATATTATGAATCAGTTTCTGGGGGAGGCACTCATAGTTACCATCATGGGGGGTATTGCAGGGACTCTCCTTGGAGTCGGTATCTCAAAGGGGATAGCTGTCATCAAGAAAATGCCTGCAATGATCTCGTGGGAGCCATTCGCACTCGCTATCGTTTTTTCAACAATAGTGGGCATTGTTGCTGGCTTGCAGCCGGCTAAGCGGGCGGCGGCTATGGACCCGGTAAATGCGATAAAGGGGTAGTGTTGAAATAGTTCGAAGGCGCGGGAGGGCATCATGAAAATTACACGGCTTGCAAAGGTTTCACTAAAGGCCTCGTCGAAAAACAGGCTGAGGACATTTTTTATGATGCTTGGCGTGATTATAGGGATTGCCACCCTTACCGTCATCGTTTCTCTCTCCCTCGGCACAAGGGAAGAAATAATGAAGAAGGTTAAGAAGTTCGGGCTTGACGAGATCGCCATTTCCCCGGGTGCAGGCAAAGTCCTTGGCGTTCCCGGTGAAAGTCCGACCGTCACGCTGACCATGGATGATGCAGAAGCTATCAGTAGCGAGATAAAGAACGTCCAACTGGTGGCCCCGGCCTTCAATATAAAAAATGTGACGGTCAAAAACGGCGATCTGAACGTGACGACTATGATCGCCGGGGTAACTGTCGACTGGCTGGAGGTCTGGGACTGGAACGTAACAGAGGGGGAATTCCTAAATGATGATGATGTGTCAAATCATTCCCGCGTTGCCCTTCTCGGCAAGGGTGTAGCAGACCAGCTCTTTGGAAAAACCGATCCGGTGGGAGAATCAATAACGATAAGAAATCTGTCTTTTAAGGTGAAGGGGGTGCTTGAATCAAAAGGCACATCTCCTGCCGGTACGGATATGGACGACCGGGTTGTCGTTCCTTTGTCAACGGCGCAAAAGAGGCTTGCGAATAAGGAGTTTCTCAGCCAGATAAAGATAAAGCTCGCTGATTATAAGAAGATGACCGAGACCGTCATAAATATCAAAGCCCTCCTGAGAGAGAGGCATCATCTGAATGCGCAGGATACAGACGATTTCTCGATTGTAACACCGACTGAAGCGGAAAAAGTTGCGACTACGGTATCAACAGCCTTTATGTTGTTTCTTGCCGGCGTATCCCTCATATCCCTGATAGTCGGAGGAATCATCATTATGAACATAATGCTTATCTCGGTGAATGAGAGACAGCAGGAGATTGGGCTAAGAAGGGCCGTGGGTGCAACAAGAGGTGATATCCTCCTTCAGTTTCTTATCGAGGCATTATTTACTACAGCGATGGGCGGGATAATTGGGGTTCTTGCGGGTTTTGTTGTTTCAAAGTCTCTATTTCTTGTTGCGCATCTCCCGATCGTGATAAGTTGGATTCCCTTTGCCGTGGGGAGCATATTCTCGATAGTCATAGGACTGGTCTTCGGTATTCAGCCGGCAAGGAAGGCCGCGGCCCTTGAACCGGTCGATGCAATGAGGGGATAAAGGATTATCAATGAAAGTCCTTAAAGGCACGCGCATTGCGCTCAAAACCCTTTTCAGCCATAAACTGAGGACGGCCCTTGCCACGTTAGGGATAGTGGTCGGGGTCTGCTCCGTTATCGTAATGGTGGCAATCGGCGACGGAGCTCAAAAGCAGGTGCTTTCGAAAATACAGGCGATGGGAACGGATCTCGTCATGGTTACCGCCGGGCAAGTAAAGGTAATCGCTGGAAGGCAGAGGCAGACAGGAAATGTCACAACCCTTACATTGAAAGATGTTAAGGCGCTATCGGAGGAGACACGGTATGTAAAGGCAGTCGCCCCTGCACAGGGGAAAAAGATGCTCGTCAAATACGAGGCGCTCAGTACAACCACTTCCATCACGGGAACCTCAGAAGCTGTTATACCTATCAGAAATCTGTCTATTCAGAAGGGGCGCTTCTTTACCGATGATGAAGACAGGACATTGCAGAGAGTTGCTGTAATAGGTAAGACCGTAGCGAAAAACCTCTTTGAGGACAGAGATCCCGTAGGGGAGACCATTCGCATAGGAAAGGTATCTTTTGAGGTGATAGGTGTTCTCTATGAGAAGGGTACCGATCTCGTAGGTAATGATCAGGATGACATTATCTATATCCCCGTGAACACCGCCTTAAGACGTCTTTTCAATCTCACCTATATCAACAACATCTATGTTCAGGCAAAAGGGTCTGATTATATTGACAGAGCAGCTTCCGAGATAAGGGACATTCTGCGTGAGAAACACCGTTTGAGAAACAAGCCGGATGATTTTACTATACAGAGCCAGACGGAAATCTTGAAGTCGGAAAAGGAAACCTCTCAAACATTCACTAACCTTTTGAGCGCCGTTGCCGCCATATCCCTCATTGTCGGTGGCGTAGGAATCCTTGCCATAATGCTCATATCGATAAAGGAGAGAACCCGGGAGATAGGAATTCGCAGGGCGGTCGGCGCGCTAAAAAGAGACCTCCTGCTTCAGTTTATTGTGGAATCCCTTGTCCTCAGCGCAAGCGGCGGGGTTGTGGGGATTATCTCAGGGGTGGCCCTTTCCATAGGCGCGACCTATTTCACAAAATGGCCCTTGAGCCTTTCATTTCCCGCAATCATAGTCGCTTTTTCATTCTCCGCTGCCATCGGGCTGATATTTGGTGTCTATCCCGCTGCAAAGGCTGCAAGGCTTGACCCTATTGAGGCATTGAGGGCGGAATAGAGCGAAATAACAAGATTTGGCGCTCAGGTGTAAAGTTGCACAATAAAGACGGTTTCATAAGAGACCGAAAAAAACATTCAGGAGAGGTGGACTTATGAAAATTGGAAAGATGCTTAACAAAGAATTCTCAAGAAGAGGGCTTCTCAAAGGCGCTGCAGGAGCTGCCGGGATTGCTGCCCTGGCCTCGGGAGGACTGGGTCTTTTTTCGAAGGCTGAAGCCAAGGGCGGGCCTACTGAAAAGTGGCCCTGGCCGTATGTGAAACTGGACCCCGAGAAAACTGCGGAACTCGCCTATAACGAATGGTATCGGGTTTTCTGCGGGGCTGCGGTAATCAGCAGTGTCTTCAGTCAGCTCAGGGAGAAGATAGGCGAACCGTACAAGTCATTCCCCATTGATGCGTATGTTTTCCTCGAAGGCGGAATGGCTGGATGGGGAACGATATGCGGCTCGAATGCGGGAGCGAACATTGTGAGCAATATGATTATCGGTCCCCGGATCGCGGGACCCGAGTGCGAAAACGGCGCGGCAATCGGCGCCGATGCCCTGCAGTGGTATTCCGAAACTCCCCTGCCTTCTTACACACCAAAAGAACCGAGAGTGAAAGCAAAGATCATCCAGACGACGAGCGAGTCGCCGCTTTGTCATGTATCGGTCGGCAAATGGATGAAGGCCTCTGGATACGCAATTGGCAGTCATGAGAGGCGGGACAGATGCGCTCGGGTGACAGCAAGCGTTGCATATCACCTTGTCCAGGATCTCAATGCCTGGAAGGACGGTACATATAAGTCAGAAGCCACCTGGAAAGCGGTATCAAACGTGGGGATTACAGCGCAGCAAAACTGTGCTGAATGCCACGGAGCAAACGTACCAGCCGCGCCTTCGGCAAAAAAGTAATACTTCGACTCAGGGGCTTGGCTGAGGCTTGCTGTGATCGCCTTCCTTGCAAGACGCTGGACAAGCCTGGAGGAGCGAAGGCATTGGACTTGCCTCTGGCATGAGCTTGAAGCCATAGAGGAACGGAGGCTTGAAGCGTCCCCTTGCGTTGTGAGAGGTTGAAAGCAAAGCTTTGAGCTCGCACAACAAAGCGGAGTGAAGCGTAATTACAGAAGCAGCCTTGAACTCAGTGAAAGCGTGCTTATGTAATAGCGGAACGCAGCGGTAGCAAGGGGCATGACAGAACTGCAAGTCCTGTGACTGAGCGACGGGGGTTATGGCGAACACGTGGCTGCGAATGGTGGGCGGGAGACGCTGCTTTTTTCTTATTTCTTTTATGATGTCGCGGAATGGCCGTCTACTTAAGTTTGTCGATAAACTGGCTTGATCTTTTCAGTATTTCCTTCAGCACGCCGGAGTGATGCAACAGGCCCCGATAGTATCCGGCAATATGCAACTCGTCATAAAGATCGTCAAAAGCGCGAAGAAGCTTCCCATTATGTACGGAGACATATTTCTGCAACGCCTTGCGGTATTCTTCAACCTTCCTTGGAAGTTCCTTACGGGTAAGTCCGTGCTTTGTCTGCAGATGCAGTTCAATGGCCTTCAATACGCCAAGATACGCCACTCCGCAGGCTGATTTAACATATTTTTTATCGGTATAGCGGTCATCTTCTATAGGGGATTTTCCCAAAAGCTCCCTGGCATTGGCGATATATCTTTTAGGCTCTTTCATGGTTTTAGTATAACATATTTCAAAAAGGTGAACATGATCATAAATGCCATCTCAATACATCCCCCTGTCCAGAGTTCTGTATTGTATCGCCTCTGAAATATGGTGGGATTGTATTTCTTCGGATGATTCAAGGTCGGCAATTGCGCTGGAGAGTTTCAGAATCCGGGCATAAGCCCTTGCATCATAAATTTGACAAAAGAGTCCATTTGTAATATTATTCAGATTGTGAATGATATTCATTCAAGACAAGAATTATTATATAGAAAGAGGTGGATAACCCCTCAGATTAAGGCTGCGATAAAGAGCTTCCCTGTTGTTGTCATAACAGGAGCGAGACAGGTAGGAAAGAGCACACTTTTGCAGAAGGAATTCAAAGACTTCAAGTATGTCAGTCTCGATGATTTTTCAACTCTGCAACAGGCGCGGACCGACCCTGCTTCATTATGGATTGATTCAGACCGTGTGATAATTGACGAAGCTCAGAAGGCGCCTGAGTTGTTTGCGGCTATAAAATCGACTGTCGACAGACAAGGCAAGGGGAAGAGATTTATTCTGTCGGGCTCTTCCAATATTCTACTCATGAAAAGGATAAGCGAGACCCTCGCCGGCAGGGCTGTCTATTTTGAAATGTATCCCATGACTTACAGTGAAATGAGGGACAAGACAGTATCTCCGCAGCGATTTTTTGATCTCTGGGACCCTTCTTTTAAAATCGAAGAGGCACAATTTTCTATCCTCGACCCTGTGCCCTTCATGTTGAAGGGATTTATGCCGTCGCTTCTCGCTTTGACGGAAAGGCGCGATGTTCTTCTCTGGTGGGAAGGGTATGTCAAGACCTATCTCGAAAGAGATGTGAGGGAACTGACCCAGATCGAATCGCTCATAGACTTTAAACGCGTCCTTGACTCGATTGCGGTGAGGACAGGGAATGTGCTGAACCAGACTGAGATTTCAAGAGATACGGGGGTAAGCCAGCCGACTGTCCACAGGTATCTGAAACTCCTTGAGGTTTCAAACATCATAAGCAGAACTCCTTCATATTACAGGAGCAGGACAAAGAGGATCACAAAATCGCCGAAATTGTTTTTTATCGACCCAGGATTATGTATTTATCTTTCGGGTTACTATGATGAGGAATCGCTTAGAAACGCACGAGAACTGGGCGCTTTCTATGAGACCATGATACATATGCATTTAAAGATTGCTTCGGAACTTATGGCGCCGAAGGCAAGGGTATTTTTCTGGAGAACAGCCGCCGGCAAAGAGGTCGATTTTGTAATGGAACATGGGAAGAAACTTCTGGCTGTCGAGACAAAACTCACTCAGAATCCTTCATTCAATGATGCAAAAAATCTTCTGACATTTATCGAGGAATATCCGCATGCGATTCGCGGCTTGCTTATTCACTGCGGGGGTTCTATCAAAAGGCTGCATTCAAAGGTGCTTGCGCTTCCCTGGTGGTGGTTGTGGGAATAATCAATACTGCCCTCTGTCCAGAGTCCTGTACTGAATCGCCTCTGAAATATGTTGGGATTGGATGTCCTCCGATGATTCGAGGTCTGCAATTGTTCGGGAGAGTTTCAATATCCTGGTATAAGCCCTTGCTGAAAGACCGAGTTTATGCATCGCTGTTTCAAGCAGGCTCAGGGCATCGTCTTTCAGTACGCAATATTTTTTGATATGTCTTGTCTTCATCTGGCTGTTACAGTAGATTTTATCTTTTTTGAATCTTTCAAGCTGTATATTGTGAGCTTTGACGACCCTTTCTTTTATGGATTCCGATCTCTCGCCTGAATAATCCGTTGAAAGTTCCTTGTAAGGGACACCCGGGACTTCTATATGGATATCTATCCTGTCAAGCAAAGGCCCTGAAACTCTCCTCCTGTAACGATAAATCTGGCCTGGCGCGCATGTGCATTGATGTTTCGGGTCATTTAAATACCCGCAGGGGCAGGGGTTCATTGCGCTGATAAGCATAAATGAAGCAGGATAGGTTATGGATGCTACAGCCCTGGACACTGTTACATCTCCATTTTCTAAGGGCTGTCTTAAAACCTCAAGGACATTCCTCTTGAATTCCGGCATCTCGTCAAGGAATAAAACGCCGTTATGGGCCAGACTGACTTCGCCGGGTTTGGGTATCTGCCCGCCTCCAATGAGCGCTACATCCGAGATAGTGTGATGCGGCGCCCTGAAAGGTCTTATCGCCAGTATCGGCTGCCCTTCTTTCAGCAGTCCGGCAACACTATGTATTCTTGTTGTCTCCAGAGCTTCATCAAATGTCATGCTTGGCAGGATTGTAGGCAGGCGTTTTGCAAGCATTGTTTTCCCGGAGCCGGGCGGGCCGATCATCAGTACATTGTGGCCGCCTGCGGCTGAAATCTCAAGCGCCCGTTTCGCATGTTCCTGACCTTTGACTTCTGAAAAATCCTCTTCATAAACAGAATGCTCTTTCATTGTTGTTGAAATGTCTGTTATAAAAGGTTCAAGCTTTTTTTCTCCCCTTAGAAAATCTATGACTTCGGGAAGACTCTGAATGCCAAAGACCTGCACTCCGTCTACAACAGCGCCTTCAGGCGCATTTTCAGCAGGAAGAATCATTCCCTTTAACCCCGCTCCTCTAACCATAAGCGCCATTGAAAGAGCGCCTCTGACTGGTTTAAGCCTGCCGTCCAAAGAAAGCTCGCCTGTAAATATATATCCGTTTAGAGCTTCTGGTGCAATCAATCCCTCTGAAGCAATAATCCCTATGGCTATTGGCAGGTCAAAAGAAGAACCTTCTTTTTTAAGATCTGCGGGTGCAAGGTTGACGGTAATCTGTTTTAAAGGGAAATTAAAACCTATATTTTTTAATGCGGCCCTTACCCTGTCACGGCTTTCTTTTACAGCGGTATCAGGAAGCCCCACCATGGAAAAATGAGGAAGGCCGCGCGAGGAGATATCGACCTCGACCTCAACTTTATAGGCTTCTATGCCTATAACACTGGCGCTTAAGACTTTTGAAAGCATTGGATTGTTATATGTGATGAATTCAAATACGCTAAGAATATCATTAATCCATTCCACAGGGCAAGAAAATCTTTTGCAGGGAATCAAAAATGCAAGAAAAAAGTGAACCCCTTCTTTGTCATAATATTAAAGAGACTTATGGCAATAAACGAAAAACATAAAGACAAAACAATAACGAGCTACAACCCCGCTCATATTTCATTAACCAATAACCAATCCTTGCCGCCAAAAAGAAAGACCCCGGCGCCGGCACATCCGCCCTCGAAAAACAGATCGACGAAATGGTCTATGTCCTCTACGGCCTCACTCCGGGGGAGGTTGCGATTGTGGAGGGGATTTTGGCATGCTGTGATATAATAGAATCAAACTTGTAGAGGAGGGCATAATGCCTTTAGCTGTAAAACAAACGGATGATCATATTAAGGTTAATAAATACATAACCGACAAAAAAGGGCATAAGGTTGCGGCAGTTCCTGACCTGAAGGAACTTGCAAGGGTAAGCGAGTTGCTTGAGGACCTTGTAAACTTAAAGACAATTGAAGACAGAATCGCAGAGCCGACTGAGGATCACAAGGCTTACAGCCGCAAAAGAAAATCCCGTCTGCATGTATAGCCTTGAGATAAAAAAACCCGCAAGAAAAGAACTCGACAATCTTCCCGCCCATATATTTTTAAAGATTGACAGAGCTATCCTCTCTCTGAAAAAAGACCCTTATCCATATCCACAATCCAAAGAACTTAAAGACGAAGGCAAACGGAGGCTTAGAGCAGGCAGTTATAGAGTTGTATGCGCCGTCAAAGAGCAGCAGAAAGTAATAACTATTTTCCGTGTAAGAACCTGAAAGATGTTTACAGATAGATACAAAAAAGAAACAAACACATTATCTGCAGGCAGAGTGGAGGAGTGAAATTGTGGAGCGTATAAAATGAAGCAGGGAATTGAGAAAATTGTCTAAACCATGACCGGGAAAATACCTGATAATATCAAAAAAGAGATCGAGAAGCTCGTTAAAGACCTGAATTATCATAATTACCGATACTATGTCCTCGATTCACCTGTTATCCCAGACGCTGAATATGACCGCCTTTTCAGACGCCTTAAAGAACTCGAGGAGGAATATAATTATCTGCTGCCTGACTCCCCGACATTAAGGGTCGGAGCCCCGCCTTTGGAGAAATTTGAGAAGGTAAGACATGCCCAGCCCATGCTTTCGCTTGACAATGCCTTTTCTTATGAAGAGGTGCTGGACTTTGACAAAAGGATAAAAAGACTGCTCGGCACAGAGGAAGAGATCGAATATACCGTGGAACCAAAATATGACGGGCTCGCTATTGAACTTACTTATATGGATGGTTTGTTCTTCAGAGCATCAACAAGAGGAGACGGATATGAAGGGGAGGATGTAACCCAGAATATCAGAACGGTCAAGTCCGTTCCCCTGAAAATAGAGGCTCCAGGCAAGATCCCCGAAGAGATCGATATCCGGGGTGAGGTTTATATGGACCTCGAGGAGTTTGAAAACTTAAACAAACAGAGAGAGCAAAGTGGTGAGCCCTTGTTCGCAAATCCCAGGAATGCTGCGGCCGGGTCGGTAAGGCAGCTTGACCCATCTGTCACCGCCGCCCGCAAGCTCTATCTTGCGTGTTACGGCGTGGGAAGGTTGAAAGGAGGCGATTTCAAAAGTCAGTCGGAATTCATTAACTGGCTTAAAGAGTCCAGATTTCCGACCCCGATCAAGGTAAACACCGCAAAAGGGATAGACAAGGTTATAGATGAAATAAGAGGAATAGAAGAAGAAAGGGAGAATTTCACTTTCGAAACAGATGGCGCTGTTGTAAAGGTTAATGATTTCAGACTGCAGCAGAAACTGGGGGTAAAAACAAGAGAACCTCGCTGGGCTACTGCATATAAATTCCGGGCTCATCAGGGGACCACAAAGATACTCGACATCCAGGGGAGTGTAGGAAGAACAGGTGTAATTACGCCATTTGCTATCTTTGAGCCTGTCAGGATTGGAGGAGTTACTGTTTCAAGATCGACCCTTCATAACTGGGATGAGATGGAAAGAAAAGACATCAGGATAGGCGATACGGTCGTGGTTGAAAGAGCCGGGGATGTCATACCTCACGTGATCTCGGCAATCAAGGAGAAAAGGACCGGCAAGGAGAGGTTTTTCTCTATACCGGAAAAATGTCCTGCGTGCGGCTCCGGGGTGGTCAGGGAAGAGGGCGAGGTGGCTGTCAGGTGCGTCTCACTTCATTGCCCTGCACAGGTACAGGAGAAGATAATTCATTTTGCATCCAGAGGCGGAATGGATATCGAGGGGCTCGGGGAGAAGAATGTGGAGCTTCTTTATTCAAGGGGTCTTATAAAGCACTTCGAGGATATTTATAAATTACAAAAAGAAGACTTGCTCGAACTCCCCAGGTTCGCCGAAAAATCGGCGCAGAATCTGATCGATGCGATAGAAAGATCCAGACAGACCACACTTTCAAAATTCCTTTTTGCAATCGGTATCCTTCACGTCGGCGAATATGCCGCAAAACTGCTGGCAAAGAATTTCAGGAGACTCGAAGACCTTTATAAGGTAAAAACCGACAGGATAGCATCTATCAAGCAGATGGGGGAAAAGATCGCCTCATCGGTATCAACCTTTTTCAATGACAAAAAAAATCTGGATTTGCTTGATGTCATGATAAAAGAACACAAGCTGAAGATATCAAATCCTGACTTTGTATCAGAGAGAAAGGCCGAGCTTCCGCTTGAAGGACTGACGTTTGTGATAACCGGCGCTCTCCCGAAGCCGAGAAAAGTGGTTGAAGATATGATAGAAAGCAATGGCGGTCACCCGTCATCTGCTGTTTCAGCGAGTACAGATTATCTGGTGGTCGGAGAAGAGCCCGGTTCAAAATTGCAAAAGGCAAAGGCATTAGGGGTAAAGACAATCGGGTATGAAGACCTGCTGAAATTGATAGGGAAAAAGTCCTCGAATCCAAGATTGTTCTGATGATAAAATAATATATATGCATATCGAAGATTACAGCTTCGGGAAAATCGTCATAAACGGCAAAACCTATACTTCGGATGTCATCGTCTATACTGACAGGGTCGATCCGGCATGGTGGAGAAAAGAGGGACATTATCTTCAGGAAGCAGACCTTATGGATATAGTTAATGCCGCCCCTGACATTCTCATAATAGGTACAGGTTATTCCGGGGTTATGCAGGTTCCGGAAGAGATCATAGAATTTCTTGAATCAAAAGATATAAAAGTCCATGTCGGCAAAACAGGCAAGGCTGTAGAGCTTTTCAACAAGCAGCCTTCCGACAAAAAGATAATTGGAGCCTTTCACCTTACCTGCTGAGAAAACCTTTCCCGCATAATAAATTTATACCTTATTCATTATTCATTCTTATACACATATTCTTTTATATCAATACCAGCTTTTTTTGCTATGTCAAACACCGGCATGTAATCTGTTACTGTTGTCTCGATAAATTTTATGCCGCCGAATTTCTCCAGAACAATCCTCCCTTCGGGAGTCTTATCAAGATTTAAAAGGGCCTCTTTAAGTTTTTTCTTTATACCATCATCCAGCCCTTTTCTGACGCAAAGGCCGTTTGAAGGGACCTTTGCAGACTCGGAAAGGATGATCAATTCCTTGTCCACACGCGGCTCCACTTTCCTTACCCTGTCATAGACGCTGTGCTTTGCTGCGCCTATATCTGCCTTTTTGTCGAGCACGGCATAAACAGCCGCATCATGACTTCCCGCGAAAAAATACTCACTGAAAAATCTGTTGATATCGTTAACTCCATGCTCTTTCAGATATGCTATGGGGAACACATATCCGGCTGTGGTCGCTTTTTCCACAAAGGCCATCTTCTTGCCCTTCATATCTCCAACAGTTCTTATCCTGCTATCCTTCCTCACAAATATATATCCCCAATACTGTGTAGAGCCGTCCAGATTCATCGGCCTTGCAAGGGGGACAACACCTAATTTTTCTATAGCCATCGCCCCTGTGAATGAACCGAAGAATGCACCGTCCATTTTTTCGCTGACAAATCTGTCAATTATATTTCCGTATCTGCTGAGTATTGTTATGTTTACTTTCACACCGGTCTTTTTTGTAAGATACTCGGCCAATGGTTTGAATCTCTCCATCTGCTTGAAAACATTCAACTCAGGGATAAGACCGATCAGGATCTCTTTCTGCTGCGGCTGAGAGAATGCCGTCATAGGTATCAATAAAATAAAAGCCATAATTATTATTATCTTTGACATGTGCTTCATAATAGACTCCTTTCCTCCCGGTTTTTAGTTAGCTTATATCACCTTGTTTGAGAATATCAACCCTTCTGTGCCGTTTCTTTTTCAAGCCATTTCAGATAATCGCCGGAACCCTCAATAATCGGCATTGCTATAACCTCAGGCACTGAATAACTGTGAAGCCCTTTAACAGCATTTAAAAGCTCTTCGAACAAGTCGCTTCTGGTCTTTACAATCATAAGCGCTTCATTATCATCCTCTATCCTGCCCTGCCATCTGTATATTGAGCGGACATTTTTTATAATGTTAACACACGCTGCAAGCCTGGATTCAATAACAGCCTTTGCGATCTTTTCGGCTTCCTGTTCGTTCGAGGATGTTATAAATACGACTATATATCCGCTCATGAAAATTTCCCTCTGCTCATTAACACTCTCCGCCTTCTGTTTTTATCAAAAAGTATTACTGTAGGCTTGAAAAAAACAAAGTCCTGGTGAAAAGGTGTTTTAACTTTGCCTCCGAATGAGCTGTTGTCTCCGAGAGCTATATGTATAGTCCCCATTATTTTTTCTGATTCAAGGATATTATCAGGCCTTTTTGCCCCGCTGTTTGTCCCTATGCCGAGTTCGGCAATATTCCTGTTATCCATCCTTTCGGATAATTTTGCCCTTAATTGTTCGGCATATTCCCCGTCCCCCGATACATCTTCAACATAGCCTTCTTTAACAGCAAGAACTACAGGTTTTTCAAGCATACGCATTGGCGCCCATTCCAGGATAAGCCTGCCGCTGGCTGTGCCTTCGACCGGCGCAATATATGCCTCGCCTGCCGGAAGATTGCCGAATGAGCCGGGTTTAGTCAATATGCCTGTGTCGGCATTCGCCTTTCTGCCTTTTACTGAAAATGATATTTTTGAACCGTTCGCAGTCACAATTTCTACTGTCTCTGCCTGATTAAGCTTCCCCGCAATATCTTTTGTCACTCTTCCAAGGGTTCTCCAGTCGATATTCATGGGGCCTTCCAGCATTGATATCTCAAAAAGAGGCATGCTCGCATATCTTGCCCCGCAGACACGGGTTAATAAATCTCTGAACGTTGTGTGGCTGGTCGAATAATTGGAGAGCGCTATGACAGCATCGAAAGCATCCCCCCTGAATTTATTCAAAGCTTCTTCCGCCCTTTTTATGTCTGAGTCACCGGCATTTTTCTTGAGTATGGGATTAAGGACCCTTCTTCCGGATAAGGCTGCAATCGCCTTATTGCCAAAAGCGATTTTCCACAGGTCTATCGGAGGCTCAGCGCCGTGGCTTCCAGTTGCCTCATATTCGTGAACAACCACCTCTTTTGCGAAGTTCTTTCCTATTTCCGAGGCAAGAAAAGCTATGCATTTCAGTTTAGATCTTCTTTCGAACTCACATTTTTCCAAATCTTCCACAGGAGATGGCCTGTCTGTGAAGATAAGCACTCTTTCGTTCCTGTTGACGCCCAGGTTTATCCTGAATATATTCCGCAATACATCGGTTAACACGGCTTTTCTTTTTCCTGCTTCTACTTATTGATTACTGTAAACAAATGTCCTATACTTTGCATCTTTCAATAATTATTTAAAAAAGAACTCGAGTTGTTCAAGATGTTCACCCGGAAAACTTATCGGATAATTATTATCAAAACAGGCGGTACAGTAATTCTCCGGATTCGGCACAATATTAAGAAGGCCCTCTATGCTCAAATATGACAGCGAGTCCGCGGTTACATATTTCCTGATCTCCTCAACAGAATGGCTTGATGCGATCAGTTCCTGCCTTGTTGGCGTATCGATCCCGTAAAAACACGGCATTATGGTAGGAGGAGAACTTATCTTTAAATGCACTTCTTTCGCTCCTCCGTTTTCTCTCAGCATTTTGACGATCTTCTTGCTCGTTGTCCCCCTGACAATTGAATCGTCTATAACAATTAATCTCTTGCCCTCGGTCAGTTTTCTGACGGGATTCAGCTTGATTTTAACTCCGAAATGCCTGATGCTCTGTTTCGGCTCAATAAATGTCCTCCCAATGTAATGGTTTCTTATAAGACCAAAGTCGAAGGGTATCCCGCTTTCTTCGGAAAAGCCCAGAGCCGCGGGAACTCCGGAGTCAGGGACAGGTATTACCAGATCAGCATCTACGCCTGACTCTCTTGCGAGCTGCCTGCCGAACTCTTTCCTGATTTCGTTGACATTCTGTCCCCCGAATATATTGCTGTCCGGCCTCGAAAAATAGATAAACTCAAAGATGCAGAATGCCTTTTTCTGACTTATCAGTGATTTTTGTGAGACAAGTCCTTTTTCGTTTATGATAAGCATCTCACCCGGCTCTATATCCCGGATGTATTTTGCGCTTATCAAATCCAGCGCGCATGTCTCAGAAGCGACGACATACGCTCCGTCCACCTCTCCAAGACACAACGGCCTGACCCCGTAGGAATCCCTTGCCGCTATCAGTTCCTTTTCCCTCAGAATCAACAGGCTGAAGGCCCCGCTGACTTCCTTTAATGCCTGTGCAACCCTTTCGTAAAAGTTGTCCCCCTTGGAATGTGCAATAAGATGTACAATCACTTCGCTGTCCGATGTTGACTGGAAGATCGCGCCTTCTGCCTCAAGTGATTTCCTTAAATCATTTGCATTGACAAGATTCCCATTGTGGGCGATTGCAAGCGAGCCGAGCGAAAAATTGGCGACAATAGGCTGGACATTTTTTAAAACGCTGCTGCCTGCTGTGGAATAACGGTTATGTCCTATCGCAATATGACCGGGGAGTTTTTTTAGTCTCCTTTCGCTGAATATATCTGCTACAAGACCCATGGATTTTTCTATGAACAACTGCTTCCCGTCAGATGAGCATATACCCGCGCCCTCCTGACCCCTGTGCTGCAAAGCATATAATCCGAGGTAAGTAAGGTTTGATGCTTCCGGATGACCAAATACACCGAAAACACCGCATTCTTCATGAAGCTTGTCTAAAACAAATCGAGGGGTTTTACACACTCTTTTTTATTTTATCCACTCCTGTAATATTTACCCGCATCACAAAAACCATGCTTATAAGTGCATAGTACGGGTTTTACGTACTGTCTAATTTTAACATAAAGCACCACGATATTTTCCGGAAATATATCACCCATCCGGAATAAAAACTTGAATTGTCCCGGTTTCCCATGTTAAGATTTATCCAGAAATCAAGCCACGAAGGCTTTAAACGGGCCCGCAGGTCCGGAAAGCCTTGGTGGCTTTTTTATTTCCGGATAAAAGGAGGATATGATGAAAAGCAGGTTCTTATTTCAGGGTTTGATAATCATCTTTTCGGTTTTTGCAGCCTTTGTTTGCGCGGGTTCGGCCTTTGCCGCCCATCCTCTCATCACTGATGATACAGGCACACAGGGGAAAAACAGGTTTCAGCTTGAAGTGAACGGCGAGTATGCAAATGACAACGGGGACAGCCTGGCAGAGATTTCTGCATCTTTTTCAGCTGGGTTAACAGAAAAAATCGATTTTGTGCTCGGACTTCCGTATCAGTTCCTGAGGGTAAAAGATGAAGCAGGGGAAAGAATAACAGAGGATGGCATATCGGATATCTCAATAGAAATGAAATGGCGGTTTTATGAAAAAGACGGTCTCTGCCTTGCGTTGAAACCGGGATTGACTTTGGACACCGGAGATGACGAAAGGGGTCTCGGAGATGGAGAGGCAAGTTACAGCCTTTTTCTTATCACCACAAAGGAAATCGAACCTTTAGCCTTTCATTTTAATCTCGGTTATATAAAGAACCGGGAAGAACTCCGCGACATATGGCATTATTCGCTCGCCGGGGAATACGAGGCATTTAAGGATCTGAAGGTGGTATGGGATATCGGCGGTGAAACAAATCCTGACAGAGAAACAAATACACACCCGGTTTTCTTGCTGGGCGGCATTATTTACAGTATTAAAGAAAATCTTGATGTTGATTTCGGCTTAAAAACCGGTCTCAACAGGGCTGAGGCTGACTATACAATAATGGCCGGCACAGCCATCAGATTTTAAGGAGGATATATCATGCATATGTCGGATGCCTTGCTTTCTCCGGCGGTGGGGGCAACCTTCTGGGCCGGATCATTGGCAGTTATAGCTTTTAGTGCAAAAAAGCTGAAAGAAAACCTGGATGAGAAGATGATCCCCCTTATGGGCGTGCTTGGCGCCTTCATCTTCGCAGCCCAGATGATTAATTTCACAATCCCCGGAACCGGCTCAAGCGGACATCTGGGGGGCGGCATGATCCTTGCTGTTATTCTGGGGCCTCATGCCGGCTTTATAGTAATATCTTCTGTTTTGACAATACAGTCTCTTTTCTTTGCAGACGGCGGTATACTGGCGCTGGGTTCAAATATCTGGAATCTCGGTATTTATCCATGTTATATCGCATATCCGCTAATCTACAGGACTATTGTTAAGGAAAGCAGCAGTTCCAAAAGAATAGTGATTGCTTCTATTGCAAGCGTTGTTTTGGGCCTCCAGTTCGGAGCTATTTCTGTTGTTTTGCAGACGCTTTTGTCAGGCAAAAGCGAGCTCCCATTCAGCACATTTGCTTATATGATGCTGCCGATACATCTTGCTATAGGACTGCTCGAAGGTTTTATTACAGCAGGGGTGATTAATTATATAAGAGTCGCAAAGCCCGAAATTCTTGAAAGTGTCTCTTCGTCAAAACCGTTTTCGCCTGACATATCAATCAAGAAGATTATTTTGTTTTTCTTATTGATTGCCGTAATTACAGGCGGCTTAATGTCATGGTTTGCATCAACCTATCCTGACGGCCTCGA
The DNA here is from genome assembly GCA_040753635.1 of Nitrospirota bacterium. Classification (GTDB taxonomy): domain Bacteria; phylum Nitrospirota; class Thermodesulfovibrionia; order Thermodesulfovibrionales; family UBA6898; genus JBFMDL01. The sequence continues at coordinate 15,371 of JBFMDL010000008.1, read as the reverse complement.
ATGGTCAATAGAAAAAATATCAGGCAGTTCAGCATTGCATGAAGATGATAAGGGCGTTGCACAATCCCTAAAAAAATTGCAGGAAAAAACCGCGATCCTTCCCGACTACAATTTCAAAAGTGACGATCATTCATCCGGCCCGGAATCTCCCGAACAATGGCCGAACGTATCGCCGGGGACTTCGGTATCAGGCGTACTTGGCGCAATCATGGTAATATGTCTTATATTTGTATTAGGAATCGGGATAAAGGCATTAAGGAAAAAAAAGAATTAAAAACATGCCGACATTTGATAAGGAATATTTCAATCTTGGGTATCTTGACGCCTTGTCTTACAAAGATACATTTGTCCACAGGCTTGATCCGGGGATAAAGGTCATTGCAACATTTCTTTTTGTGCTGACTGTTGTCTCGTTCCCAAAATATGAACTCTCCGGTTTACTTCCATTTTTCTTTTTCCCTGTTTTGTTTGTTTCATCGGGAGATATTCCTGCAAAGTTCATCCTGAAAAAGATTCTTCTGGTATCCCCTTTTGCTTTGTTTGTAGGGATATTCAACCCTTTTCTTGACAGGGATATTATGTACAGTTTCTACGGAATAAATATTTCTGCCGGATGGATTTCATTTTTGTCGATTTTCATAAAATATGTTCTCACAATAAGCGCCGCCCTGCTCTTGATTGCAACAACATCTTTCCCCGGTGTATGTTATGGACTGCAGAAGCTGGGATTACCCGAGATATTTGTTTCACAGCTCCTTTTTCTCTACAGATACATTTTTGTGCTTGCGGAAGAGACAATGAAGATTGTAAGGGCGAGGGATATGCGTTCTTTCGGCAGGACGGGGAAGGGATTGAAGACTTTTATAAATTTAATAAGTGTTCTTTTTATCAGGACTGTCGAAAAGTCCGAAAGGATTTACCGGGCTATGCTGTCACGCGGATTTGATGGAAAGATAAGATCTGCAAAAAAATACAGTATTTCAGGTGTGGATATTATTTTTATTTTAACAACACTTGCATTACTTTACTTGTTCAGAAAATATGACATTGCATGGCAACTCGGCAATTTAGCAAAGAAGATAATTTAGAGGAAGATTTTTAATATAATAAACAGAAATCATGAGCCATCATATAGTTGAACTGAAGGATGTATATTTCAAATATCCGGACGGCACCGAAACGCTGAAAGGCATATCGTTCAAAATCACACACGGAGAATCAGTGGGCGTAGTCGGTGCCAATGGTGCCGGCAAATCGACATTACTCCTTCAGATAAATGGATACCTTATGCCTTCAAGCGGTTCTGTAGTCATAGGTGATTTAAAGCTCGACAGAAGATCAAGAAAAGAAATAAGGAAAAAAGTAGGTGTTGTATTCCAGAATCCCGATGACCAGCTTTTCATGCCGACGGTTTTCGATGATGTGGCCTTCGGCCCTTTGAATCTTGGGCTGACCTGTGAGAAAGTCCGGGAAAGGGTTGAAGAAGCGCTTAAAACAGTAGGATGCATTGAACTGAAAGATAAGCCGCCCCATCATCTTTCGAGCGGACAGAAAAGTGCTGTCGCCATAGCTTCAATAATAGCGATGCAACCTGATATACTTGTAATGGATGAACCGGCGTCAAGTCTGGATCCTAAATCGCGCAGATACCTGATTAATATCCTGAAAAATTTCAGGCATACAAAAATAATCGCATCTCATGACCTTGATCTGATTCTCGATGTCTGTGAGAGATGCATGGTTATAAGAGAGGGGACGATAGCAGCCGACGGACCTGCTGACAAAATCCTGTCCGACAGGGACTTGCTCGAGACAAATAATCTCGAGTTGCCTTTGAGCCTGCAAAAGATACTTTAACAATTAGAAGGAGGAATCATGGATGATATAGACAAACTAAAGCATCTTCTCAGGCACTGGGCCGAGCATAATGCCGGCCATGCTGAAACTTACCTTGAGTGGGGTAAAAAAGCCGAAGATCTGGGGAGAAACGAACTGTCAGAAATTCTGCTGGACATAGCCGGCAAGACAACGGAAATGAACAAGCTGTTTGAAAAGGCCGAGAGCCTTTGCCGATAGGTAAATAGTAATATGAAGATATTGGACAAGAAATTGCTGTGGGAAGGAAAGTTCCTCAGAACTGTCTTACTAAGATATTCAGCTATCAGCAATGCGCATAATACCGAAGTTATAAGGGACTGGGAATCGGTAGAGAGGGTAAACTGCGGTGGTATCGTCGGGATTGTCCCTTTCACTGATAAAGGAGAGGTGCTGCTTATTAGACAGTTCCGTCCCCCTGTTAACGGATACGTCATAGAACTTCCGGCAGGACTTTGCGATATCGGGGAGTCCATGGAAAACGCAGCGCGTAGAGAACTCATTGAAGAAACAGGTTATAAGGCGGATGAATGTAGATTTTTGATCAAAGGGCCGATGTCTTCAGGGTCTTCATCTGAAATGCTGTCTGTATTTGTTGCAAAAGGACTGTCTTACGCAGGGCCTGGGAATCGGGATGAAACGGAAAACATAGAGGTTTTGAGAGTGCCTGTGGATGAATTGAGAACCAGGCTGTTAGAGCTTTATCAGGCAGGTGATTATATAGATCTGAAGATTTACGGACTTGTTGAAATGGCTAAAAATATAATCTGATGAGAAAAGATTTCAGCCTTTGATCTCCAATCTCTTTACAAACCCGAGACCGGATATCGATTCAATAATCTCTTTCATCTCAACACGGTTTTTTGTGGCTATTGTAAATATGAATGTCTTTTCCTTCCCGGGAAATTCTATCTCATATTCCATCTTGCTTATTTCAAATCCTTTTTTTATAAAGAGCGATTTAATAGTCTCTTCGTCCCCGGATTCATCGGTAACAAAAGTTATATATTTATAAACCTGCCTGGGTATCCTCTCTTCAAAGATTCGCAGGACCCATAATGAGAAAAAAGTAATGATGAACCCCGTCGTCCCTGCCACATATTGCCCTGCTCCGATAGCAAGGCCTATTGCGGCAACAATCCAGATACATGCTGCAGTTGTAAGTCCCTGAATCGTAAATCCGGTTTTCAGTATTACGCCGGCACCGAGGAACCCGACTCCGGTCATCGCTCCCGCAGCTATTCTTGTCGGATCAAACCTTATATAGCCTGCATTCATCGTACTCTGCGCATAATAATGCTCGGACATAATCATTAACAGCACACATGCGACACAGACAAGGAGTTGAGTCCTGAGTCCTGCAGGCCTTCCATGGGCCTGACGTTCAAATCCTATTATGCCGCCTAAAAGAGTGCCTATTAAAAGCCTGATTATTATTTCATTGGTAGTAAGCATGATATTTGGTTAAATTATAATGAATTCAAAGGCAATAATCACTATTTAACTATTACCCTGAAAAATCTTCTCTTGCCCACCTTTATAATATGCCCGCCCCGGGGCAATTTTGTATCAGGGGTTTTTACGACGGAGTCATTCACCTTGACCCCGCCTTGCCTTATGAGCCTTATAGCCTCGCTTGTACTTTTGGCAAGCCCTGTATTTTTCATGATCTGCGGAAGCCAGTCAGCATTGGTATCCCCTGTGACTTCAATTTCAACTGACGGCAGATTCAACTCTGAAGTCTCTATATCTTTCATCTCAAAAGCCAGATGATATTTATGCATTGCCTCTTCAGCCTTCTCAAGACCGTGATATCTGGTGACTATTTCCATGGCAAGTTCTTTCTTTGCATCCCTCGGGTCTTTGGTTTTATTCTTCAGGCCCTCTTTCAGCAGGCCGAATTCCTCCCCTGATATACGGCTGAGGAGTTCATAATAGCGTTCTATCAATTCATCCGGAAGGCCCATGATCTTCTTGAACATCCCGGTCAATTCTCCGTTGACATATTCAAAAGCAGGTTCATCTACTCCGATATAGTTGCCGAGGCTCTTGCTCATTTTGTTGATGCCATCAAGCCCTTCGAGTAAAGGCATCATTATCACCGCCTGCTCCTCCACCCCCATTGCCTTCTGCATCGACCTGCCCATCAGAAGATTGAATTTCTGATCGGTTCCGCCGAGCTCTATATCGGATCTAAGGGCTACTGAATCATATGCCTGGAACAATGGGTAGTAAAATTCAAGTATTGCTATCGGCTGCCGTCTTTTAAATCTTTTTTTGAAGTCGTCCCTTTCCAGCATCCTCGCGACTGTTTCAAAGGCCCCTAACTGAGTAATTTCCATAGCGCTCATTTTCTCAAGCCATTCACTGTTGAACCTTATCCCGGTTTTTCCCGGGGAGAGTATCTTGAATACCTGGGTTTTGTATGTTTCCGCGTTTCTTGACACTTCTTCCCTGGTCAGGGGCTTCCTCAGTTCAGACCTTCCGCTCGGGTCGCCGATCATTCCAGTGAAATCCCCGATGAGGAATATAACTTCATGACCGAGTTCCTGTAACTGGCGCATCTTTTCGAGAAGCACGGTATGCCCCAGGTGTATATCAGGGGCCGTAGGATCAAACCCCGCCTTTATTATGAGCGGTTTTTCTGATTTATAGGATCTTTCAAGTTTCTGCAGCAGTTCCTTTTCGCTGATTATCTCGACAGCGCCTCTTTTAATAATCTCGAACTGTTTTTCAGGGGAAAGCATGGAAATTATCATAACCTCTTGAGACAATAGCAGTCAATTTGTAATTAACTCTAAAAATGCATTAAACAGCGGCATGGTTGACTGAGAAGTCTATTGTCGGGACAAAAGACTTTGAAGGCGGCTGTGCTTCGGATAAGAAAAAATAATCGTATTCCCCGATTAAAAGGCTCTTGTAGTAAAAAATACGAGTTGTTATTATTAGATTCATGAAGAGCTGCCGCAAAGAATTGTGGTTTGAGGTGCCGGCCCGCCGTGCCTTCATAAATATAACTTCGAAGGTCGAGGAATGCCTCAGGGAGAGCGGGGTGAAGGAAGGGCTTGTGCTTGTCAACGCCATGCATATCACAGCGTCGGTTTTTATAAATGATGACGAATCAGGACTTCATCATGATTATGACGTCTGGCTCGAAAAACTCGCGCCCCACGAACCTGTCTCTCAATATCGACATAATGTCGGAGAGGATAACGCCGACGCCCACATGAAGAGGCAGATCATGGGGAGGGAGGTTGTGGTTGCCGTAACAAACGGGAAACTGGACTTCGGCACATGGGAGCAGATATTTTACGGTGAGTTTGACGGGAGACGGAGAAAAAGGGTGCTGGTTAAAATTATCGGGGAATAGCCATGAAAAAGATCGCGATAACAATGGGAGATCCCGGCGGGGTTGGGCCGGAAGTAATCGTAAAGGCGCTTTACAGCGTTGAAATAAACGAATACTGTTCCCCGATTGTTATCGGCGATCGCACAGTCATAGAGAATGCATTAAAGCTGCTTAATCTATATATTAAGCTCAGTACAATTAAAACACCTGAGGAGTCCAATCCTTCGCCCGGGTCTATTGAGATTATTGACATGGAAGAGATAAATTTCTTAGAAAAGGGGAGACCTACGGCTGAAGGGGGAGCGGCTTGCGTCAGTTATATAAAAAAAGCTGTTGGCTTTGCTCTGGAAAAAAGGGTCGACGGTATTGTAACCGCTCCTATTTCGAAAGAGGCTTTAAAAATGGCGGGATTTAAATGGCCCGGACATACCGAAATGCTTGCAGAGATAACAGGCACAAAAGATTATGCAATGATGCTTGTCGGAGGACTCTTAAGGGTAATTCTGGTCACAATACATACTTCGCTAAGAAGCGTGCCTGATCTGATAACGAAAGATAATGTCTTCAGAACCATACGGCTTGCGAAAAAAGCATGCGATATGATGGGGATAAAGGACCCCAGGATTGCTGTTGCGGGTTTAAATCCGCATGCAGGAGAAGCCGGGATATTCGGAGATGAGGAAATAAAAGAGATTAAACCCGCCGTAGACAGGGCTATACAGGAGGGTTTGCCAGCCGAAGGGCCGTTTCCGCCGGACACGATCTTTAACAAGGCGTACAAAGGAGAGATTGATATCGTGGTCTGCATGTATCACGATCAGGGGCTTATTCCCCTTAAAATGATCGCATTTGATGAAGGGGTTAACGTAACTTTGGGATTGCCGATGATAAGGACATCCCCTGATCACGGCACGGCTTATGATATTGCATGGAAAGGAAAGGCCAACCCTTCAAGCATGATCGAGGCGATAAAGCTTGCCTCACGTCTCAAGATATAAATGCATAAAAAATATCTGGGCCAGAATTTTCTGTATGACCCCTCTATCCTGAGAAAGATTATTGACGCTGCAGGGCTTTCTCCGGAAGACACTGTTGTTGAGATCGGCCCCGGTCCGGGGAGACTCACAAAATTGCTTGCTGAAAGGGTAAAGAAACTAATTGCCATCGAATTTGATAAAGAGTTATTCGAAAGACTGAGAGTCGATTTTGCGGGAACCAATAATGTCGAACTTGTTCTCGGAGACGCACTTAAATTCAACTATGAAAGCATCGGTTGCTTCAAGGTCGTAGCGAATATTCCATATTATATAACCACACCTATAATCTTCAGGCTTCTTGAGGCTAAAGACAGCCTGAGGACAATTACAATCACAGTACAGAAAGAGGTGGCTGAAAGGGTTATTGCCGGGCCCGGGGGGAAGGATTACGGAGTTCTTTCAATAATGGTTCAGTATCACGCCCGGCCTGAAATCAAATTTATTATCAGGAAGGAAGCGTTCAGGCCCGTGCCTAAAGTAGATTCGGCTGTCCTGCATATGAAGATACTGGAAGAACCTCCCGTAGCGGTTAAAGATGAAAAACTCTTATTTAAGATTGTCAAAACTGCTTTCTCACAGAGACGAAAAACTCTTTCAAACTCTCTTAAGATTTTTGGCGCAGATATCAAATACATTTTGTCTGACTCCGGAATAGACCCGAAAAGACGACCAGAGACATTGAGCATCACGGAGTTTGCCGTGCTTGCCGGTTTACTGGGAAAACAAAAAGGCTATGCCCGGTGAAATAAACGGGCATAGCCTGAGCTTGACTTCCTCGTTTATCTGATTTATCTGTCGAGCGATACCTTCTTCGTTATCTTATGAATCTCATATCTCTGTTCGGGATTTGTGAGCTCATAAATCAGACTTACTGTTACGTCGACTGTCCTGACTCCTTCGGGGAGATCGAATTCAAAGGTCTCGGCCTTCGTCTTCATGGGCTGCAGGCTCGTATCACGGATATTTGCAACTTTTACCTGAGCTCCGTAGAGCATCTTTTCATCTTTTTCATTGGTAGCCTGCGGGTGATAATGTTTCGACTGTTTTCCTATCTCTTTACCATCCGGTGTCTTTGCGGTCACTTCCAGGACCACTCTGTTGTGCGATGGTCAGCCATCAGGAATTCTGTGACCTGCTGTTGTCGTAATCTTGGTATTCACCACTACCTTGGGAACATATGTCTTTGCCTTCAACAGCCATTGGTATCCGAGCGTCTCGACATTCAGAGAAATCGCATTTTTGAGAAGTTCTGTTGTCTGTGGAATATCATCCCAGTTCGGTGTGATCAGATGATCAGCCTTGCCGTTGACCGGCTTCATATGGCAGTCCTGGCATGTCTGTGTCCCGCCAGAAGATATATAGTTATGGAGATAACTTCCATAGAGGTTCGCACACTGGACAGGGTTGTCAAATTCCAGATTCGGACCAAGCCCGTGGCACTGTCCGCACATCACGGCCTTGTTAATGATGGCGCTTTTCTTCACTTTCTTGAAGGTACCATCAGGATGAGATGCAACTTCCTTTGTGCCATAGAGAACACCCTTTTCGGGATTGCCGTCCTGAAGCTTATGGACTATAGCCTTTTCATTATGACAGACGATACAGGTTATTTTCAGCTTGCCGATTTTTGCAGAGTCTTTCGCGATAAGGGCCTCGGCCAACTCAACGGCAACAGAATCCTCTGCATAGTTTATCGCCTGCGGCAGGTGACATTTGAAGCAAGGGAATGTCTTTAATGTCGCCTTTTGGGGATTATCAGGAGAAAAAGGCGTTGCTCCTTTCATGGCAAGCGGTGTCAACATTAAACCACCACGAACACCCATCAAAGGCCTCGCATGATGTGACTTTTCCCATTGTGAATAGATCTCTGCATGACAGGTCTTGCATCGTGATGAATCGAACATCTTCGCAAGTTCGTCTATCGTCTTTGCTTTTTCAGCGGAAGAGATAAGCGGAACTGCGATGAAAAGAAGCACGAGAAGCAATTTCAGAAATTTCATAAACCCTCCTTTGTTTGAAATTAGAAATAAGGGAAACAACCAATAACTACACCTGAATTTTATCCCACTAACTTGCATTACCTCCCCGTGCGAGCGATATTCAACCTTCTCTTCTCTCACCCCCCTTCTGAAAGATGAATTCAGTTTATCATTTAATCAGCAGCTCTTCAAGATAGAATTACACAGTTATTTATAAATTATTTTTATAGGGTGAATCAGTTCAACAAACCAGCGCTAATCATAAATTTCCATAATCCTGCGGCAACAGAGTTATTAGAAAGGAATTTGTTACAATGCATCGGGGACTTCAGGGAATACTCAAGAGACAATCTAAAAGATATTATGGCGGAGGGGGTGAGATTCGAACTCACGGTAGAGTCGCCCCTACAACGATTTTCAAGACCGTCGCCTTCAACCGCTCGGCCACCCCTCCCGACAGTTAAATATTATAACAGAAACAAATTATTTTCTTGCGTGTTAATATATTATATTAATTCAATATAAGAATGATCCCGGTTTGACTTTTTGAACCGGATTATTTAAATTTTAAAGAACTTTTAAGGGGAAAAAAATGAGAGAATCTGTTTTCCAGTTGATACTTCAGGCAGGATACGTTGTCAAAGGCGTTTTATTAATACTCCTTTTCTTCTCGGTCGTTTCCTGGGCCATTATTTTCTTCAAACAGAGATATTTTTCGAAAGCGAACAAAGAATCAGATAATTTTTTGCGCTCATACAGGGTGAACAGGGACCCCAAGAGTCTTTATCAGGCGACAAAAAATCTTTCATTGAGCCCTATTGCAAATGTTTTCAAGTCTGTTTATACGGATGAAGCAAAAAAAGACCGGAGCGAGGTAAAACGCCTTCTGCGCAGGTATGAAACACTTGAATCTGTAAAGCTCGAAAAATATCTTAATTTCCTTGCAACAACCGGCTCCACAACACCCTTCATAGGGCTTTTCGGCACGGTCTGGGGAATAATGAATTCCTTTCACGGCATCGGTTCCGCCGGCTCAGCATCTCTTGCCGTCGTAGCGCCCGGAATTGCAGAGGCGCTTATCGCAACAGCAGTAGGTCTTGCAGCAGCGATCCCGGCGGTAATTGCCTACAACTATTATCTCAGCATGGCAAGAAAGATGATCGTGGAGATGGAAGATTTTTCAGAAGATCTCCTTGAGCTTTTCACAGGGGCAAACGAATGAAAGCGAACAGGAACAGAACTGTTCTTTCAGAGATAAACGTTACTCCTTTTGTTGATGTCATGCTCGTTCTCTTGGTCATATTTATGGTCACGGCTCCACTTCTTCAGCAGGGGATAGATGTGGATCTTCCAAAGGCAAAGGGCAAAGACCTGCCGCCCGAAGAAAGAATATCTCTTGTGATAAAAAGAAACCGGACTATATACATGAACGAAACACCGGTCACAATTCCGCAGATGCGGCGAAAATTGGAAGCTATCAGCAAGCTGAACCCGAACATCTTTCTGAAAGCCGACAAGGATGTACCATACGGCCTGGTAGTCGAGGTAATGGGCGAGATCAAGGAGGCAGGAATAGAAAAACTCGGAATGATAACAGAACCAAAAATCAATCTGAAATGAAAGGCCCGAGCCTGCAGAAGACTGCCGCCCTGTCAGCGGCACTTCATTTGACCATTCTGGTTTTATCCCTGATTATTCTGAGAAACCCCCATAATATAGTAATACCTTCGCCATATATCGTCAGCCTTGTCCCGCCGGGGAAAGAAATAAAGGGACCGGCTGATGACGTGAGATCATCCGCAAAAGTTCCGGAACCGGCTCCATCCATGGATAAACATGAAACAAAAGACAAAAAGGAAGATAAAATTGGCCAGAATATTGTCGAAGACCGAATCTCTGAACTCAAGGCCAAGAAAAAAATAGAGCAGATAGTTAAATTGAGGTCTATTGTTTCGATCAAAGGCGCCGGCGAACAGAACAGACAGCAGGCAACCACACAGAACATCTCGGCCGGCCATTCAAAGGGAACTATTTTTAACAATTATTATTCTAAAATAACAGGTGAAATATGGCAGGAATGGATATATCCTGATTTGGGAGAAAATAACCTTGAGACAATCATATTCGTGAAGATCATGAAAGACGGAACGATCCATATACAGGGTATAGAAAAAAGTTCAGGGAATGCCCTTTTTGACAGATCAGCCCTGAAGGCCCTCGCAAAAGCAACCCCCGTATCCCCGCCTCCATATGAGATGGAAATAGGAATAAGGTTTTATCCATGAATAGAAAATACAAAGTTCAAGGTTCAGGGTTTAAAATTCCGGCTTATATTTTTCTTTTATTGACTATGCACTGTTTACAATTTGCTGCTGCAGACGCTAAAGTCTATATTGATATAACATCGCCTGCTGTCAGAAAACTGCCGATAGCGATATACGACTTTGATGGTCCTGCCGGTCAGGAAATTTCTGAGACTATAAGGAACGACCTCACCTTTACAGGGCTGTTCATGTACATTGACAAGGCATCCTATATCGAAGCCTTCTCACAGCCATTTAATCCCAAAAACTGGACCCCGCTCGGGATAGAAGCTGTTGTCAAAGGGTCATCACTGGGGGAGAAGGACCTGACCGTCACCGTAACTCTCTATGATACTTTTGATGGGAAGGAGATACTTAAGAAACAATATCAGACCGGTAAGGAGCTTGTGAGGCAACTCTCGCACAGCATTGCAAATGATATCTATAAAGCATTGACAGGAATGCACGGAGTATTCAGAACAAAAATCGCCTTTGTTGCAGAAGATGAAAGAGAAAAAAGCATCTACATAATGGACTGGGACGGACACAGGATAAAGAAGCTGGGGTTAAAGGGTACACTCGTTCTGACTCCTCACTGGTCACCCGACGGCACAAAGATTATATATTCTTCCGAAAGAGGTAGACAATGGGGGATATTTTTGTTAGACTTTTTGAAAATGACCGAGAAAAGGATATTCACATCTCGGGGCACTAATATGGCCGGAGATTTTTTCCCGAGAGGCGATTCATTTGTATTTTCTTCTACAAAGGACGGGACTCCCGATTTATATATTTTTGATATGGGCGATAATAAATCAAAAAAACTGACATCTTCATACGGCATCGAGGTTTCGCCTGCGGTCTCACCTGATGGAAGTCGCATTGCATTCGTTTCCGACCGCGGCGGAAGCCCGCAGATCTACCTTATGCGCTCTGACGGAAGCGATGTGAGAAGGGTTTCTTTTGAGGGCTCATACAACACCTCTCCAAGCTGGTCCCCTAACGGGGACAGGATCGTCTTTTCCTGCAGACGCGGCAAAAACCAGATCTGCGTTGTGAAGCCTGACGGCACGGAACTGTTTCAGCTCACCGAATACGGCAATAACGAGGACCCTTCATTTTCACCTGACGGGAGATATATAACCTTTTCTTCAGACAGGGATGGTATAAAGGGCATATATATAATGAGGGCAAACGGAGAAGCGCAAAAAAAAATAACACCGAGAGGACTGAAGGCGTTTGGCCCGAGGTGGTCACCCAATTAATTTAACAACTTAAAAAGGAGGGAATCATGAAAAAGTATTGGGTTTTTCTTGCATTAGTGTTAATTGTTGCATTTGGATGCAAACAGAGGGTAGTGACTCAGCCCGAAGGCCAGCAGCCGGGGCAACAGCAGCAGGAAATGAAGGCTGCCGAAAAGATCCAGGAGCAAAAGGTGGCATCAGTTGCACCGGAAGATGTATCAGGGAAATACCTGGAGACATCAGGGATGTTTGAGGATATACTGTTTGATTTTGATAAGTATGATATAAAACCGCAATATAAAACCGTATTGCAATCGGTTTCGTCATGGATGACGAAAAATAGCAGTCCAAAACTTTCTGTAGAGGGACATTGCGATGACCGTGGCACAAATGAATATAACCTGGCGCTCGGGGACAGAAGGGCAAAAGCCGTCAAAGACTATCTCCTGTCACTCGGGGTCCCTTCCGCCAGAATTGATACAATAAGCTATGGCGAAGAGAAGCCGCTTTGCACAGACCAAAATGAGGAATGCTGGTCAAAGAACAGACGGGCGCATTTTGTAGTTCTTAATAAAGGAAAATAACCAATGAAGTGGTTCCATGTATTGCTTCTTCTGTTCGTTTCCGCATGTGTTACAAGCGCTGATTTCGAGCGCCTTAGACAGGACGTTAACGGTTTAAAAAGAGAGACCTATGATGCCAAAAAGGATATTGATGCTTTAAAAGAAAAGAGTGCGGTTGCGGTTAAAGAAGATTCCTTCTCCGCGGTCCGGGAAAGCCAGGCTCAAATGAACATGAGGCTTTCAGAGATTTCGATGAGCCTCCAGGAATTAAGAGGCAGGTTCGAAGAAAATAAATACTTTCTTGAGAAATCATTAAAAGACTCTGCTATTGAAAGGGATGTTATAAGGGCCCAGATAGCTAATATCGAAAATCAGATGAAACTTCTCAGTGAAAAACTGATGCCCGCTGATGCCCAGGGCAAAATTCAGGAGCCCCCAAAAGAACCTGCTTCTTCAGGCGCTGATTCTGTCCAGCCTGAAAAAACAGAACAGGCAACGGACAAAAAAGAGGACGACAGGACAAAAGCATACGAAACAGCCTATCAGGCATTCAAGGACAAAAAGTTTAAAGAGGCGCGGGAAAGTTTTGGTTCATTTATAAAAAACTTCCCGAAGAATGAACTGACTGACAATGCACAATTCTGGATTGCCGAGACATATTATTCAGAGAATGATTACGAAGGCGCTATTCTTGCCTATGAGACCCTGCTCAAAAAGTATCCCGACAGTGAGAAGACAAGCGGCGCATTGTTAAAACAGGGATTTGCCTTTATCGAAATCGGCGACAAAAAGACCGGCAAGATAATACTCGAAAGGCTTGCAGAAAAATTCCCTGACTCAAAAGAGACGGAATACGCCAAAAAGAAGCTTGCAGAAATAGATAAGAAACCAGTCAAGAAAAAATGAATGGACTGAAGGACAATTTCTTCAGGGTAATCGATTACCTCAGATTATCTGTTACCGACAGATGCAATCTGAGATGCGTCTATTGCATGCCGTCCAGCGGGATTCCGACTTTCGCACATAAGGATATACTCACTTATGAAGAAATCATAAGAATTGTAGGAATTGCCGCAGGCCTCGGGGTCCATAAAGTCAGGATTACAGGGGGGGAACCGCTCAGCAGAAAGAATATTTCATTCCTGATATCATCCATAAAAAAAATAAACGGAATCGAAGACCTCAGCATGACAACTAACGGAGTCCTTCTTGAAAAATACTCTAAAGAAATCTCTGACGCCGGCCTGGACAGAATTAATGTCAGCATTGATTCCTTCAAACCGCAAAGATATAAAGAAATTACCAGGGGAGGGGATTTAAATTCTGTCTTAAGAGGCCTTGATATAGCTGAAAAGGCCGGACTCAATCCGATAAAAATAAACATGGTTCCGATCAGGGGAGTAAATGATGATGAGATAATTGATTTCGCAAAGCTGACCGTCGGCACAGAATATCATGTGAGATTCATTGAATTCATGCCCTCCGGCTTTACCGATTTTTGGAGCCCGCGGAAATATATAACGACTGATGAGATCAAAAACCTTATAGAAAAAAACTTATCCCCCATCACACCTGTGCGTGTAAGAAAAAACGGCCCTTCAAAATATTTCAGGATCAAAGGGGCAAAAGGCGTTATTGGTTTCATAAGCGCGCTCACACATCATTTCTGCGAAGACTGCAACCGAATCAGGCTCACATCTGACGGTAAGATAAGACCATGTCTTTTTTCTGAAACAGAGATCGATCTTTTATCCTCGATAAGAAGAGGCTCTACTGATTCTGAAATAGAACGACTCATGAGGTTTTCCGTTGAAGTAAAACCCAAAGGACATGATATTTGCAATGGACCGAATGGTATCGCACCTCACCCTTCACTCCTTGACCCTCGCATTTTCAAGAGGCCGATGTCCAAAATAGGCGGATGAGAAGACTCACGCATATTGATAAAAAAGGCCGGGCGCAGATGGTCGATGTATCTGAAAAACCTTCAACCGAGAGAATAGCTGTCGCAAGAGGCACGGTCTATCTGAAGAAAGAGACCCTTAAACTGATTAAGGACAATGAGATATCCAAAGGAGACGTGATCGGGGTTGCAAGGGTTGCAGGAATAATGGCCGCCAAAAAGACTTCCGGGATAATCCCCATGTGCCATCCGCTGAATATTTCTTCCGTCAATATCGATTTCAGAGTGGATTCGAAAAAAAACAAGATCGATATCGAATCGCGCGTCAAGACCACCGGGCAGACCGGAGTTGAGATGGAAGCCCTTACTGCAGTCGCTGCCGCAGCCCTTACCATTTATGACATGTGCAAGTCAGTCGATAAGGAGATGATCATCTCGGACATTATGCTTATCGAAAAATGCGGCGGCAGAAGCGGAATATTTAAACGTATATAGCCTTGAACAAAATTCTGCAAATCTCATTAATTAAATGGAAATAATATTTAGACCTACACCCAATCCCCTTTCAAGATTTGCAGGCTGAAAAATTCAACCATTTAATATAAAATGATTTTCAAGGTAAAATGGCTATATCCTCTAAAAAAGCACGGGCAAATCTGCTTAAAAATTTCTGGATAACCTCCGGCATCTTTTCAAGCCATTATCTGTTGGAACGCCTCCCGCTGGCGGGCTCGAAAATCTGGGCATCTGAGAAAGAAGTGCATAAACCTCTGGTTATCATAAGGCAATTCTCTCAGAGTATCTGATATGATAAAATACACATAAGGAAGGCTTAATTGAAAGGGGTGAGGAAGATGACAAAATTAGTTGTCGAAACAAAGAATGATTGGACAAAAAAGAAGATAGAGGGCGCTATACATATAGAAATTGATTTACTCAGAAAGGCAGTCCAGAGAACTCAATCTAAATTACAGGAATTTGAGAATAAATATCATAGCTGTCCGGTTAAAATAGAGCGCCCTGAAGGGGCTCTTCTCCTCGTAATATGAGTTTATCAGGCTTCAGAGTCAAAATGTCGATAAGGGCTTTCCTCTCAAAGAGCATTTCCCGGATCACCC
>JBFMDL010000007.1:0-54579 GCA_040753635.1 Nitrospirota bacterium | reverse complement strand
ATGCCTGGTGACAACGTAAGTTTGAAAGTGGAACTGATATCGCCGATAGCGATGGAGAAGGAGTTGAGGTTTGCGATAAGAGAGGGCGGCCGCACTGTCGGTGCAGGTGTCGTTACTGAGGTATTGGAGTAAACGTGAATCAAACTATAAGAATAAAATTAAAAGCATATGATCACAGGGTTCTTGACCAGTCTGTGAAGGAGATAGTTGATACGGCTCAGAGAACAGGGGCAAGGGTTGCCGGCCCGGTTCCGTTGCCGACTCACATAAATAAAATTACAGTTCTCAGATCGCCGCATGTGGACAAAAAGTCAAGAGAGCAATTCGAAATAAGGACCCACAAGAGACTTATCGATATACATGATGCAACACCCCAGACAGTTGATGCGCTGATGAAGCTTGAGCTTGCTGCCGGGGTTGATGTGGAGATAAAGTTATGACAGGAATTTTGGGGAAAAAACTCGGGATGACACAGGTTTTTGATGAAAACGGAAAGATGTGGCCTGTAACAGTAGTTGAGGCCGGCCCATGCTGTGTTATTCAGGTTAAAACTAAAGAGAATGACGGTTATGAAGCGGTGAAGATCGGTTTTCCGGAAGTGAAGAAGGAAAAAAGGATTAATAAGCCGTTAAGCGGTATTTTCAGGAAAACCGGATTGAAGCCATATAAGATATTAAAAGAGTTCCCAATGGGAGAGTTAAAGGTGGGAGAAATGGTAACTGTTGAGAAGTTCCGGAAAGGGGATATAATCACAGTTACAGGGGTTTCCAAGGGAAAGGGATTTCAGGGTGTCATGAAGAGACACAATTATGCAGGAGGCCCGGGTTCTCACGGTTCGATGTTCAACAGGGCGCCGGGGTCAATCGGGCAGAGTTCATTCCCTTCCCGTGTTTTCAAGAACAAGGGATTGCCAGGTCATATGGGATCTGAAAGAGTTACTGTAAAGAATTTAAAGATAGTCGATGTCAAGACCGAACAGAATCTTCTTCTTATTTTGGGAGCGGTCCCCGGCTCAAAAGGGACTTTTCTCGAAATCAGAAAGGAAAATTAACATGACTGAATTTGATATAAAGGATAAAAATAACAATCCGGTCGGGAAAATAAAACTGCCGGAAGATATTTTCGGTGTTGGCGCAAAAACCGGGACAGTGCATAATGCTGTAGTGAATTTTCTTTCCAATCAGAGACAGGGGACTCACGCAACAAAGACCAAGGGGCTGGTGAGCGGGGGAGGGAAAAAACCCTGGAGACAGAAACATACCGGAAGGGCAAGGGCAGGGAGTATCCGTTCCCCGTTGTGGAGAGGGGGAGGCATAGTATTCGGCCCCCAGCCGAGGGATTATTCTTATTCGATACCCAGAAAAGTTAAGAAAACAGCATTAAGCTCTGTGCTTTCAGAAAAACTTTCAGCCGGCGAAATTACTATAATCGATGAGATTGCTATTGGAAAACCACGCACCAAAGATATGCTTTCAATACTTAAAAACCTGGGACTTGAAGGCAAAAGCACCCTTGTCATTCTGCCTGAAAAGGATGAGAATGTTGTGCTTTCGGCGAGGAATATACCCGGTATTAGCGTAAAGAGGGTGTCGGATCTTAACGCATATGAGGCGGCGGTGCATAGTAAACTGTTGATGACGCAAAAGGCTGTAGAAAAGTTAGCAGAGGCGGGTAAGAAATGAAAAGTATTTATGCAGTAATCAAGAAGCCGTTGTTTACCGAAAAAGGGAGTAATTTAAAAGAATCTGAAAACAAACTGCTTGTAGAAGTAAGCAAAGATGCGAACAAGCTTGAGATAAAAGAAGCTATTGAAGACATATTTAAAGTAAAGGTCGAGAAAGTGGCAACGATCAAAGTGCATGGGAAATGGAAGAGATACGGGAAGTCAACCGGTAAAAGGGCTGACAGGAAAAAGGCTCTGATCACCCTTAAGAAGGGTGAAAAACTTGATTTTATTGAAGGTGCATAATGGGAATTAAAAAATATAATCCGACATCCCCGGGGAAGAGATTCCGTTCTGTGATGGATTTCGCGGAAGTCACAGCTGACAAGCCGCTGAAATCTCTCGTATCCCGGTTAAAAAAGACGGGGGGGAGAAATAACCTCGGCCGTGTAACCGCCTGGCATATAGGCGGAGGCAACAAGAGAAAATACAGGGATATTGATTTTAAAAGGAACAAAACGGGGATACCTGCTGTGGTGGCAACAATAGAATATGACCCTAACAGGTCCGCGCGTATAGCCCTTTTAAAATATAAGGATGGAGAAAAAAGATATATTCTCTTACCCGCCGGCCTGAATGTGGGAGATGAGGTTGTTTCCGGCAGGGGGGCTGAAATAAAGACCGGCAACTCACTTCCGCTGAATGACCTTCCTCTCGGTACTTTTGTGCATAATATTGAGCTGAACCCCGGTCAGGGCGGAAAGCTGGTCAGGAGCGCCGGTTCTTCAGCGCAGTTGATTGCAAAAGATGAGGATTATGTTCAGATAAAACTGGCTTCTGGAGAGGTGAGGCGCATACCTTCTCAATGTATGGCTACTATAGGACAGGTTAGCAACCCCGAGCATGAAAATATCTCCTTTGGCAAGGCCGGAAGGACAAGATGGACAGGCAGGAGGCCGACTGTCAGAGGGGTTGCCATGAACCCTATAGACCATCCTTTAGGGGGCGGCGAAGGAAGGAGTTCGGGCGGCAGACCGCCGTGCACTCCATGGGGCAAGCCGGAAGGCGTTAAAACAAGGCATAGTAAAAGAACAGACAAGTATATCGTAAAGAGGAGGAAGTAATATAAAGTGCAAAAATCAAAATGCAAAATGAAGAATGGGGAAACGTGTTCAGCAGGATCAATCAATTTTGCAATTTACAATTTGCATTTTGCATTGAGGAGGAGTAAATGCCACGGTCATTGAAAAAAGGCCCGTTTGTGGATGAAAAGCTGATGAAGAAAGTAAGGGAGATGATCGCATCGGGCGAGAAGAAACTAATCAAAACATGGTCAAGGCGTTCCATGATTGTGCCTGAATTCATAGGATATACATTCGCTGTTCATAATGGCAAGAAATTTATACCTGTATTTGTTACAGAGAATATGGTAGGGCATAAGCTCGGTGAATTTGCAGCTACCAGGACATTTAAGGGCCATTCGGGCTCTACAAAGACTACGTCGGTAAAGGGTTGATTATATGGAAGCAAAGGCTGTTTTGAAATATGCAAGGATCACGCCCAGGAAGGCACAAAGGGTTATTGATCTGATAAGAGGTAAAAAAGCCGGGGACGCGCTTTTGTCTCTCAGGTTCATGCCTTACAGGGGATCGGCACATATCGAGAAGATCCTCAAGTCCGCCATGTCAAATGCAGAGCAGAAAAATGCAAATATAGATTCCGAGTCACTGGTGATCAGCCGGGCTTTTGTTGACCAGGGGCCGGTTATGAAGAGAGTTGAACAGAGAGCGATGGGCAGGGCAAATGTAATAAGGAAAAGAACCTGCCACATAACATTGATACTAACAGAGGAATAATCAGGAGGAAATTTTGGGCCAGAAGACGCATCCAACAGGAAACAGATTAGGAATAACGAGAACATGGGATTCCAGATGGTATCTTAAAAAAGGATACGCAGATCAACTTCTTGAAGATATCACAATAAGAAAAGAGATAAAAGAAAAACTGTTTCATGCAGGTGTGTCCAGGATAGAGATTGAACGTGCAGGCCAAAAAATAAGGGTAATAATCCATACAGCAAGACCGGGCATTATTATAGGGAAAAAAGGCGCTGAGGTGGAGAAGCTCCGTAAGGATCTGGAACTGCTCACTGAAAAGCAGGCAACGGTCGACATCAAGGAAATAAGAAAACCGGAGATCGATGCCCAGCTTGTTGCAGAAAATATTGCACTTCAGCTTGAAAAGAGGGTCGCATTCAGGAGGGCTATGAAAAAGGCTGTGGCGTCTGCATTAAGGTTCGGGGCACAGGGCATCAAAATTACATGTTCCGGCAGGCTTGCAGGTGCAGAAATAGCCAGAACAGAATGGTATCGTGAAGGAAGGGTGCCTTTGCATACGTTCAGAGCTGATATTAATTATGGTCTTGCCCAGGCAAAGACCACCTATGGAATCATAGGGGTAAAGGTCTGGGTATATTTAGGTGATGTGCTGCCTGAGGCTTCAAGCCCTGAGGCAGAAGTAGCCGCTATATAAGGGGATGTTGTTATGTTGATGCCTAAGAAAGTTAAATTCAGAAAGATGCAGAAAGGCAGAATGAATGGCAAGGCCTACAGGGGCTCGGAAATCTCTTTCGGTGAGTTCGGTCTTAAGGC
Organism: Nitrospirota bacterium; assembly: GCA_040753635.1. Taxonomy (GTDB): domain Bacteria; phylum Nitrospirota; class Thermodesulfovibrionia; order Thermodesulfovibrionales; family UBA6898; genus JBFMDL01. Next base: position 50,265 of record JBFMDL010000007.1, on the reverse strand, counting down.
GATGGAACCCGGCTGGATTTCAAGCAGGCAGATAGAGGCTGCGAGAATCGCCATTACCCGCCATGTTAAAAGGGGCTGCAAAGTCTGGATCAGGATATTCCCTGATAAGCCTATAACCAAAAAGCCTGCTGAGACGAGAATGGGAAAAGGGAAGGGGGCGCCTGAGTACTGGGTTGCTGTTGTGAAGCCCGGCAGGATGATTTATGAGATGTCAGGTGTTAACGAAGCAACTGCAAAGGAAGCCCTGAGGCTCGCTTCTCACAAGCTCCCGGTTGCGACCAGGTTTGTAAGACGGGAGGAGGATGTGGTATGAAACCCTCTGAGTTTAGAGAGATAACCATAGAGGAACTTATTGCCAAAGAACAAGATATGAGGAAAGAGCTGTTTAATCTGAGGTTTCAGAAGGCCACAGGTGAAATAGAGAATCCTATGAGGATCCGCGCCATAAAAAAAGACATTGCAAGGGTTTTAACTATAATAGGCGAGAAGAAAAGAACCGGTAAATCAAAGCAACAGTAATAATTTGAAATAAAAGATCTGGAAGGTAAAGATGAGCGATAAAATTTATACTGGAAAAGTAGTTAGCGACAGAATGGATAAAACCATTGTGGTTGCGGTCACAAGACTTTTTCAGCACCCTGTTTACAAGAAGACAGTAAAAAAGGTATCTAAGTTCAAGGCTCACGATGAAAAGAATGAATGTAAAATAGGGGATAAGGTAAAAATCATCGAAACAAAGCCTTTAAGTAAAGACAAAAGATGGCAGGTTCTTGAAATCCTGGACAAGTCAGTCAGGAGCAGCGAGAAATGATTCAGCTAAGGAGCATGCTCGAGGTAGCAGACAATTCAGGGGCTAAAAGAGTTCAGTGTGTAAAGGTTCTCGGCGGTTCCCACAGAAAGTATGCAAGATTGGGCGATCTGGTTGTTGTGAGTGTCAAGGAAGCATTGCCTGAGAGCAATATTAAAAAGGGTGCGGTAACAAAGGCGGTTGTGGTGCGGACCAAAAAAGAGGCAAGAAGGCCTGACGGCTCTTATATCCGCTTTGACCAGAATGCCGTAGTCCTGATAAACGCTCAGGGTGAACCGGTAGGAACGAGAATTTTTGGCCCGGTAGCAAGAGAACTGAGATGGAGAGATTATATGAAGATAATCTCACTCGCACCGGAAGTGCTGTAGGAGGATTAATGAGTCTGGGAATCAGAAAAGAAGATAATGTTTATGTGAAAGCCGGCAAGGAGAGAGGCAAGAAAGGGAGGGTCCTTTCAGTCAACAGAGAAAAGGACAGCATCCTGATAGAGAAGATAAATATAATAAAAAAGCATATGAAGCCCAGTAAGAAATATACTCAGGGAGGGATCATAGAAAAAGAAGCGCCTGTACATATATCTAATGTTATGCTCCTGTGCCCCAAGTGCGGCAAGCAGACGAAGATCGGGGTTGCGATCAGCGGAAGCGGCGAAAGACACAGGGTGTGCAAGAAATGTAAGGAGGTCATTGACTGATAATGACTCCAAGGCTGAAAGATAAATATATAAAAGAAATAGTTCCGGCAATGATGAAGGAGTTTTCATATAAGAACATCATGCAGGTGCCTAAAGTAGAGAAAGTTGTGCTTAACGTCGGTCTCGGCGAGGCTATTCAAAATATAAAGCTCCTCGACGCCGCCCAGAAGGAACTTGCAATAATAACAGGGCAGAAGGCTGTGGTTACAAAGGCTAAAAAGTCTATAGCGACTTTTAAGCTTAGAAAAGGCATGCCGATCGGCTGCAAGGTAACATTGAGAGGTAATATTATGTATGAGTTCCTTGACAGGCTGATAAGCATCTCCCTGCCCAGAATAAGGGACTTCAGGGGGATTTCGGGGAAATCCTTCGACGGCAGGGGTAATTATTCACTCGGTATCAGGGAGCAGTTTATTTTCCCTGAAATTGATTATGACAAGGTCGAGATGGTTCACGGGCTTGATATAGTGATATGCACATCTGCAAAAACTGATAAAGAAAGCAAAGCCTTATTGCGTTATATGGGTATTCCTTTTAGAAATTAGAGAGGTATTTAAATGGCAAAAACTTGCATGATAGAAAAATCGAAAAGGCCGCCTAAATTCGGTGTTAGAGCCTATAACAGGTGTAAGATATGCGGCAGGCCCAGAGGCTATCTCAGAAAGTTTGGGATGTGCCGGATATGTTTCAGAACACTGGCTCTCCGGGGACAGATTCCCGGGGTGACAAAATCAAGCTGGTAGTACAAGTAGTCTATGGAGGAAATTGATGTTAACTGACCCGATATCAGATATGCTCACAAGGATTAGGAATGCCGTTTTAATCAAAGCGGAAAAAGTGGATATCCCCGCATCAAGGATGAAACTTGAGATCGCAAAGATTCTCAAGGAGGAAGGATTTATAAGGGCTTATAAAATATTAAAGGACAAAAAGCAGGGCATATTGAGGATTACGCTTAAATATACACCTGAAAATACTGCGGTAATAACAGGACTTAGAAGGATAAGCAAGCCGGGCAGAAGGGTATATGTAGATAAGGACACGATTCCGAACGTCATGGGGGGAGTCGGGATCTCGATACTTTCCACCTCCAGAGGAGTTCTTGGAGACAAGATATGTCGCCGTGAAAAGGTGGGTGGAGAGGTTTTATGTTATATATGGTAATTATAAAGGAGAATTAAGAGATGTCGAGGATAGGGAAAAAACCATTAGATATCCCGGCTGGCGTTGATGTCAGACTGACAGGGAATAATATAAAAGTAAAGGGACCAAAAGGTGAACTCGACTGGAATTTCCCTGAAGAGACAAAGGTCTCCATAATAGACAACAGGGTTATTGTTGAAAGGAAAGATGATATAAAGAAAGTAAAGGCCTTGCACGGACTTACCAGGAAGTTGATAGAAAATATGATTAAGGGAGTAACAGAGGGATATCAGAGGGTTCTTGATATAACAGGCGTTGGCTATAGAGCCCAGGTTCAGGGGAAAAAGATATCTCTTTCCCTGGGATATTCTCATCCCGTAGAGTTTCATCTGCCGGAAGGGATAAGCGCAGCAGTGGACCAGAAGCAGACGCAGATAACAATTACAGGGATAGACAAACAGAAGATAGGTCAGATTGCTGCCAACCTGAGAGCCTTAAGAAGCCCTGATGCATATAAAGGGAAAGGCATCAGGTATGCAGGTGAAAGGCTGAAACTTAAAGTTGGCAAGGCAGGTAAGAAATAGTTAGTAGCTCTTGGCTCATGGTTTATTCAAGAAAATGTGAGCCGTCAGTTAATTTTGCAGGAGGATATTTTGGCTAAAAGCAAGGAAGAGGGCAGAGAAAGTCGCCACAGAAGAATAAAGAAAAAGGTGCTCGGCTCGCAGCAGAAACCGAGGCTTTCTGTTTATAGGAGTTTAAAACATATGTATGCCCAGATTATCAATGACATTAACGGTCAGACTATAGCTTCGGCTTCAAGCCTTGACAGTTCTTTAAAAGAATTGAAGCTGCATAAAGGCAATGTTAAAACAGCAAAAGAAGTCGGTGCGCTTGTTGCCAGAAGGGCGCAGGAAAAGGGGATTAAGAAGGTTGTTTTTGACAGAAGCGGATATCTCTATCACGGGCGAGTAAAGGCCCTGGCAGAAGCAGCCAGAGAAGCAGGACTGGAGTTTTAATAACGGCTGTGACGGGTGATGTGTAATGAGTGAAAAGATTTTTTTAGAGCCGTCAAACGTTGCAGTCTTTCTGTATAAACTTGTTACGCATTGCGCATAAAGCATTACACAGCTAAGGAGGTATGGTGGGAAGGATAGATCCAGAGGGATTGAATCTAAAAGACAAAGTAATATACATTAACAGGGTAGCCAAGGTCGTCAAGGGTGGAAGGAGATTTTCGTTCAGCGCGCTGGTTGTTGTTGGAGATGGCGAAGGGACTGTCGGTGTTGGGAAAGGAAAGGCCTCAGAGGTTCCTGAGGCTATCAGAAAAGCCGTTGAACAGGCAAAGAAATCCCTTCTGAAATTCCCTTTAAAAGAGGGCACCATACCGCACAGGATAATCGGCAAATTCGGTTCAGGGACTATTGTTATGAACCCTGCCCCTAAAGGGACAGGCCTTATTGCCGGTGGAGCAGTAAGGGCTATACTTGAAGTTTCCGGCATACAGGATGTTGTAGCCAAATCTATCGGAAGCCATAATCCGTTCAATACAGTCAAGGCAACAATTAATGGTCTGTTAAATCTTAAAGACCCTGATTCCGTAATAAAACTGAGAGGACGGGTTGAAGAAGAACCTCAGGAGGCTAGTATCTAAATGCTGAAGATAGTTTTAAAGCGCAGTTATATAGGTCTGCCGGTAAAACAGCAGAAGGTTTTAGAAGCACTTGGGCTCAGGAAGATAGGCAGTTCCGTGAGAAGGGCAGACGATAAGTCAACTCATGGCATTATAAGAATGGTTTCTCACCTGGTCACTGTCGAAAAAGTAGATGAATAGTCTGGAGGTTTAACTTTAAATATGAGGATCGAAGATATCAAGCCTGCTGAAGGAAGCAGGAGGAGAAACAAAAGAGTCGGCAGAGGTGTTGGTTCCGGCCACGGTAAGACTTCATGCAAAGGACACAAAGGCCAGAAGTCCAGATCAGGAGGGACAAAAGGCGCCAGCTTTGAAGGCGGTCAGATGCCTCTACAGAGAAGAGTTCCGAAGAGAGGGTTCAAGAACCGCTTTTCGATCGAATACTCTATTGTCAATCTTGAAACTATCAACGGATTGAAAGACGCTGACATAATAACCCCTGAGCTTCTTGTGCAAAGGGGAATAATAAAGAATGTAAAAGACGGCCTTAAAGTGCTTGGAAACGGAGACATCAAAAGGCCGGTCACTGTCAGGGCAACAGCTTTTAGCGCTTCTGCCGCCGAAAAAATTGCGGCAGCCGGCGGCAAGACAGAGGTAATATAGTTTGGGTGTTCTCACAAGCTTTCAGAATATATTTAAAATAGCCGAATTAAAGAGCAGAATTTTTTTTACTCTCGCACTTCTGACTGTATATAGAATCGGCTGTCATATCCCCACCCCGGGTATAAACGGAGAAGAACTGAGCAAGTTCTTAACAGAAAAGGGCGGTGCCCTCATGGGGTTCTTTGACATGTTTTCCGGAGGGGCGCTGTCAAAGGTGACTATTTTCGCCCTCGGCATAATGCCTTATATCAGCGCTTCAATTATCATGCAGCTGCTTACAGTAGTCATACCCGCGATAGGCAAAATGGCAAAAGAAGGAGAAGCCGGGAGAAAAAAGATAGTCAAATATACAAGGTACGGCACAGTAGTAATAAGCGCAATTCAGTCTTTTGGTATTGCAGCCGGACTCGAAGGCATGCAGCAGGGGGCTTTCGTTTTAAATCCCGGATGGTCATTCAGGATAATCACAATGATCACACTTACATCAGGAACTGCATTTATCATGTGGCTGGGAGAGCAGATTACTGAAAGAGGGATCGGCAACGGAATATCTCTTATAATTTTTGCAAGTATTGTTGCAAGATTCCCCAGTGCAGTTATAAGCACCATTCGACTTGTGCAGGCAGGGGAGCTTTCCCTGTTTTTTGTTATCTTCCTGGTAGTAATGATGATAGCAGTGGTCGCTGCTATTATTTTCATAGAAAGAGGACAGAGGAAAATACCTGTTCAATATGCAAAGAGGGTTGTCGGCAGAAAGGTGTACGGAGGGCAATCAACCCATCTGCCGCTTAAGTTAAATACCGCAGGCGTAATACCGCCTATATTTGCCTCTTCTATTATTATGTTCCCCGCAACTATAGCCGGGTTTATAGCAATACCATGGGTCCAGGGAGTTGCAAAACAGCTTTCGCCCGGCACAATTCTTTATACAGTTTTATATGTCAGCATGATATTCTTTTTTGCATACTTTTATACTGCGATAGTATTCAACCCTGTAGATATTGCAGATAACCTTAAAAAATACGGCGGTTATATCCCGGGCATCAGGCCCGGGCAGAAAACTTCAGAATATCTGTACCGTGTGCTTTCAAGGCTGACCTTTGTAGGTGCGATATACCTTGCGACAGTATGTGTTATCCCTGAAATCCTGATAACGAGATTCGGCGTCCCATTTTATTTCGGCGGTACATCGCTTTTAATCGCGGTAGGCGTTGCGCTCGATACAGTTTCACAGATAGAATCTCATCTGGTCACACGTTCTTATGAGGGTTTTCTCAAGAAGGGCAGGATAAGGGGAAGAAGAGCCTGAAAAAAAGACTTTTCTGCCGGGTTCTGAAGTGATTTATTTGAAATCGCCTGAAGAAATAGAAAAAATGTCCAGGGCATGCCATGTGGTCGCAGAGGTCCTTGGATCATTGAAAGAGATTGTGAAAGTTGGTATGACCACAAAAGAGATCGAGAATTTTGCCGATGAAAGAATAAAAGCTCTCGGCGGTATCCCTGCATTTAAGGGATACAGGGGTTATCCCGCGAGCATATGCACCTCTGTTAATGAGGAAGTTGTGCATGGCATACCATCTTCCCGAAAGCTGGTAGAGGGAGACATAGTGAGCATTGATCTCGGCGTTCTGCTGGACGGTTTTTACGGCGATGGAGCGGTAACTTTACAGATCGGGAGAATCGACGAAGAGACCGGTAAACTGCTGAGGGTTGCTGAAGAAGCCCTGTATTTAGGTATTGAAAATGCTGTAGAAGGAAAGCGAGTGTCAGATATATCTTATGCTATTCAGAAACATGTTGAAAGCAGGGGTTTTTCGGTTGTTAGAATTTTTGTCGGTCACGGCATCGGCAGACAATTGCATGAAGAGCCGCAGATCCCTAATTACGGAGTCCCCGGCCAGGGACCCAGACTCAGGCAGGGAATGACACTGGCGATAGAGCCGATGGTAAATGCGGGTACACATGAAGTCAGGATACTGGATGACGGATGGACAGCGATTACAAACGATGGGAAAAAATCCGCTCATTTTGAACATACAGTGCTTGTAACTTCAAGCAGGCCGAAAATCTTGACTAAATATGCATAAAAAAATTATAATTTTTATTTATGGCAAAAGAAGATAATATCGAGGTACAGGGAACAATTGTTGAAACATTACCCAATGCGATGTTCAGGGTTGAGTTGGAAAATGGTCAGATAATACTGGCATATGTGTCGGGCAAAATGAGGATGCACTTTATTAAAATTCTGCCGGGAGACAAGGTGACAGTGGAGCTTTCGCCGTATGATCTGACAAAGGGCAGAATAACCTACAGATTTAAATAGATATTTTAAAAGGGGCTATTATGAAAGTTCGTTCATCAGTAAAGCCGGTGTGTGCTAAATGCAAGGTGATAAAAAGAAAAGGCGTTGTGCGTATTATTTGTGATAATCCGAGGCACAAACAGAGGCAGGGATAATTGATAATGCAACATGCAATATTAATAATTAAAATCAAAGGAGTATAAATTGGCCAGAATTGCCGGAGTTGATTTGCCGAAAAATGAACGTATTGAAATAGGGCTCACTCGTATTTTTGGAGTTGGAAGATCACTTTCCGAGAAGATATTGAAAGAAGTAAAGGTTAATCCCGACACCAGGGTAAAAGACCTGACCGATGATGACATTGTTAAAATCAGGGCAGCACTTGAGAGGGATTGCCGGGTTGAGGGCGACCTGAGACGTGATATATCAATGAACGTGAAGAGACTGACGGATATAGGCTGTTACAGAGGCATGAGACACAGGACAGGCCTGCCTGTAAGAGGGCAGAGGACCAAGACAAATGCCCGTACCAGAAAAGGTCCCAGAAAAGCCGTTGTTGGAAAGAAAAAGGAGGCATAATTAAATGGCTCAGAGGAGAAAAGGGGTCAAGAAGGATAAAAAGAATATTGCCAGCGGTGCAGCATATATACAGGCAACTTTTAATAATACTATAATTACTATAACAGATCCATCCGGCGCTGTTGTTACCTGGTCAAGCGCAGGCAATCTTGGATTCAAAGGCTCAAGAAAAGGCACCCCATACGCTGCTCAGATGGCAGCAGATGCAGCTGCAAAAAAAGCGATAGATTTCGGGATGAAACAGGTCGATGTATATGTTAAAGGTCCTGGAGCAGGGCGGGAGTCTGCGATAAGGGCTCTCCAGGCTGCTGGCCTTGATATAAATCTTATTAAAGATGTGACACCTGTCCCCCATAACGGGTGCAGACCGCCGAAGAAGAGGAGGGTGTAAATTGGCAAGATATTCGGAATCTCAGTGCAGGATATGCCGCAGGGAAAGTGAAAAACTTTTTCTCAAGGGTGACAGATGCTATACAGAAAAATGCGCTGTTGAAAGAAGACAGTATCCCCCTGGTCAGCACGGGCAGAGACGCGGGAAATTATCGGATTATGGAATTCAGCTTAGGGAAAAACAGAAAGTCAGAAAAGCATATGGATTGCTCGAAAAGCAATTCAGGAAAAATTTTTATATAGCTGAGAGAAGGAAAGGCGTAACAGGCGAAGTGCTTCTTCAGCTTCTGGAGACACGCCTTGACAACATTGTATACAGGATGGGCTTTGCTCCTAACAGGAGCAGCGCCAGACAGCTTGTAAGTCACGGACATCTTCTGGTTAATGGCAAGAAAGTAAATATCCCTTCGTATATTGTCCAGATAGGTGATACGGTTGAAGTAAAGGAAGCAAGCCGTGAGATCGGAATAATTAAAGACAGTCTGGCCAAGATTGAACAGAGGGGGATCCCTTCCTGGCTGGAAATAGATTTCCAGAATTTTAAAGGTAAGGTTCTTCAGTTACCGACAAGAGAAGAGATTCAACTGCCTGCTCAGGAGCAGCTTATAGTTGAGTTGTATTCCAAGTAATTAACTGACTGGTTTTTTGAGTCGCTTTTTAGCAGAGCCGCTCAATGACCTTTGATTAAATAACCAAATAACCAATTTAAGGCATGGGAGGCCTTATGAACTTAAAGAAAAAAGGCTTTCAACTACCTGAAAAAATCAGGTTTGACGAAGAAACACTCAGCAATACTTATGGTAAGCTGATAGCAGAGCCATTTGAGCGTGGTTTTGGTGCAACCATAGGAAATTCATTGAGGAGGGTGTTGCTTTCTTCGCTTGAAGGAGCTGCGATAACAGCTGTAAAAATTCCCAGCGCTCTTCATGAGTTTTCACATATTAACGGCATTAAAGAAGATGTAATTGACATAATTCTGAATTTAAAACAACTGAGATTCAGGTTCCACGGAGAAGGGACGAAAATCGCCTCTTTCACCGTAAAGGGCCCGGGACAGGTAACAGGCGCTGATCTTAAATGTGATGCGTCTGTAGAAGTCTTAAATCCGGAGACAGTCGTAGCCACCCTTGACAAGGGTGCGACTTTTGAGGCCGAGGTATATATCAGAAAGGGTAAGGGATATGTCCCGGCTGAACTCAACAAGGAAGATCTCCCCGTGGGCATGATAGCCGTGGATGCTGTTTTCACCCCGATGAAAAAAGTGAATTTCTGGGTGGAAAAGGCAAGGGTTGGAAGGGCTACGGATTATGACAGACTTATTATGGAGATATGGACTGACGGCAGCATTGCTCCTGATAAGGCTGTTTCGATCGCATCATCGATAATAATAGAACATATGGACTTATTCATTTTTGAGGAAGAAGAGGAAGAAGTAATTTTATCAGAGGATATGCCTGTTACACATTCTGTTGCAAAGGAGGCAGGCTTTAATGACAATCTCCTGAAAAATGTGGATGAGCTTGAACTTTCGGTCAGGTCTTATAACTGCCTCAAGAATGCAAATATAAAGACTATAGCAGAACTTGTTCAGAAAACAGAACAGGAAATGCTCAAGACAAAGAATTTTGGAAGAAAATCGCTGAACGAAATCAAAGAGATATTAACCAGAATGGGACTCCACCTCGGGATGAAGATAGATCTCGACAGCCTTAACAAAGAGGAAGTTTTTCAGAGCGGAGGGAATTGAGAGTATGCGCCATAAAGTTGACGGAAGACTATTTGGAAGACCTGCGAACCAGAGAAAGGCACTTCTGAGAAGCATAGTAACATCCCTGTTTGATCATCAGAGGATAGAGACCACACTGCCGAAAGCAAAGGAAGCCAAACGGATAGCCGAAAGAATGATAACCTTTGGAATAAAGGGAGACCTCCATTCCAAGAGACAGGTGTTTTCATATATCCCTGACAGGTCGGTTGCTTCAAAGCTATTCAGTGAAATAGCCCCGAGATTTGCCGGAAGGAACGGCGGATATCTCAGGATTGTTCAGACCAGAAACAGACTGAAAGACTCTGCTCCGATGGCAGTGATCGAATTCATAGATTATGAAACAATAAAAAAAGCCACGGGAAAGGCCAAAAAGGAAGCGAAGCCAGAGAAAGCAGAAAAGGAAGCAAAGCCTAAAAAGAAAGAAAAAGCTGAAAAGAAGGCTTCTGCAAAAGAGCCTGAAAAGGCTGAAAAGAAAGAGACAAAGGCAAAAAAGACATCAAGGCCGGTGAAGACCGAGAAGGAAGCATCTGAATAATGAACGACATCTGGATAGGGATCGGAATAATTGCAGTGTGGATAATTCTGCAGGTCTTTATCTTTCCCGGGCTGGGGGTCCCTACCTGAGCAGTTCCGAAAAAGGGCCAGGGCCGGCCTGAAAAGAAGTGCTGAGATGGTAAAAGAATTCTATTTCCCGTTTCATTTGATCTTATTGAACTTTTTAAGATGGTTCTCCATTTCTTCCTGAGTGATAGCCCCGATTTTTACCAGTGCCTCTCCGAACAATAGATAATTTTTGTTCTGTTCCTTGAGCAACTTCTCCACCTGCTCTCCTGTAAGATATCCTTTTTCAGACGCTATCTCGCCGAATTTTTTTGGTGTTTCTTCCTGAAGCGCAAGGATCCTGTTTCTATTTTCCTGTGAAAGCCATCCCTTTTCATTCGCCAACTCTCCGATTTTGCGGTTATTTTTCATCTGCAGCAATCTTGCATCAATGATGTCATTAAAAGTGATTAATCCTTTTTTCTGCAGATAGTGGCCGAACAATATGCTCTTTTTTGTGAACATTTTTTAGTTCTCCTCTCTCTTATTATTCTATAAGGCTTTTGTATTATCGGGAGCAGGGCTCATGGCGTTTCTGTTCATTTTTCAAATATTTTCAAGCTCAGCAATCGAGCACTGTGAATGACACGCATGATAACTATCGTTAACCCGTCAATTTTAAAGATAGTTCTGTAATCGCCATAGATGATATGCCGATATTCTTTACCCAAATCTTTTGATTCAGGGATAACCGGACACCGCAGGGGAAATTGCTCTAAAGAATCTATTTGACGTTCTATTTCAACAATCCACTTTTTTGCCGCTGTTTCATTATTGGATGCTATATATTGAAAAATCTCATTTATGTCAGATTCGGCAGTCCGGGTAATCTTAACCCGATAATTTTGCACCTTTTTTAAACCCCTTTAGAAAATCTTTTGCTTCTCTGGTGCGACCCTCGCTGACATCTTTTTCTGCTTCAACTAACAGCATTCCAAGGTTCAACGATTTTAGCTTTTTCTCAAAAACCTCCACGTCCAGCAAGACAGCATCGGGCTTGCCGTTGACAGTAACGATAATAGGGCGGCCGGTACGGTGCATTTGACTGAAGATTTCATTCGTCTTCTTTTTCAGGTCCGAAACTGATTTTATATCTTCGGAAATACTTAGAGACATCATAAATCACATCCTTTCTAATATTAGATTTGATACTTTATATCATACCATAAAAGAGATTAAAAACAAGCTATTTAAATGAACCTAATGTACGATATGGATATAGGAGTTTTGCAAACCCATTGTTAAACGCCGGTGCAGGCATATAAGAATTCTGTCTAAGTTTGAAATAACTAAAGCAGGGCGTCTTTTGGCTTTAGCCAATTCTTTTTGAGAGTGGATTCACCTGTAATATAAATTATAGATATCAATATGTTCTATAATTTCGCTTTCTGCCTGATACATTTTCCCCATGTCCTTGACCTTCCACCTCTTATCCCAGCCTTTCTTGTGCGGTTTGCATAATCCACAACTTCTTTTCTTAATCTTGTATCGCTTTCTCATACATTTATTTCCCCCTGCGCTTGATAACCCCCTGATTTTCTTTAAAACCGTCATCCGCATAAAATTCCATTATAAAATTCAAATATTTCAGTCAGTTATGAATATATCTCAGCAAGCGGTTACTGTCAACGATTATTTCAATAAATGTCGGTAAAATCGCTTGCGGGGAAAATTTACCATAAGGTATACTTAATAACAAAAAATTATTCATCTCTTTTTAAAAATGCGCATCGAAAAACTTGAACTAATAGGATTTAAATCATTCGCCGATAAGACTTCGTTTATCCTCCATCCGGGTATCACATGCATAGTCGGGCCCAACGGCTGCGGCAAAAGCAATATTGTAGATGCATTCAGATGGGTGCTCGGTGAGCAGAGCGCAAAGAGCCTCAGAGGGGAAAAGATGGAGGAGGTTATCTTCAACGGCTCTGTGCTGAAGAAGCCGAAAGGCATGGCTGAGGTTGCAATGGTTATCGCCGGCCTGAACGGCGCAGGGGGCGGCAACGGGCAGGGACAGAACGACTTTGTCACCGTTGCCAGAAGGCTCTACAGGTCCGGGGAAAGCGAATATATGCTGAATAAGAATCACTGCAGGCTCAAGGATATAAAGGACGTTTTTCTTGACACAGGGCTGGACTTCAGAAGCTATTCAATCCTTGAACAGGGCAGGATCGGTGAGATACTAAACTCAAAGCCACAGGACCGCAGGTTCATCATCGAAGAAGTCGCCGGTGTGATGAAGTACAAGGTGAGAAAGGCAGAGGCGCTTTCGAAACTCGAATCATCAAGGGTGAACCTTGTGAGAATAAATGACATTATCGCCGAGATAAAAAAACAGATCAACATACTCGACAGGCTTGCCAAAAAAGCGGAACGGTATAAAAAGCTTTCATCCGAACTTCATGCCATTGAACTTAAGATCGCAAGAAAGGATTATCAGCAGATTAAGGAGTCCTATGCACAGATACTCGAGGAATATAATGTCCTGAAGGAAAAGGAAGCTGCATTAAAGGCGGAGACCACGAGCATAGAAAACCGGACAGAGACCAGAAGGGTAGGACTGCTCGAAAAGGAAAAAAATCTTGAAGTCGTACAGAACAGCTTCCAGGCCATGGAGCGTGAAATATCCGGAATCGAAAGCGCAATAGCGGTCTGCAGAAACGATATCAGCAATATAACGGAGTATCACAAAAAAATCCTCCAGCAGGAAGAGGAAGCCGATTCCAGAAGCCTGGAATTATCCGCTAAATGCAAAGAGCTGAAAACAGGCAGCTCAAGACTGGCCGGGGAAATGGAGACCCATCTCGAAGAGCTCGGACAAAAGACGGAAGCCCTTAAGGCTATTGAAGAAGAGCTTTATGACAAGGAAGAACTTATAGAGGATAAGAGAAGGGAGATTTTCAGGATTACCGAGGAATTAAGCAACCTGAGAAACGACCTCTCCAGACAGCAGAACTCGCTGGAATCCCTCGAAAAAAGGGAGGCCGCTGCTTCAAGAGAGTCCGAAGATTCAAGAAAGATACTTTCTGAAATCGAAACTTCAATCAGCAATATCGAGTCAGAAATCCATGGCAGGAACAATGAAATCCTCCTGCTTAATGAGAAAAAAGGGATTTTATTACAGGAACTCTCTGACTATAAGGCCAGGCTTGAGGGGAAGATCAAAGCGCTTTCAGAGGCCAGGGAAGAACTGGCATCCAATTTATCACGTCTCGATTCCCTCAAAGAGATAGTCTTTGACAGACCGACAAGGGATCTGCTTTCATCCACAGAAAATGTCAGGCTCCTTGCATCGATATCGGATGTTTTTGAGGTGGACGCAGAATATGAGAAGGCGATAGAGAGCGCGCTTGCGGAAAAGGCGGATTCATTGATCCTCGAGAGCTTTGAAGACATCGAAAACGCTGTCAATTCATTAAAGGGAAAAGATGTAGGCAAGACCGCATTTATTTCTGTAACCCCCCCACAGGTTCCTCTCAGCGCTGATATGCCTGAAGGCATTGTGGGGAGGGCTCTGGAATTTGTGAAGGTTAAGGAGGGTTTTTCCAGGATCGCAGAAAATCTTCTCGGCAATGTTTTAATTATCAGGGATATAAAAGCCGCTTTTGCACCCGGAAGATTCGATGGCAAATATTTGTTTGCAACATCTGATGGTGTTGTGGTGGAACCTAACGGGGCTGTTGTAATCGGGGAAGGGAAGGGGATATTCCAGAGAAAACGCGAGATGAGAGAACTTGAGGAGATTATCGAGAGCAAAAAGACTGATATAGAAAATCTGAACAATAAAATCAGCGCCGTACAGAACATTATCCGTGAAAAGGAAGAATCCGTCAGAAGTGTTGAGTCTTCAATGCATAATATCGAAAAAGAAGTGTCGCTCTCCAAACTGACTGTCGAAAACTACATGGAGGACAAGGAAAGGCTGAGCAGAAAACTCGCTTATCTGACCATTGAAATTGAGGAAATTTCCAAGGAAAGAGAATCACTGAGAGGAGTTATAGCCGATAGCGAGGATCAGATAAAGATGATAGAATTAAAGAAGATGGATATAGAGAATGAGACCATGACTCTCCATGAAGGGATTGCACAAAAGAAATCGGAGCTTGAACAATGCCGTTCAGATGTGACCGACATAAGGCTGCTGACCGCCTCCAACAGGGAAAAGATCGAGGCGATGAAGAACGAGTTGGAATCATCGAATAAGGCGCTCGAAGATCTCAGGCAAAAGAAAGAGGAACTGCTTTCCGAGAAGGAATCGGTCCTCTTAAGGGTGTCACAGCGTGAGTCGGAGATCCTGGAGCGGGAGGAAAAATTAAGAAAAATTGTTGCTGATGCTGATCTGGTCCGTCAGGATATATCACAGAAAAGGGAAGAGATCGAGAAGGAAAGCGAAGACCTTATTGTTGTTGAACACGGTCTCAAGACTTTAAGACAGCAGATAGCGGAGGTTACATCCAGGATATCAGAACTTGATGTATTGCGTGCAGAGCACAAACTGCGGCTTGAAAACCTTGCTGAAAATACCAGGCATAATTACGGCAGGGAGATAGAGGAAATAGAACTCTCGGAGGTCAGCAGCGAAGAAGAGGACAGGCTTGTTGACCTGAGGAACAAAATACAGGAGATGGGCCCTGTTAATCTGGGCACACTGGAAGAATATGAAGAGCTGCGCACAAGATATGAGTTTATGACAAAACAGCAGGAGGACTTAGACAAGTCTATCGCAGAGCTTGAAGAGGCTATAACAAAAATAAACAGTACAACGAGAAAAAAGCTCAGAGAGGCTTTCGAGACATTAAAGGTGAAGTTTTCAGAGGTTTTTGTAACCCTCTTCGGCGGAGGAAGGGCGGAACTTATACTCACTGATGAACATAATATACTGGAAACAGGCATTGACATTATTGCCCAGCCACCTGGTAAAAAACTTCAGAACATAAACCTGTTATCGGGCGGAGAGAAGGCTCTTACAGCTCTTGCGCTGCAGTTTGCGAGCTTTTTGATTAAACCGACGCCATTATGCATACTGGACGAGGCGGACGCCCCCCTCGATGAATCCAATACCGAAAGATTTTCCAGGATGCTTCTTGAGCTTTCAAGGGAAACACAGTTTGTTGTTGTGACTCACAACAAGACCACAATGAGTGTGGCCCAGCATCTGTACGGCATTACAATGGAAGAAGCCGGGGTTTCAAAGGTAATATCCATGCAGCTTGCAGGGGTCTGAGATGGAAAGAAGATCTTCCAGGAGGCGGGAAGTCCATGGAGCTGTTAACGGCAAGATGATCCTTGCGGAGCATGTTGATATCATGGATTTGAGCCTGAGCGGGATAAGATTCAAATGCTGCAGAAGGGTGGATATGAACAGTATCCAGAGGATCCTGATCAGGAAACAGGACATATCAGTCAGCCTTAAAGGCAAGGTCATCCGCTCAACACTCAAGGAAATCGAAATAACCGGAGGGAAAAACTCCCCTGTTTATGAAGTGGCAATGAATTTCAGGGAACTCACCGATGATGATAAGCTTTCTCTTGAGAAGATAATAAACATAATAGAAAATGGATAAATTATCAGAACTCCTTCCCGGTAAAATCTCTACAGAACCGGAAGACCTGATATGTTACGGTTTTGATGCATCAGGACTTGAAGCATCGCCCTCAGCTGTTGTCTGGCCGCAGGATGTTCTCGATGTTGTAAAAATAATGAACTTTGCCAGCACAAATGGAATCCCGGTAATCCCGCGCGGCGCCGGTACCGGCATGACCGGAGGCACAATACCTGCAGAAGGTTCTATAATCCTGAGCCTCGAAAAAATGAATAAAATACTTGAGATTGACAGGCAGAATCTAAATGTCCTTGTGGAGCCCGGCGTGATCAACGGGAAACTGCAGAGAGAGCTTGAACGGCATAAGCTTTTTTATCCCCCGGACCCGACGAGTATGAACTTCTGTACAATCGGCGGAAATGTTGCCGAGAATGCCGGAGGGCCCAGGGCGATAAAATACGGGGTTACAAGAGACTATGTCATGGGACTCGAGGCGGTTCTCCCCAACGGCAGGATTATAAATACCGGGATCAAGACTGCTAAAGGTGTTGCCGGTTATGACCTAACAAGAATTCTTGTAGGGTCAGAAGGGACGCTCGCTATTATTACAAAGATAAGGCTGAAGGTTCTTCCCATGCCCGAAGATATCATAACCCTCCTTGTGCTTTTTAAAGATCTCGAAGGGTCAGGTGATGCGGTAAAGGAAATAATCGCACAGGGAATCATCCCGAGAACGCTTGAATTTCTTGATGGCGAAGCGATAAAGGCGGTTGAGAATTATAAGCCCGTTGGCCTGCCCGGGGATGTGCAGGCATTGCTTCTGGTGGAACTGGACGGCTACCCTTCTGTTATAACCAGGGATGCGGAGAAGATAACAGCCATATGTGAAAGTCTTAACGGACAAGTCGAGATGGCAGAGGATGAACTCGCAAGGGCAAAACTCTGGGAAGCAAGGCGTGCATTATCTCCGGCCCTCTATCACCTCAAACCCACAAAGATAAATGAGGATATAGTAGTTCCCCGGAGCAGGATACCTGATATGCTCAAGGCACTGAAGAAGATGTCGGAAGAGACGGGCATCAAGATAGTCAATTTCGGCCACGCAGGAGATGGGAACATCCATGTTAATGTGATGGTCGACAGGGATAACGCTGAAGAGTATGAAAAAGCCGGGGAGCTTGTGAAGGAGATATTCAGGAAAACGCTCGAACTTGGAGGCACTATTTCAGGAGAACACGGCATAGGACTTACAAAAAAGGATTATATTTCTATGGAAATACAGCCTGAAGAGCTCGAATTGATGAGGAAGATAAAGAGCGCCTTTGACCCGAAGAATATCCTGAACCCCGGAAAGATTTTCCCGGCCAGGGCATAAAGATATCGCATGAAGGACCCTCTGCTGTTGATAGCGATACTTTCAGCCTCATTTTATGTATTCGGATACTTCCGGCTGCCTTTTGTATATGCAGGACTTGCACTACAGCTTGCATATCTGTTTTTAAGAGGACTTGATCTCGAAAGGCTGCCGCTGGTAGGTCCGCATGACACGCTCTTTTTCCTTTCTGCTTCGATTGTCCTGTTTGCAATGCCGGTAGCTTCTAAAATGAAGGACAGGCAGAAATTCCTTTATTCTGTTATAGCGATGTCGGTTTTCTTTATCTTTATTTCGCTTTTATACAGGCCCCATGACTCTCCGCTCCCGCCTGTACTGAGGACATTCTGGTTTGAGACGCATGTTGCATTTTCATTTTTTTCTTATGCGCTCTTCGGCATAGCCGCAATTTTGGGGATATTGTATTTGTTAAATGAAAGGAACAGGTATTTATCTGAAAATTCTTCCTCACGCCCCTTTGCTGAAGTGGGGGCAGGCGGATTGCAGTTAATCGAATCCCTGCAATATAAAACTATCCTTGTAGGATACTTTCTCTTTTCCGCCGCAATGGTATTTGGC
Organism: Nitrospirota bacterium; assembly: GCA_040753635.1. GTDB lineage: Bacteria > Nitrospirota > Thermodesulfovibrionia > Thermodesulfovibrionales > UBA6898 > JBFMDL01. The sequence goes on along the minus strand of JBFMDL010000007.1, from coordinate 32,191 downwards.
GGCATCTGGGCATATCTCGCATGGGGAACCTACTGGCTCTGGACACCCAAGGAGTTGTGGACTGTGATATTGTGGCTTTTCTACAGCCTTTACCTGCATACAAGACTAAGGCATTGGTGGCAAGGAAAGCCATCGGTATTACTGGGCGTTATCGGCTTTGGCATAGTGATGTTCACTTATCTTGGTGTGAGTCTGTTAATGAAGAGCTCACATGCTTTTTAAAGTTGAAATATGGATAACAGGAAAAGGCATAATATTTTCGCTCATTCTCGTCTCGATAAAATCGAGACTCCGAGGATTTTGCCTCTTTATACCCCCCTCAGTCCCCCCTTATCAAGGGGGGACTGAGGGGGGTATGTCTGACTATCGGCAAAATAAACCGCTCAAATACTATGCCTTTTCCTGTATTATTTGAGGTTGTAAATCATACTTCAAAATACTAAAATGAGCATATTTAAGAAAATACTTAAATTCTTTCTTTCCCTCAGAACCGCAATCTGGCTTATACTTGCGCTCCTGTTCCTCCTTCTTTATGGCTCGTTCATAATGCCTGTAAGACCGGAATTCCGGGCTCTCCATGAAATCCCGCTCTTTCAATGGATGGTTGAGCATCCTTCCCCGGCAACCTGGTGGCTATGGGGTTCGATATGCGTTCTTTCAATTCTTACCACAAACACGCTTATATGCAGTATTGAATCTGTTGTCAGGAGACGCGAAGCGAGACAATGGCTCCTGATAATATCCCCGCAGATAATACATATCGGATTCCTCTTCATACTGCTTGCTCACCTTTTGAGCTCATACGGGGGGATCAAAGGCATGGCCTTTGCTTATAAGGATTCCATGTTTCAACTGCCGAACGGGCTTGAGGTGATTTTTGATGAAGTAAATGCAGAGGTCTCAGCGTCCGGCTACATACATGACTGGTCTTCAAATATAAGGTATTTTGAGAACGGGAATTTTATAGCGAGCGATACTATTCGACCAAATGTCCCTTCTTTCAGAAAAGGAATCGGGATTTATATAAAGGAAGTCAGGATTGCACCCTTCCCGGTTGCATTAATAGAGGTGAGCAGGGAACCGGGCGCCATATGGGCATTGATTGGAGGGGTATTGTTTTTAGCGGGGATGATAATGCTGCTGGCGCTTAGGATAAGAAGGGAAGAGACTCGAATCTGACGAAAGAATACAGAGAAAACGGTAAGTAATAAAAAGCATTTCAACATCCAGAGATTGGGAAAGCAAATTGAGGTTGCTTTTTTATTGACAGCATACAGAAACGGTGATGTAATCAAAATAAGGAGCAGCATGAGTCACCTTGTTCATTCGCACTGAAAATACTGCGTGAATGTCTTATGAAACAGCTTTTCACAATATCGAGGAGAGTTTTTATATACCATGTACCTTGGAAAATTGGATTATAGAGATCCGCTCTTCGAAATACTTGTTTCTCAGGTTTTTCCTGAAGTAAGGGATCCGCTTTTGCATGTAGACAAGGTGTCGTCACACAGAGTTTATAAGTATACCGAAGAAAAAAGCAGGGTCGCGATTATCGGGAAATTCTTTAATCTCAATGATACAAAACACGGCAGGATGCTGAGAATAAAAAGCGAGTTTGATAATCTCCAGAAAATCAGGGGTTATGGATTTGATGTCTTTCCAAATTATATTGTCCGTCCCATCAGCAAAGATGAAAAGATCGGTCTTGCAGTCATAGAGGAATTTATTAATGGCTGCGATCTTGATTATTATATCAAGAAGGCGATCTATGAAGGCGCGGGAGATATCCTCAAGAGCAAGCTTGCGAAGCTTGCATCTTTCTTGTGTGCGTTGCATACAAGGACACATAATGGCAGCAATGTCGATCTTGATTTCGTGACCGCATATTTTCAGAAAGTGGTAAACAAATTGTACAATCAAAGCCTGATATCAGGTCACGACACGAGGGAATATTTCAAACTCATGGATGAATGGCTTAACGCTTCCTTAATGAAAAAGGCGAAAAATGCCATTGTGCATGGAGACGCTACACCAACAAATTTTATTTTCTCAAAAGATGAAGGTGTGGTTGCAATCGACCTTGAAAGGATGAAAACATGCGATACGGCATTTGACGTCGGTATGGTGTGCGGAGAGCTTAAACATGCGTTTTTCTGGAGAACAGGAAATCCTTTTGCATCAGAACCTTTTATAACACATTTTCTCAGGAAATATTCAGGCTGTTTCAGCGATTGCAAAAAAGTCTTCAGGAAAATCACGCGAAGGATCCCGTTTTATATGGCCCTGACCGAATTGAGGATAGCAAGGAATTCTTATCTCGGCTGGAACTACAGGAAAAGACTTGCCTTTGAGGCAATGGAATGTCTCAGATACGGGCTTAAGCTATAATGAAGGGAGCAGTCTTTTTTGATCTTTACGGCACTTTAATAGATATAAAGACCGATGAATACGACCCATGGGTTTACACCGTTCTTTCGAAATATCTTTCCTATAATTCAATCAATGTGGATGCAGATGAACTGAAAAGGGCATATTTTGAATGTATACGCCAGTATATTGACCGGAGCGCGGAAACTTATCCTGAGGTTGACGTATATAATGTTTTCAGCGACATCATGAACAGGTATGGCTCTAAGAGGTATTCAAGGCAGGCTGTGCTCGACACAATATTGCTTTTCAGGTCATTAACGATAAGGCAATTCAGCGTTTTAGACGGTCTTTATGATGGAATAGTCTCCATTTGCAAGCGGTTCAAGACAGCTATAATCTCTGATGCACAGTGGTCATTTTCAGAACCCGAGATACAGAAACTCGGTCTTGATCATTACTTCAAGATAAGGATATTTTCATCCAGGGTCGGCTTCAAGAAGCCTGATACAAGGATGTTTACAATAGCAATGGAAAAACTCAAGGCCAGGGCTGAAGAATCAGTGTATATCGGAGATAATCCTCCTAAAGACCTGATCGGCGCCAAGAATGCAGGACTGAAATTCATCCTTTTTAGGAACGAATGCAAATCGTACAATGGATTTATGCCTGATGCATGTTTTAACGAGTATCGGGACTTGTCAAAGATATTGAAAGAGATAATCTGAAATGTAATGAGGATTAAAACTATTCGAGATTCGAAGATATTTAAAGGAAAAATAATTTATAGATGAGGTATTGATACCATGCCGGTATTTGTCATTCATGAACACCATGCGAAAAAACTCCATTTCGACCTGAGGCTTGAAATGGATGGCGTGCTCAAATCATGGGCTGTCCCGAAGGGGCCTTCAATGAATCCTGCCGACAAAAGGCTTGCAGTGATGGTCGATGACCATGAACTTGATTATGCTGATTTCGAGGGCACAATCCCTGAAGGCATGTATGGAGCAGGAGATGTTTTTATATGGGACAGGGGGTCATATGAATTAAAGGCCGGCAATATTAAATCAGGGAAATTAGAGATCGTTTTCAAAGGAAAAAAACTGAAAGGTCTGTTTGCGCTTGTAAAAATGTCAGGTAAAGAAAGGGAATGGCTTTTGATAAAAAAGAGAGATGAATTTGCTGACAGGGAATTTATCCTGAAAACTGTCGGATCTTTATAAGACAAGTCATTGTATCGGCAGGTCGTTAAGTCAGCAGCGGGGAATATAATAATCCTCCTGCCGGAGACATTTGGCCGGGTAAGGTTTCGCTTCCTTGACAAAAAAATACTCTAATCAATATAATTTCAAAACATATATGGATCCAAATTTACAGGAACTTTACGACCTCGGCAAGAAACTTTTCGAAGAAGGCAAACTCAGCGAAGCGGAGCCCGTTTTGAAAGAAGTGATAATGCGCAGTCCCGGATATGCGGATGTGCATAACAAGCTGGGGATTATTTCGAGCCTGAAGGGTGAGCTCAGTACAGCTGCCGGCTATTTTGAAAAGGCTCTTGAACTTAATCCAAGATATACCGAAGCATCTCTTAACCTCGCCGTTACATATAACGACCTCGGCGAGTTCAAAAAGGCTCAGGAAGTCTTTTCACTTGCTGCACAGATTGCACATCCGGACCCGAACACCGTCGATCCTTTCATCGCAGGAAAGCTTGCCAACGAACATTATAAAGTTGGGAATATCTATGCTGAATTCAACATGTACGATGAGGCTATTGAGGAATATAAGAAGGCGATAAAACTTCACCCGAAACTGGCAGATGTGCATACAAAACTCGGTATTGCTCTCAGGAGCAAGGGAGAAGTTGAAGAGGCCATAGTCCATTTTGTCAAAGCCAAAGTCATAAATCCGAATTACGGCCCTGCATGGATTCAGCTCGGCATCAGTTATTATATGCAGGGGCTTATCGGTCTTGCTTTCGAGGAATGGGAAAAGGCGCTTGAATTCAATCCGAACCTCAAGGAAGCAGAAACGTATCTGAAGCTTTTAAAAAAAGAGGAAAAGTAATCCGAAGTGTCCCTGCTTGACGTAAGGGATTTAAACATCTGTTTCAAATCCGCCGAAAATCCAATTCCTGTTGTTTCAGACCTCAATTTTCATGTCGAAGAATCCGAAATCTTCGGCCTTGTCGGTGAAAGCGGATGCGGCAAAAGCATAACAGCTCTCTCGATCATGGGTATCCTCCCCCGGAATTCATTCGCAAAAGGAGAGATTTTTTTTAAAGGAAGGGACCTCTTAAAACTCGATGGGGAATCCATGAGAAGATTAAGGGGGAACGAGATTTCCATGATATTCCAGGAGCCCATGACATCATTGAATCCTGTGCTTACCGCAGGATATCAGATCGCAGAAGTTCTTATCACACATCGTAATATGTCCAAAAAAGAGGCTATGGAAAAGGCGATCGAACTTCTTAAGGCTGTAAAGATGCCTTCGCCTGAATCGAGGATTAAGGAATATCCGCATCAGATGTCAGGCGGTATGAGACAGCGGGTGATGATAGCTATGGCAATTGCCTGCAACCCTTCGCTTCTGATAGCGGATGAGCCGACTACAGCCCTTGATGTTACAATACAGGCGCAGATACTCGAACTCATTCAGAGACTGAGGGAAGAACACAGCATGTCCATACTGTTTATAACACATGACCTTGGAATAATAGCCGAGAATGCTGCGAGAGTCGGCATCATGTACGCAGGAAGAATCATGGAGATGGCGAATACGGAAGAGATTTTCAATAATCCGAAACACCCTTATACAATAGGTCTTCTTGAATCTCTGCCAAGGGCTAAAGGCGCACCGCTTAATCCAATCCCCGGTTTTGTCCCGCGGCCTGAAGAATTCCCCGCGGGCTGCAGGTTTTCCGACAGATGCAGATATTCCGTAAGCGTGTGCAAAGGGGAAGAGCCGGAATTCATAGAGGTTGCGGATGGTCATTTTGTGAGATGTTCTAAGGACATATATATTTAAATGGAATTACTGAAGGCAGACTCTTTAAAGAAATATTTCGAACCCCGAAAATTGTTCAGCACCGGTGATGGCGCTGTTAAGGCTGTTGATGATATCAGCTTTTCTGTTGATGAAGACAGGGTGATGGCGCTTGTAGGTGAAAGCGGATGCGGCAAATCCACTGTTGCAAGACTTGTGCTCAGACTCATTAATCCCACAGCAGGGTCTGTATTATTCAGAGGGCAGGATATCTTCACTCTGAAACGGGATTCGCTTAAGTCATTTAGAAAATCGGTACAGATAATATTCCAGGACCCGTTTGCATCGCTTAACCCGCGAAGGACAGTCTATGATACTATATCAGAGCCTTTGAAAATCCATAAAATAGTCCCTCGCCCTCAGATGAAAGATGCTGTTGTGGATATTCTGGGGAAGGTCGGTCTCAGACCCGGGGTTCTGGACAGGTATCCACATGAATTCAGCGGCGGACAGAGGCAGCGTATATGCATAGCAAGGGCTCTTGCAGTATCACCTGAAATAATAGTTGCAGATGAACCGTTATCTGCACTGGATGTTTCGATTCAGGCACAGATTCTGAACCTGCTCCTTGACCTCAAGAGGAAGACAAGGATATCATTCCTTTTCATCAGCCATGATCTGAGGGTTGTTCAGTATTTCAGCGATACGGTCGGTGTGATGTACCTCGGGAAGATCGTCGAATACTCAGGTACAGATGAATTATTCGAAAGACCGATGCATCCTTATACGGTTGTCCTTCTGGAATCAGCGCCCAAAATAAGAACCGAAAAAAAAGACAGAGTGAGAGCGCCTTTGAAGGGGGAGGTGCCGAGCCCTGTTAATATCCCGAAAGGATGTCCTTTCCATCCAAGATGCCCGAAGAGGTTCGACCCCTGCGATAAAGTAGTCCCCCGTTTAACAGAAAGCCGGGGCAGGCTTGTATCATGTCATCTGTGGAATCCGTACTGAGTTCAGATATACTGTCCGGAAACAGGGCCTTATAAAAGCATTTTTGGGGTCAAATATTAACCCGGAAAATGCAATTGATAATTAAAAATCAGCGTGCATATGAACAGAAAAATCTTTACTTTCGCCACATTTGTAAGACTTTTCAAATACGGAGAAGCCTGCACGTTTTCGTGTATAACAACCATATTCTATTAACAACCGGATTGCGATTGGTAAAGTTTTTCCGGACATGTGCCTGTCTTTAACTGAAAATTTTGGGTTAATTAGATAAAAGCTTCTCTATCTTCTTTCTGATTTCAGGGTCAGTCCAGTCATATTCACCCAGGAATTTTTCGACGATTATCCCTTTTCTGTCTATCAAGAATGTTGTCGGAAGGGTAAAGACCTTATATTTTTTTGTAACATCACGCTTCCCGTCCCATAATATCCGGAAATCGAAACTGTTTTTGCTGAGGTATTCTTTTACATAATTTATTGAAGTATCGGTCGAAACAGCAATTATCTCAAAACCTCTTGATTTATAATCCATGTAAAGTCTGTTAAATAAGGGCATCTCTGATTTGCAGGGAGGGCACCATGTAGCCCAGAAATTCAGAAAAACCACTCTGCCTCTTAGCGAAGAGAGAGAAAAGGCTCTTCCATTAATGTCTTTCAAGTCAAACTCAGGCGCTGTGCCGTTTTCGAGCCTGTCGATTTCGAATGGAGAATCTTTTGATTTGCCGCTGTCCCTGGAGGGGAACGGCCCCATTGCGGTTAAAAAGAAAAGACAGACAAAAAATAATAATTTTATGGTGATTTTCATGCTTGTACAAATTATGTTTACCCCGATTAGAGACCTCTGTCTCTAACGGGGTTTATCCGGAATCCGGCCTGCCTGTGCGTTGCACGCAGACAGGCCATTTTTAAAAATATTTTGAACAGCGTGAGTGATTTTATATTTTTTCAGCATTTAAGTTTATTTTACTTTTATGGGGACTAATTATCAATATCATAGAAAACAGTTCCCTCCTATTCCCCGGCAGCATTAATCCTTTGTTAATCTTTCCTGTGAATATCCTTTTAACAGCATAGTTGCTTTCATAATCTCATCAGTCATCGGCAATGTAGCGGAAAGCCTTTCAATATATGACCTTTCCAGCAATAATCTGAAAGAAGTGCAGAAATTCAGGTCGAATATCCATGAAAGCTGCATCAGTTTGAAGTCATTTAGCGTCCTGAGACTCGCAAGAGTTGCCATTCTCTTATTGAAAAGACAGGAGAGGACCTCTTCTGAATACTCTGGCATGTCAGGAAGACCGAGACCGGCAGCAGAGGCCCTGTCATTTTCGCTGCTGTCAAAATACTCTGAAAAAACACGCCAAATATCCAGTTTATCGGCATCACGTATGAGTTTCAGGAAGAATACGGCTTTGTCATCCTGAAGAGAGGGAATACCGAAGGAATTGTGAAATCTGACAGAATTGATAATCAAATCCTGTTCATTCACGGGCAGGTTCTGGAGGACCCTTTCTTTTTCTAATATCCCGGCGCCGAGTCTGCCATGATTTACGGAAATGCTGTCTTTGAATGTTTTATATTTTGCATACTGTGGAAACCTTCCAAGATCGTGGAAAAGAGCGATAGTCTCGGCAATCATAATCTCATCCTGACCTGATGAATGTTCCTTAACAATCTGAATAATATTAGAGCATACCTTGCAGGTATGCTCAACCTTGAGATATATATTCTTCTGATCCTCTTCATCCGATGAATAGAATGATCTTGTATAATCATCAAACCAGTTTTTCAGGTTGTTTAAATCAGCTCTTTTCATATTTATCGCTTATTTTACATCTTTCTTTTTTTGTTGCATTTTTGGGGTTAAAGGCAATTCTTCCACTCTTGCGCTATACTATATCATCCCTATGAAAAACAACAAACCACATTTAGTCCCCAGGTATATTATATATGGTTTTTTCATCGTAGGCCTGATCTCTGCTGTCGCCTTCAGGTCAATAATAGTGTTTCAACACCTTGAACCCGGCTGGGTCAGGCCTGTCTGGTATGCAGGGGTAATAGGATACCTTGTCTTTTTTCTTTACCGCTACATGATTGCCAAGAAACGGAAAAGGGCGATAGAACATTTCCGGTTGATAGAGAAGATGGAGGCAAATGCATGCCTGACAGACGAAGACAGGGAAATAGTGTTATATCTGCTTTCTTCCATAAAACTATCCCTTGAGGATATTAACTATGCAATTATCTTCCTGTTGTCAATAATTGCAGTTATCGCCGACCTGTTCCTGAGTTCAATGAGGTGAGCTGTGTTTAGTCTCAGCAGATATTATATTTGCCGGACGCTAACCTGTCACAGAAACCGGATATGCCGGAAAATTCCTTTTCCATTATGAGGGAAACACTCTTTGATATGTCTTTCAGTTTTACCCCTTTTTTGAGAAGAACCTGCGCAAATGCCATATGGGGTCTGTCAATGGGCATTCCGATCCTGCTTAAAAGGAGGACATATACCTCTCTGATACCATCGATATTCTTGAATATCTTTTCAGCTGTCTTATGCGCAAGGACATTATATATCTTGCCTACGTGGCTTACAGGATTTTTCCCGGCAGCCGCCTCTGTTCCCATGGGCCTGTTGGCAGAGATGAGCCCGTTGACCCTGTTGCCCCTTCCGACCTGTCCTGAGTCAGCATCCTCTGCAGAGGTGCCGAGCAGAGTAAGATATATGCCGCCGAGTCCTCTCCCCTCCTCATCAAGGTTGTTAAAGCTTGAATTGATGTTAGCAAAATCCTTGTTTTTTCCGAGAAATTTCCGGATATACTTATAGATGGCTTCTTTTCTCCTGAAATACTCTTTTTCTGACCTTATAAAATTTGATAAAAGAGGCATTGCGACTGTAAGGTCGAGGTCTGCCCCGGTCCTGAGACCCATGACTTTTATATCCTCGCCGGTCTCGGGATATTTTTCTTTAAAACCTTTTGAGTTCAAATGCTTTTCGAGGTTCAGGACAGCTATCTCAGTCGGTGACAGTGGATAATAACCTACCAGCGCTGAAGTATCATTTGCGCCTCGGATCTTCCCGGGACGCATAAATATATCTGTAAGTTCCTCTGAACCTGGCGCAAGGACGACCCTGTATTTTAAATGTTTTTCGGGGTCCACGAATCTAAGATTCTTTTTAACCCATCCCTTGGCAGCATTTACTGCTATATCTTTTACAGGGAGTTTTTTCCCCCCTGCGCCGAATGTGGCGCGGTCCCCTATGATTAGCTCCATCGGCTTTATCACCCTGCCGCCTCCGAATGTCTTGTCGGTCTTGCCGGCAGCAAGCAGCCCCTTATCGATATTATGGTGAAGGATTGTCCCGAATTCTCTTTTGTATTCCCGGCTCAGCGCTATTGATATGGACTCCATAATTGAGTCGCACATGAAATCAGGGTGCCCTGTGCCTTTCCTTTCCACAATCTCCACCCTGTGGTCTGTAACGGATTTCCCTTTGAATGTTTCGACTACTATCATGATTTTACCCCTGCCATTCCCATTTATTACACTAATGTACTCTGTCTGAACTATCTGCCTTACGATTCGAGCTGCATACCAGATGCGCAAATTTTATCTCGTAACCTGTAATTTTTCTGTATGTCCTGAGAAATTCGTTGATTAATTCCATCCATAGCTCAGCAAGTTCCAGCATTGATTCATCAAAATCATTATACTCCCTCCGGGGAGTTTGTTCCATAGTGGCATAAAGAGAATCGCAGAAATACCAGTTGCATCCTGATGGTCTTATGGCTCGCTCCAGGCAGCAGCCTTCGCATGACAGAAAACGGCATGGGCCTGAATCATCGTTCTGCTCATATTCCCGGGGTTTTAGACCCAGGGCATATATGTATACAAGGTCTTCACAGTTGTAATATGAGTGCTGGTTAATGCAGCAAACTTTCTTGCATTTATTACATACGACCGAGGTGTTTTTCTGAATGAATGAATCTATGGAACGTATCTTTTCTTTGACTTTTACGGAAATGTCTATGACGATGCCGAGCTCATTTATATGATCCTGAAAGATTTCTTCGATATGCCTTGCTATATCAGATGGTATCTGATCAGCAGGTGCCGAACCTTTTGTATTGGCTCTGTCCATAGTAGAGTTGAGGCAGTATTACCGGATGACTTTTATTGGTGCCGATGGAGAGAATCGAACTCTCACGGGGTTGCCCCCACCGGATTTTGAGTCCGGCGCGTCTGCCAGTTCCACCACATCGGCACAATCAGACACTATTATAGTATACAAAATTTGCTGCAATTAAATTCAAACCGCCCTTCCCATGCTGAGCGCCTGTCCTATGGCGGGGATAAAATCTTTTTTCCTGGAGAATACCCCGGGAAGGACGCAGGTATCCCCTTCAACCTTCACATTAAATGCCTTCTCGACCAGCCATTTTTCACCTTTCATAAGAATGCGCTCGTGAGATGAGGTCAGCGGATTTGTGACGAGCAGTGCTACCAGGTCGTAACCGTTTGCTGTTCTGAGACGATCCAGTTCGGCGAGGATTTCCGCCTCCCGCAAGTCTATCTCTTCGCAGTCGAGTACCATCATCTGGCTCACACCCAGCTTTTTTCCACCTATAATGAATTCCTTGAAGTCTGCTGCGATAAGCTCCGCCGAAGTCTTGCCCTTGATATTAATGCTCGCCTGGAGTAGTTCCTTGCCGTACTCCTTGATGGAAACCCCGGTCAGTTCAGCCAGACGCACAGCGGTTTCACGGTCCCGGTCTGTTGTTGTCGTAAGAGTGAGCAGAAGGGTGTCCGACAGAATCCCCGAAAGAAGAAGTCCGGCAATCTCGGCCGGTATGTTTATCTGGTAAAGGAACATCATGCCGGCAACTACAGTGCATGTGCTTCCTACAGGGTCGTTGTAAACATAAATCGGCGCTACCGTCGAGATATCGCCTACGCGATGATGGTCTATGATCTCAAGTATCTCTGCATCTTCTATATTGTCAACCGCCTGCGAGATTTCATTATGGTCTACAAGTATCGCTTTTTTCCGGACAGGACGAAGGAGATCAGTCCTCGTGATAAATCCTATTAGACGGTTGTCACTGTCGGCCACTATTGCAGAACGGTACTCGGATTCTATGATTATCTTGCGGAGTTCCGAGATAGGGGCATATAACCCGACCACAGGATATTCCTTACACATTATCGTCTCTACAGGTTCAGACATCGTCATGAGCTGTACAGTTGCGAACGACGTGTGTGGTGAAGATAAAATTAATGTCCCGTGTTCCTCTGAAGCCCTGACAATATCGCTGCTTACAGGCATGCCGTCCGCGATGATCAGGGCTGAACAGCCCGCATGAATCAGTTCATCCTGTATATCCTGCTGGTCGCCTGTAACTACTATGTCCCCCGGCTTGATCCGGTTAAGGATGGTTCCCTTCTGCATGGATGCAATAAATACCCTGCCTGTTAAATTATCCATTCTGCGGGGATTGCTGATAACGTGGCCGCCGAGCGTCTTCATGAATATGTCAAGGTCTACAGGAGTCTTTGACAGGCCGTCAAAACCCACGCTGTCCATATAGTGTTTAGCAATATCCTTCAATCCGACTATGCCTGAAATACGTCCGCTGCTGTCTACCACCGGCAGAGAGCGCACCCCTTTTTCTCTCATAAGAAGGGCGAGCGCCTGTATGGAATCGCGTGAATGAATGGAAACGGGCTTTTTAAGCGAGAGGTCGCTGACCGTTGCTGCCAGACTTTCTATCTCGTTAGGGACAGGGACGCCGAATTTCTCCAGGATGAATCTTGTCTCTTCATTGATCTTTCCGGCGCGGGCAGGGGTAAAAAGAAACCGCTTGTCAGTCAGATTCTTGAAATGGGCGTAACCTATGGCTGAGCAGACTGAATCTGCATCAGGGTTCTTATGCCCTATTATATAAACAATTTTTACCTGTTCGGCATTCATTTTAAATTATATCAAATTTCATTGCAGTCCAAAATAATTTCAAATATACATACAGAGTTATCGTTAATACGTTTATTTAACAAAGTCGGGGTCTGACATTTAATAATCATGTCGATTTATTCTGTTTTCGAGGCATTCCGCCTTCTGTAAAGTTTTATTTTGGACAAGTATGACCAAATTTTGCTATTTAATCATCCGGATAAAATTGTTTATGGAACGGTCATATGTCTTTTCGTATTCTTTATTAAAATAACATGCAGGCAACTCCCCGTTTCTCCTGTGATAATGCATGCATTCACAGCATTTATATTTTCTCGGGCATGGTTCGTATGTGCAGTTGCACATTGCCTTATTTTTTTCCGTAATGCATTCCATTATAAACCTCCGATAATTGTTATTTGCCTATACAGAAATCACTGAATATCTTGTTCAGAATGTCTTCTGATGTGACAGTCCCCGTTATCTCACCTATGCTGTCAAGCGAATCTCTTAATTGTATCAAAAAAATTTCAAGGGGCTGATTATCAGACAAGAGTCTTAAGGCTTTCCCCAGAGATGATGATGCTCTGTCGAGAGCGATTTTATGCCTCAGATTTGTTACTATTATTCCTTCTCTCTCTTCCTCCCAGTTCTTCAGATTTGAGTTAAATATAATGGATTTCAGGTCTTTGAGTCCATCGCCTGTTACAGCGGAGATATTCAGATATTGTTTTGACGATGCCCGGATATTCTCAATGGATATCTTAGCAGGCAGGTCGGATTTGTTGACGGCAATGACAGCATTTTTGTTTTTGATTTTCTCCATGAGTTCCAGGTCATCCTGTTGCAAAGCCTCGCTTCCATCGAACATCGCTATAATAAAATCAGCATTATCCATGGCATAAAGGCTCCTTCTGATGCCTTCTTTCTCAACCGTTTCATCAGAATCCCTGATGCCGGCTGTATCCATTAACCTGACAGGAAGCCCGTTTATATTAATAAACTCCTCGATCAGATCCCTTGTTGTGCCGGGAATTTCGGTCACAATAGCCCTGTCTTTTTTCAGAAGCGCATTCAGCAGGGAGGATTTGCCAACATTAGGCCTGCCGACAATAGCCACAGAAAGCCCCTCTCTGAAAAACCGGGCTTCCCGGAAAGTCGCCGATAATTGCTCGATTTCACATTTCAACTCCGTTAACCGGCTTTCTATATTGTTGTCAGCTCTTATCTCGATATCATCTTCGGGGAAATCTATATATGCCTCTGAAAGGGCGCATATTTCCATCAGAATATTCTTTACTTCATCAAGTTTTTCCGACAGGCCCCCTTTTAGCTGGTCTAAAGCGATTTTCATGCTCTCTTCGGTCTTTGCGCTGATAAGGTCGAGCACGGCTTCAGCCTGCTCAAGGTTTATTCGGCCGTTCAAGAATGCCCTTTTTGTGAATTCCCCCGGCTCTGCAAGCCGCGCTCCATGACCGAGTATGATTTCGAGTATTTTTCTTGTAGAGACCATACCACCGTGGCAGTTGATCTCGACAACATCTTCCCTTGTATAAGAGTGAGGTGCGCGCATTACTGAGACAAGCACTTCGTCAATTTCGTCGTAGCCGTCAGGATCGACTATATTGCCGTACAGCATTGAATAAGAACCGGCTTCAGAAGGCCTCAGCTTTTTTTTATGCCTGAAAATATTATCAGCAATTCTGAGAGATCCCGTGCCGCTGATGCGTACAATGCCTATGCCGCCCCGCCCGACCGGAGTTGAGATCGCCGCTATGGTGTCATCAATATAATTCATGGCTGATATATCTGTCCGGAGTAACAATACTTAGAAGTCAGTGTGCTGTTATTGTGTTTTTTCTTCATCCCGCCTTCTTTAGAAAAATGTTTAGTACGGGAAACAGATAAAATACAATTTAATTGTAAAGGTGCAGGCATGAGCCATAAGCCGTGAGCCATGAACTAATTAAAGCGCTTCTTTTGCAAGTTTTCTGTTTGTGAAGAACTGCTGTATAATGCTCAGGACATTGTTTACAAGCCAGTAGAGCACAAGACCTGAAGCGAAATTAAGGAAGAGAAAGGTGAATATTACAGGCATCAACATCATCAGCTTTGCCTGCTTCGGATCCATGCCCGAAGGCGTCATCTTTTGCTGTATCACCATCGTTATGCCCATGACAACAGGGAGTATATAATACGGGTCCTTTACAGAAAGGTCTGTTATCCAGAGCATGAACGGGGCTCCCCTCAATTCGATAGCTATAAGCAGTACTTTATACAGTGCGAAAAACACGGGTATCTGCAGCAGCATAGGAAGGCAACCACTTACAGGATTCACCTTGTGTTTTTTGTACAACTCCGTCATCTCTTTCTGCATTTTCTGCGGGTCTTTCTTGTATTTTTCCCTTACTTCAGCCATCTTCGGCTGTATTGCCTGGAGCTTTTTCATTGACTTCTGGCCCTTGTTCATAAGGGGAATGAAGGGAATTCTTGTTACTATAGTAAGCAGTATTATCGCCCAGCCGTAATTGCCCAAAAAACCATAAAAGAATTTCAAGACCCAGAAAAGGGGCCTGGCAATTACCGAGAAGAACCCGAAATTTATTATGTGTTCGAGTCCGAGATTCAGTCTGGATAGCCTGTCGCTATCTTTCGGCCCGGCATATATTGAGAATTTATTTATATCTGTTTTCCCTTTAAATGCGATAACAGGTGAATTGTCCTTGAGCCATGCCTTTGCTTCCTCTACAGGAGTCTGCGGAACAAGCGCAGAGAAGAAATATTTATCCTCCTGTGCAATCCATTTAAGGTTTTCCCTGAAGATCTTCGGTTCGTTCAGTTTTTTTGGTTTCAACTCCTCGAGGTTGGAGTCTGTCAGGAGCACAGGGCCGACATGGGTGTAACTATCCTCGTTTTCAAATATGCCGAAATCACTGCCGAGCGTTATCCAGTATTCAGGAAGTCCGGAGACCTCGTCCGCAACATCTACTTTGTATGTGCCGGAATAAAAAGTGTAGGTTCTTCTTACGGAAATTCCATCCCCGTAATATTCGAAAATTATTGTCCCGGAACGGTTATTGCCGTCGAGCTTCATATCTCTGCCGGAGACATTAAAGTTGACATCGGCAAGATCGAAATTATTGTTTGAGCCGATCCCGAGAGCAGGTACAATCCCGGGTTTCTTAAGAAGTATTACATCTTTTCCGATCTTATCTTTATATTCCTTAATCTCCCAATATTTGATCGTGCCTCCTCTGGATGAGAGGATTGCAGTGTATAGTTCATTTTCAACCCTTATCCCTTTCTCCTCTGCAGGGGCTGTTTCAGCAACTGCAGGCGCAGCAAGGGGTCTGGCGGTTTCTTCTTTTTTCTCAACAGGAGGTTTTTCTTCTTTAACCTGAGGCTGTTGCGCAGAAAAAAAATATTGATAACCGATAATTACAAAAATCGACAGGATTACGGCTAATAGAGTTCTGTTATCCATTCCTACTTTACCGGATCAAAACCGCCCGGGTGAAACGGGTGGCATCTCAAAATCCTCCGGAAAGAAAGATAAGCCCCCTTTAATGCCCCATATTTATCCAGTGCCTGGATTGAATATTCGGAGCATGTAGGTACAAATCTGCAACTGTTGGGAAGGACAGGAGATAGAATGTATTTATATAATTTCACTGCTGCTATTAAAATTGTTTTCATCAGCAAGTCCCGAAAAAAATTTAAAAATATTGTTTTTCAAATCAGAAAATTCAGCCTCTACGGAAGACCTTCTTGCAACAACTACAAAATCGTATCGCACCGGTTTATCCATAAGCTGTTTTCTTATCGCTTCCCGCAAACGCCGTTTTATCCTGTTTCTTGTAACAGCATTTCCGATTTTTTTGCTTACCGAAAGGCCGAGTCTGCTGTAAGTTAACCTGTTTGGCCTGGCGTATATAACCAGATATTTAGAAGAAAATTTGGAACCCTGCTCAAAGACTTTTTTAAAATCCCCATTTTTATTGATAGGATGAAGAATTCTTTTGCTGTTCAAGCAGTCAGTTTTTTCCGTCCTTTTTCTCTTCTCCTCTGAATTACTTTACGCCCGCCGGCAGAACTCATTCTTTCAAGAAAACCATGAGTCCTTTTCTTCTTTTTCTTATGTGGACGAAATGTCGTATATGTACCCATATCTTTTACCTGAGCAAAAATTATAATCTTTATTTTTAATTAAAGTCAAGTTAACTTGCTCCAAAATCCACCATCAAAAAAGTGCCATAGGCGAGAGAACGTCATTCTCTCTCATTCCCGCTTCGCTCCGGGGCGCCGGGCCGCCTCACCTGGACGGTGAGGCAAAACGGCCCGCTGAAACCGTTCGAATGCGTTCCCTCGCAAAGTTGATGGTGGATTTGGGTTGCCTCTGTAGTGCCACAATAGAAATGTCCGGTTTTCTATTTTAGCGCATATCATTCACAAGCTGAAAATAATTTTCCGGCACAGCCTGTCTGTGCGTTGCCTGCTTGCGCGCTGCGCGCAGGCAAGCACGCAGAGACAGGCACACTATGAGAAAAGAAGGAATCGCAAACCCATACAGACGAAAAGATCTTTTCGCCATGCCGGAAAATTTACAAATAGTGTGGATTAGACTTTACAGCAAAGCCATTATAAGTAATCTGGATTGGCATCACAAAGTTAATAAAGATGTTGAAGACTTTCCAATTATCCCTTCCCCCTCAGCTCTCTCAAGGAGTTCTTTCACTGCCTGGATACCGTCATCTCCGATATCTATGGAGTAATCATTCACATAAAGATTGATATGCTGCTCTATAACTTCATCCTCTATTTCCTGGGAATATTTTTTTATGTAGGATTTTGTTTCAGGCCTGTTTGAGAATGCATATTCAATGCTCTTCTTCAGGAGTCTGTCGATTTTCTTGATCAGATTCCACCCGAGGGATCTTTTTGCAAGTATTCCCCCCAAAGGTATGGGAAGGCCTGTCTCTTCCTCCCACCATCGGCCGAGATCAATGAGCTGCTTCAGTCCATATTTCTTGTATGTAAAGCGGCTTTCATGGATAATCAGCCCGGCATCGACATCTCCTGTTTTGACACTTTCCATTATATTGTTGAAAGGCATGACTATAACATTCTGTTTTAGGGAAGGGTTGAATATCTGAAGGAGCAAAAATGCTGTAGTAAGTTCCCCGGGGATAGCGATTTTTTTCCCTGCTAAATCCGTTATATCAATATCTTCCCTCGAAACTACAAGCGGACCGCAGCCTTTCCCGATCGCTCCCCCGGAGCGGAGCAGGCAGTATTGTTCCCTTAAATGTCCGAATGCATGAAAAGATGCCTTTGTAACATCCAGTCCGGAATTCACTGCCATATGGTTGAGGGTTTCGACATCATCGAGGATTTCCCTGAAAATCAGACCGAGAGTATCGATCTTTTTATTGACAAGAGCATAAAAAATGAAGGTGTCGTTAGGGCATGGGGAATAACCGAGTGAGAGCGCTGTCATTTACTATTCTTCTGTTCTCTGACTTTTAAGAATTCCTCGAGCTCCATAACTTCCAACATCCTGTTGCATATCAGACATTCTTCGCGCTCTATCGTGCCGTCCTCCCATGATGTAGTTCTGATCGAGACCCCGCCGCATATCGGACACAGGTTCCAGAAAAATTCTCCGAATCCCTTTTCCAGACTGAATTTTAAAATCGAGTCTTTTGTCAATTTATTGTCCTCATATAAAAGTGTTTCTATATTTATATTATATAATAAATAAATATAATTATATATAAAACAGCCGACAGCTTATAATAAGTTCAGTAATCCAAGTAATGCTTTCTGACAGTTTTCAGAGGCAAGCCTGATATCCCATTTGCCTGTGTCCCTGTCCTCAACGATATTACTTATGCCTCTGATTTCGATGCAGGGGATGTCATATTCACAGCATATATGTGCGACTGCCGCGCCCTCCATATTTTCACATATGGCATTGAACTTTTTCCCGAGCTCAATAGCCCTTTCCCTGGTGCCTGTGCATGTAGAGACGGTAACGAAAATGCCGGAACTGGTATTTGCCATCCTCTTGTCCCTTTTTGGCAAATGGGTGACAGCGGGTTGGGGAACAAGGCTTGCTTCAACAGCTTTCGCAACTTTTCTGACAAGGCCCTTATGAAAGGGGAATTCATTGAAATAGATTCTTCTGCCCTTTTTGAGAAAAGGTATTCCGATGAAATCAACGCCGTGCAAACCTTTTTTGTCAAAGACGCCCTCGTCTCCATATATTTCCTTTTCAGCGATGGCGATATCGCCAATCCCGAGGCCCGAGTATGGATATGCTCCTCCAACGCCAAAATTTATTATCAACTCCGGCGCGAAATTATGGATAAGAAGGGTTGTTGCGTGTGAAGCGTTTGTCTTGCCAATACCGGATATTGAATAAACTACGTCTTTCCCCGATAATCTGCCGGTGAAAATCCCGGTCTGTTTGTTTATAGCTTTGCCGGTATATTTCAGCCTTCTGGTAAAAAAATTGCCTTCAAGAGGCACAGAAGATATAAGCCCGATGATTTTATTTCTTTTGAGGTTCAAATATCGCATCCCCGGGATATTTTTAAATGTTAATATTATATCATTGGCCTTGAAAAAAAAGCCTTTGTCATGTTAATCTTTTTAACCCTGATTTTTTTAAGGGGAAAATTCACACGCCGGCTACAGTTCTGCTTATGGTCCTGATTCAGGGTTAGCAGAACAGGCGGAGGAAAAACCATAGGAGGAGAAAACAATGGTCGCATCAATGAAGGAGCTGCTTGAGGCCGGGGTGCATTTCGGCCATCAGGTAAAGCGGTGGAACCCGAAGATGAAGAGATATATCTTCGGGGAGAGAAACGGTATCTACATAATCGACCTGCAGAAGACATTAAAAGGGCTGGAAGATGCCTATAATTACGTCAGGAATATTTCATTGTCAGGCGCGGGTGTGCTTTTTGTAGGCACAAAAAAACAGGCCCAGGATGCTATTACAGAAGAGGCGCAGAGGGCATCGGCATTTTATGTTAATCAGAGATGGCTGGGCGGAATGCTGACAAATTTTTCTACCATAAAAAAGAGCATCGAAAGGCTGAAGAAGATAGAGGCGATGAAGAACGACGGGACTTTGAACCTGCTGCCGAAAAGGGAGGCGGCCGGACTCGAAAAAGAACGTGCAAAGCTCGAAAAGTATCTTTCCGGGATTAAAGAGATGAAGGAACTACCCGGAGTATTATTTGTTGTTGACCCGAAAAAAGAGAGAATAGCAGTGGCCGAAGCCAGGAAATTATCCATACCTGTGGTAGCCGTAGTTGATACAAACTGCGACCCTGATGAGGTTGATTATGTAATACCGGGAAATGATGATGCGATAAGGGCTATAAAGCTTTTGACATCAAAAATTGCGGAAGCAGTTCTTGAAGGCAGGGAAGCCCTCTCCAAGGAAGTCGCGCAGGGAGAAGAAAAGGCGCAGATAGAAGAAAAAATCAAAGCGGAGGAAACAGAGGGGGTAACAGAATGACGACAATTTCAGCGAGCGCTGTCAAGGAACTCAGAGAAAAGACGGGCGCAGGCATGATGGAATGCAAGAAAGCCCTTTCGGACAGCGCAGGAGATTTTGAAAAGGCGATAGATATACTGAGACAGAAGGGCCTTGCTACTGCTGCAAAGAAGGCCGGCCGCACAGCTTCTGAAGGTATGATAGGCTCATATATACATATGGACAAAATAGGAGTTATGGTCGAAATTAACTGTGAAACGGACTTTGTTGCAAGGACAGATGATTTCAGGGAACTTGTGAAAGATATATCAATGCATATAGCCGCTGCAAATCCTGCTTATCTTTCCAGGGAGGAAGTGCCTCAGGATGTTGTTGAAAGGGAGAAGGGAATATACAGGGCACAGGTGGCCAATAAGCCGCCTCAGGTAGTCGATAAGATAGTCGAGGGGAAACTGGAGAAGTTTTATTCTGAAACATGCCTGCTCGATCAGATTTTTGTGAAAGACCCTGACCAGAAAAAGAAGATAAAGGATATAATTACGGAGAAGGTTGCAAAGCTGGGTGAGAATATTCTGGTCAGGCGATTTGTAAGATATCAGTTGGGAGAAACCCGGATGTCAGAGGCTTCAAACTGTTAGAGTAAGAAATGCCATTGAAATACAAGAGAATACTCCTTAAGCTCAGCGGCGAGGCCCTTATGGGCGACAAAGGATATGGCATCGATGCAAATACCGTCGATTTTGTTGCGGGTGAAATAAGAGACGTCGCCACCTCGGGCATACAGATCTCGATCGTCATCGGGGGAGGGAATATATTCAGGGGAGTGCAGGCGAGCCTTGAAGGCATGGAAAGGGCATCCGCCGATTATATGGGAATGCTCGCAACAGTGATTAATGCCCTTGCGCTGCAGAATGCTCTCGAGAAATATAAGGTGCCTACCAGGGTCCAGTCAGCAATAGAAATGAGAGAGCTTGCCGAACCTTATATAAGACGGAAAGCTGTCAGACATCTGGAGAAGGGGAGAGTCGTTATCTTTGCCGCAGGCACAGGAAATCCATATTTTACAACCGATACCGCTGCTGCTTTAAGGGCCATGGAGATCGGAGCAGACGTTATCCTTAAAGGCACAAAGGTGGACGGGGTATATTCTTCCGACCCGATAAAGGACCCGGATGCAAAAAAGTATAGTCAGCTTACTTATATGGAAGTGCTTAAGAGAGGGCTGGGTGTTATGGACTCAACGGCTGTTACTTTATGTATGGACAATAACCTGCCGATTGTGGTATTTAATTTGAGAGGTAAAGGGAATATAAGGAAATTGATAGAGGGCAAAAAGATAGGGACAATTGTCAGGGAAAACAATGGCACAGGAGCTAAAAAGAAAAACAAATGATCGAATGAACAGCGCTGTGGAAGCGCTGAAAAAGGAATTCTCATCGATCAGAACGGGAAGGGCGTCGCTTGCGCTTCTGGACGGAATTACCATAGATTATTACGGGACCCCAACACCTCTTCAGCAGCTTGCAAGCCTGAGCATCCCTGAAAGCAGACAGATCGCTATCCAGCCCTGGGAACAGCGGATTATACCTGATATTGAGAAGGCTATACTGAAATCAGATCTGGGGCTGACGCCTATGAACGACGGCAAGACAATAAGAATAAACATCCCTGTTCTCACTGAAGAGAGAAGAAAACAGCTTGTCAAATTAGTAAGGAAAAGGGCTGAAGAAGGCAAGGTAGCGGTGCGGAATATAAGAAGAGATTCGAATGAGGAATTGAAGAAACTGGAAAAGGATAAGCATTTAAGCGAGGATGAAGCGAAGAAAGAACATGATGAAATACAGAAAATTACCGATTCGTTTATAAAGAAGATAGATGAGGTCTTGGCTCACAAGGAAAAAGAAATAATGGAGGTGTAGGAATGAACAGCAATTTTATGTTGAAAGTAGAAGACGCAAAACTCCCGGATATCCAGAAAGCCCTTCAACAGGCTGGTATTAAGGTCAGAAGTATTATTGAAGTATATAAAGAAGGAGAGAAGAAAGAAGAACCGAAATAATGGCAAGAAGGGAATCCGCTAAAACACCAGGACATAGAAAGAAGACCCCCGGCAAGAAAACCTCTGTTTCCGATAGGAAACCGGTTGCCGGTAAGACAGGGAAGGCTCACCGGAAGGCTTCTTTGAAGAAGAAAGTTGCCGGCCCGGAAAAACAGGCGCGGTCAGGGGAAAAGATCGCGGCAAAGAGGGAAACTGCCGGGAAACGGCCTGTTTCCCGTAAGAAGATTGCGGATAAGGGAGTGGCTAAAGAAGAAAGGGCAGCATCCCTGAAAAAGGCTTTATTAGGCAGAAAGGGAGCAATACTGAAAGAGGTTAAACAGGAGATAGCAAAATATATGAGCGGAGAGACTCGACAGCTCGTTGATACCGCTCTTGACGATGGTGACTGGGCAGTGGTCGATCTTTCTGAAGATATCAGCCTGAGACGGCTTTCGGCGCACAGGAAAATGCTGCACGAAATTGATGAGGCCGTCAGGAAAATAAATGAAGGCACATACGGGATCTGCGAAGAATGCGGTGAAGAAATAAGTGAAAAGAGATTGAACGTGCTCCCTGCTGCAACCCTATGCGTAGACTGTCAGGAAAACAAGGAAAAGCTTGAGGCAATAGAAAAAGAGGAATAATCATCAAATAAAAAATTGTCCGATTAAGGCGGATTAATCTGACCGAAGTGTCCGCCGTAAACTTCCGATAGGATTTTATCCGCGCCTTTTGAAAGAAGGTCTTCAGCAAGTATAATACCCAATGACCCGGCATCTGAGGCGCTGCCTTTGATATGTCCTTTTATAAGCCTGTCTCCTGAAACGCTGCCGACAAGACCGTCCATAACAATCTTGCCGTTAACCAATCTTGCGTATGCTGCTATGGGAACCTGGCAACCTCCCTCGAGTTTTTTAAGACAAGCCCTTTCAGCACGTACGCAAGCCGATGTTTCTTCGTGGTTCAATGGCGCAATCAGTTTATTGATAAATTTGTCTTTGACCCTGCATTCTATGCCTATTGCCCCCTGACCAATTGCAGGGAGGCTAATTTCAGGCTCAATTACCTCGGTAATCCTCTCGGACCATCCAAGCCTCTTAACGCCTGCAGCGGCAAGTATGATTGCATCGAACTGACCTTCATCGAGCTTCCTTAGCCTTGTATCAAGGTTCCCTCTGAGCTGGGATATCTTCAGGTCGGGCCTTATGTTTAAAAGCTGGCAGGACCGCCTGAGACTGCTCGTCCCAACGGTAGAGCCTTTTGGCAGGTCTTTGAAATTTCGAATTTCGAATTTCGAACCCCGGATTCTTGTGATGAATGCATCCCGCGGGTCTTCTCTTTTGCAGATAACTGCAAGGTGAAGTCCTTCCGGGAAATCTGTAGGCACATCTTTCATGCTGTGAACTGCGAGATCTGCTTTTCCCCGGAGGAGCGCCTCTTCTATCTCTTTAACGAAAAGTCCCTTGCCCCCTACTTTTGCCAGAGGGACATCGAGGATCTTGTCTCCGGTGGTTTTTATCTTTTTTAATTCTACATTGAGTCCCGGGTTAATTTTCTGAAGTTCTGACTTAACCCACTCCGCCTGCCAGAGCGCCAGTTTGCTGCCGCGTGTGCCTATTATGACCTTATTTTTTGTCATCATCTTCTCCATTCAGCCCGTAGAGCTTCCTTATTGTCGCTATTAACAGGTCTTTATCACCGGAATCTTCTTTAAGGGCAATGGTCGGTGCGTGGATAAGCTTGTTGATAATAGAATTTGCCATATTTTCTATGGATTTTTTTTCCTTTTCACCGATATCAGGAAACCGGTTGATAAGTTTCTCGATCTCCTCTTTCTTGATAGCCTCTGCCTTTTCTCTGAGGGCAATTACCGTCGGCACAGAATCAAGCGAGGAAAGCCATTTTTTAAATGTTTCCAGCTCCTCTTCGACGATTTCTTCCGCCTTCTCGGCCTCCTTCCGCCTCTCAAGGACATTGGTATCTACAACCCCCTGGAGGTCATCAACATCATACAGATAGACATTATCAAGATTGTTTATCTCAGGATCAATATTCCTCGGGACAGAGATATCGATAATAAAAACAGGCTTGTTCTTCCTTTCTTTCATCACTTTCTGCATCTGGATTTTCGTGAGTATATAATTATGCGCTCCTGTGGAGCATATCAGAATATCGGAATGGACCATTTGCTGCAGGAAGTCTTCAAATCTGACGGCCCGGCCGTTAAACTCTTCGGCAAGTTCACGTCCCCTCTCATATGTCCTGTTGGCTACAACTATGTCTTTAACCCCGTTGGTTATCATGTGTCTCACCGCCAGTTCAGCCATTTCGCCTGCCCCAAGGAGCATAAAAGATCTCCCTGACAGGTTCGTAAAGATTTTTCTTGCAAGTTCGACCGCTGCAAAACTTATTGATACGGCATTTTCTGCAATTTTAGTTTCGGTCCTTACCCTTTTTGCGACAGAAATGGATTTCTTGAAAAGCCTGTTAAGAATAATGCCGGTTTTTTTCTGTTTTAGCGCAAACTCAAAGGCCTCCTTAAGTTGTCCGAGTATCTGCGGTTCTCCGACAACCATGGAATCAAGGCTTGAAGCAACTCTGAAGATATGTTTGACTGCATCCATATCATCATAAACATAGAGGGCGTTATCGAGTGATTCACGTTTCACATCAAAAAAATCGACAAAGAAATCCTTTAATGATTCATATGCCTTACGGACATGGTCTGTATTAATATATACTTCCACCCGGTTACAGGTCGAAATCACAACTGCTTCCTTTATTTCAGGAAGTTCTCTTATGCCGCTGAGACCCTGTTCCAGCTTCGGGCCGTTGAAAGCAAGTTTTTCCCTCAGTTCCACATCAGCCGTTTTATGGTTGAGTCCGACAACTGCTATTTTCATTTGAATGAATGCAAACCTTTTAAAAGGAGATTAACACCGAAGAATGTGAAGAGAACAGCGCAGAACCCTATTATAGAAAGTATCGCAGCACGTTTGCCTCTCCATCCCGCAGTCAGTCTGAGATGCAAAACACCGGCATATATAAACCACGTAATCAGCGACCAGACTTCTTTAGGGTCCCATCTCCAGTAGCTGCCCCATGCGCTTTCCGCCCACAGAACACCGGTTATTATCGCAAGTGTCAGAAGAGGGAATCCCAGAGTGATCAGCTTGTAGTTTATCTCATCGAGAGTCTGAAGGCTGGGGAGTCTCTGAAAAAGCCCGCCAAGGTGCTTTGATTTTACATAGTGCTCCTGAATCAGATACATTATACCGATGCCGAATGCCATCGCAAAGGCAGCGTCGCCGATAAAAGCCAGCACAGTATGTATTCCCAGCCAGTAACTCTGGAGAACAGGACTTAATGGTTCGATCTTACGGGGAAGCATCGATGAAGAGAGCATCATAATAAAAACAACAGGCATGATAAAAGAACCGAGAAGCCCGAGCTTGTATCTATATTCGAGGAAGAAAAACAAAAGAACAATACACCATGAAAAGAAAGATGAGGCCTCGTGGAGATTTGTTATGGGGATATGCCCCGAAATTAT
Organism: Nitrospirota bacterium; assembly: GCA_040753635.1. Classification (GTDB taxonomy): domain Bacteria; phylum Nitrospirota; class Thermodesulfovibrionia; order Thermodesulfovibrionales; family UBA6898; genus JBFMDL01. Next base: position 6,774 of record JBFMDL010000007.1, on the reverse strand, counting down.
ATACCTTGCAATAATATTGGATGTATGCAGAACAAATCCTATTACAGAAAGGCTGAGCATTATGGAAGAAGTCGTCTTGGTGCCTTTGAAAAGCTCCAGAACGCTGACTATGGTCGCAGCAAAATAGAAGGTGAGCGCAAGTTCGAAAAGGATTATTTCCATCAGAAACAGCCGAGTTGACAGTTTTTAATCTTTATGCCGAGTTCGTTTGCTTCAGCCCCGACCTCGGCATAGGAGATGCCGAGATCTTTGGCAATCTTCATGGCAGCAGCGCATGAAATCTTGCCGTCAACAGCTTTGTCATACATCTCTTCTTTCAGCCTTTTTTTGTTTATCATGAGCGAGACCACTCCGGAAAGGACTTTAGATTCATTCCTGTCTGAAAGATTTCTATTAAAAAGTCTTTTCCCTTTGGCAATTTCTGAAAGTCCCGAAGCATCCTCGTACAATATAATATCGGCTCTCGACAAAAACCATTGAATGCCGGATTTCCAGCGGTTTTTATCTCCCGCAGATATAAATAATACAATATCGGGCTTTAAAAACTCAATTGCGCTGTTCCCTTCTACGACCACAGCATCAAGGCCGGAAAGCCTTTTTATAGCATCAGGAAGCACCTTATGAAGGACTGAGGGGGGAGATTTGACCCATAAAACCTGCGAAGCCCCGCCTTTAAGCATCCTTGATGTGTCCTTGCCTGCCTGTGCAAGAATTACGCTGTCATCGACAATCAAAGGGGGAGAAGTTGTATTTGTATATTTTATGGCTCCCCATTTGTTAAACCCAAGTTTTGCAGTGATTGCGGAGCCTTCAGACGTAAAATGCCGGAGGATAGAAACCGCCAGAGTTGTTTTGCCGACCCCGCTGTGAGTGCCTCCAATTCCGATGATAAAGGGCTTGTCCATAATTAATAATTACAGTTTTTTTCAGGTGTATTCTATCAGATAGTATTAATTTATTATAGATTGGTTCAGTAATTGCCGTATTTTGTGTTAAATTAAACCAATGGAAAAGATTTCTACCATCTGTCCATATTGCGGCTGCGGCTGCAGTCTTTATGTGCATTTTGATAAGGGTGTTATAACCGGCGTCTCTCCGAACAGGCGCCATCCTGTAAACAAGGGCAGCCTCTGCGTCAAGGGATGGAATGCTTTTGAATTTATACAGCATCCCGACAGGCTCAAATACCCTTTGATAAAGAGAGACGGGGAATTCCAGAATTCCGCATGGGAAGACGCACTGGACCTTGTTGCTGAAAGGTTGAAGGAGATAAGAGAGAAATACGGGCCCGATTCAATCGGGCTTCTCAGTTCAGCCAAATGCACAAACGAAGAAAATTTCCTTATGACGAAGTTTGCAAGGGCTGTCATAGGGACTAATAACGTAGACCATTGCGCGCGTCTCTGACACAGCACCACTGTGGCCGGTCTGGCCTCGGCATTCGGCTCAGGAGCAATGACCAATTCAATAAGTGAGATTTCTGATGCGAGGGTAGTTTTTGTCATAGGGTCAAACACCACAGAGCAGCACCCGATGATAGGCATGCATATGCTGGATGCTGTGGATAAAGGAGCAACCCTCATCGTCGCAGATCCGAGAAGAACACAGATTGCAAAGTTTGCGCAGATACACTTAAGTCATAAAAGCGGCACTGACGTGGCTCTCCTGAACGGCATTATGAACGTAATAATCAATGAGGGGCTTGTAGACATCCCGTTTGTGAAAAGGAGAACCGAAAATTTCGATGAATTCGAAAAGATAGTAAAGGAATATAGCCCCGGGGTCGCCGAAAAAATCACCGGTGTCCCTGCTTCAGAGATTAAGAGGGTGGCAAGGATATACGCTGCTGAAAAAAGATCCATGCTTTTTTATTCAATGGGCATCACCCAGCATATTACAGGAGTGGACAATGTGCGTTCCTGCGCCAACCTTGTCATGCTGACCGCCCATATAGGACAGCCGATGTCGGGTCTCAATCCGCTCAGAGGACAGAACAATGTCCAGGGGGCATGCGATATGGGGGCGCTGCCTGACGTATTTTCAGGATACCAGAGGGTGTCCGATCCGAAAGCAAGGAGAAAATTCGGACATGCATGGGGAAAGAAACTCCCTGCCGGAGCCGGAATGACCATGATCGAAATGTTCGATGCCGCACGCGCCGGCGGGATAAAGGCTATGTATATCATGGGAGAAAATCCGGTCATTTCAGACCCGGATACATCCCGTTTGATCGAGGCTGTCAATAAACTTGATTTTCTGGTTGTGCAGGACATATTCATGTCAGATACCGCAGAGCTTGCAGATGTTGTTCTCCCCGCGGTCACTTTTGCGGAAAAAGACGGGACTTTTACAAATACAGAGAGAAGGGTGCAGAAGATTAGAAAGATAATACGGCCGTTATATGGAGCGCTGCCTGACTGGAAGATTATATCCGAACTCTCCAAAAGATTGGGTTATGACATGCAGTACAGGGGACCTCATGAGATAATGGAGGAAATAGCCCTTTTAACTCCTTCTTACGGCGGGATACTCCATCACAGGCTTGACAGATTCGGGCTCCAATGGCCATGCCCTGATATAAACCATGAAGGGACTCCATTTCTCCACAGGAAGAAGTTTGCAAAGGGTCTCGGGACATTCAATCCTGTGGAGTTTATCCCGCCCGCCGAAAATGTGGACGAAGAATATCCCTTTATCCTTACGACAGGGAGGTTGTACTTCAGGTATCATACCGGAACAATGTGCAAAAGGACATCCACTCTTGAAAGAGAAGAGCCGGAGTGCTTTGTGGAGATAAATCCGAAAGACGCTGATAAACTCGGGATAAAGACAAGAAGCAGGGTGAAGGTCAGGTCAAGGCGCGGTGAAATAACCGTAAACACGCTCGTGACTGATAAGACCCCTGAAGGGATTGTCTTTATCCCTTTTCATTTCAGAGAGGCGGCTGTTAATCTGATAACCAACCCGGCAGTGGATCCCGTTGCAAAGATCCCCGAGTTTAAGGTGTGCGCTGTGAGTATTGCCCCTGTCATGCAAAATCCTGGTGAGCGTCAGAAAAGCTGCTATGACAGAAAAAATGATATAAAGGCGCTTCTGGAACTCTATGAAGAACCAAAGGCATAGGCATGACTGACTATCATGTATTGTACAAAAGACACCTGTCATACTGGCTCAGACAGCTCAGGAGAAATGCTGATCTGATAGGGCCTTTAAGGTCCCTCGAAGGTGATATAATCTTCAGTTCTATCGAAAACATCCACGAAATCGAACTCGATTGTCCTGCCAGTATCCCATCCCCAAAAGAATTTATTTTTCCTCAGAAAGAAGAGATGTACAGATTTTCGGACAAAGGGGTCGCCATTTTAAGCAACAGCAGGAAGAGAATTATCTTCGGTGTAAGGTCATGTGATATTTCATCAATTGCTCTGCTGGACAGGTTCTATGGAGGACTGTATGAAGACAATTTCTATGTCAACAGAAGGAAAAACACTGTTTTTATATCTATAGCCTGCAATAACCCTGATCCGACCTGTTTTTGCCTGGGACTCGGCACGGGTCCGTTTCTTGATGCAGGGTTTGACATTCAATTAACGGATATAGGGGACAGATACCTTGTCCAGGTTGGTTCATGCGAAGGCAATAATAGCATAAAAGGATTGAAGCATATATTTATGAGACCCCAAAAGACAGACTACGACGAGCAATACGAGGCAAACCTCAGTTCACAATCCAGGTTTGAAAAAAGGATAACGCTCGATAATGTCAGGCAGAAGATGCTCGAAGGAAGGGTTGACGATTCCTTCTGGGAATCTGTAGCGCTCAGGTGTTTTGAGTGCGGCGGTTGTGTTTATGAGTGCCCGTTATGCACCTGTTTCAATGTGGTTGACTGGAAGGAATCCGAAGACAGGGGTGTGAGAATGAGGATCTGGGACACCTGCATGTTCAAAGGGTTTACGAAGATGGCCGGCAATGTCCTTCCCGCCGGGAAGAAGATTTTAAGGACAAAGAGATGGTATTTCCATAAGCTCCTGTATTATCCCGAACAGTTTGGCAAATTCGGCTGTGTAGGATGCGGGAGATGCACAATTACATGTCCCGGAAGAATTGACATGGCAACCATAGCGAATAAGCTGGATTGAAAGAATGACAAGATGAAGAAAAATAATGCGGGATATCCGAAAGACCTGTATCTCCCTTTGAAGGCAAAAATACTCGATGTTGTTGCAATGACCTCTGATGTAAAACTTTTCAGGCTGGAAAAACCGGAAGGTTTTCATTACAGTCCGGGCCAGTTCATAATGGTTTCAGTATGGGGCGCTGGCGAAGTCCCTATTTCTATTGCATCAACACCCGGCATTCACGATGTTATGGATGTCTGCATAAGAAAGGTCGGGCATGTTACATCTGTTCTGCACGAGCTGAAACACGGTGATCACCTCTGGATACGGGGGCCTTTAGGCAACGGATTCCCTTTTGAAGATGCATCAGGCAGGGATATGCTTTTTGTTGCGGGGGGGATCGGGATAGCGCCTTTAAGGTCCCTTGTAAATTTTGTCGTCAACCGGAAAGATAAATTCGGGAAGATCGCTCTGATATACGGATCGAGAAATCCTTCCGAGGTATTGTTCATGAAGGATGTTTTGTTCTGGATAGAGAAAGGCGTTGAGGTCACCCTGACGATTGATGTGAAGTGTGACGGATGGGAACACTGCGCAGGGCTGGTAACAGAGCATCTTGACAAACAGAAAATATCTTTTAAAACAGGGTATTCATATATATGCGGACCTCATGTAATGATCAGCGCTTCGATGAGGGATCTTTCCCTTATGGGCATGCCCGCAGAAAATATAATTACCACTATTGAGGCGCATATGAAATGCGGGGTCGGGAAGTGCGGACATTGTTACATTGACGGCAAATATGTCTGTACAGACGGCCCGATATTCAGTTATGCAGAAATAAAAAAAATTGGGATTGCCGGTCCATAGCAAAGGAGCCGAAAGACAAAAATGGTCGGGGCGAAAGGATTTGAACCTTCGACTCCACGGTCCCGAACCGTGTGCGCTACCAGGCTGCGCTACGCCCCGAATATTGAATAATAAGAATCAGAGGCGGTTAAAGTCAAGTCGACTGAAGTGAAGGTCGGGTGCAAGATTTAAAAATATGGAACCTTTCAAGAGAGTACATATATTAAAGCTTAAAAAAAATTCACCGGAAGAAGCCGAGGATTTTATCGCAGTTGAGAAGAGATTGAGAATCCTGGTGAACGGCCAAAACCTGTTAAATCTGTACTGCACGCCATTAATGGTCCGCGAACTGGCTGTGGGCATAATATATAATGAAGGACTTATAAAAGGTCAGTGGTGTGCTGACAGGATAAGCATAGAATATGGAGACGAGATTACCGCTGATATACCTTCATCAGGCGAGGTTTACAGCGCAGAGGCGACAATCACATCAGGATGCGCAGGAGGAGTAAGTTTGAAGAGCGGGGGGCCGGAAAAGAAGATTTCGGACAATACTGTTTTTAATCCTGAGATGGTTAAAGAATTGTACAGGGAATTCCAGAAACGTTCCGAGATTTTCAGATTGACCGGCGGGGTCCACAGCGCTGCGCTTGCAGGCGACAGGGGAATTCTGGCCTTTGCAGAAGACATCGGGAGACATAATGCGGTAGATAAGGTAACGGGATATTGCATCCTTGAAAACATATCCTTTGAAGGCAAAATGATGATGGTGAGCGGGAGGTTGTCCTCTGAAATCGTTCTGAAATGTTCACGCTGCGGCATCCCTTTAATAGTAAGCAGAGCAGCGCCTACGAGTCTTGCTGTTGAAATTGCAGAATCAGGAGGCATTACTCTTGTTGGTTTCATGCGCGGCGACAGGATGAATGTGTATACAGGCGAACAGAGGATTCACCTGCAATGACAATATCTTATCCTTAATGTTGCATAAACGGAAGGCGGAAGCCCTTCGAAAGCATCATACTTATTCTTACATATGCCTCTATTATCTCTTTACGGGAATCTTCTTTTCCTTTATGTCTTCCATTTCCTTCGGCAAAAAGCTTGAAAGTCTCATAATGAAAAATTCTGTCTGGGTATGCGGGGTGGCGCTTTTTGAACTTGTGCAGGGGGTCAGATCAGAAGAAGAAAAAGCCCTTATTTTTAATGCGCTGTCAGAGCTTAAATATGCTGAAATGACAAAAAAACTGCGGCAAAAATCAGGAGAGCTTTCCGCTTCGTTAAAGAGAAAAGGGTTAAATCTGCCTTTATCCGACATATTCATAGCATCCATCGCCATTGAACACAAGCTCTCCATCTTCACCCTCGATAAACACTTCGAACAGATACCCGGCGTGAAGCTTTATAATGTCTGATCTCACTGCCTTTACCATCCCTTCTTTTTCTTGAGATAATAGGCGGCCATGTTTTGCCCGACACACGTCGCAATCCCTTTTTAATCAGGTCTTCTTTCTCTTTGTGCAATACGCATATTAAGTACATACAGAAATGGTCGCAATCCCTTTTTAATCAGGTCTTCTTTCTCTTATTTTTAGCTATAGCATGTCTGATTGTCTCTCATGGTCGCAATCCCTTTTTAATCAGGTCTTCTTTCTCTTGAAAAAAAATGTGTAGATTCTTTAGCCCATTTTCCGCAGTTATTTTCCAAAGAGGCTGGTAAAGACTGATTACCGCCGAGCGAAAGCCGCATCAATCAGCCATCTGCGATCTCACTTTTCTGAAAAGTGTATGTAGTGCAGAAAAGGTCCTT
>JBFMDL010000006.1:0-56737 GCA_040753635.1 Nitrospirota bacterium | reverse complement strand
ACAACAAGATTAGAGTCATTCAGAGAAGGGCTTACGGGTTACGCGACGAGGAGTACCTGAAACTGAAAATCCTTACCTGTATGCTCAAAGAGATCTGAAATGACCCACACGATTACACGAAGACCCAAAATTCTAAAGGCATTTTGTTTTCACGCCTTTATTTGATGCATTTGTTGTAATTTAGGGAGATTTTTATTATTCTATTGCTATGTTCGACCTCAGACAGGTATCTATCTTCAATACCCTGAGCCCTCAGGAAGCAAAAGAGATCGGCCGTTATCTTCAGCATGAGAAATTCCGGAAGAAAGACAGCATTTTTTCAGAGGGTGACGCTTCGGAATGGTTATATATTGTCACTAAAGGCAAGGTGAAAATAACCAAAATATCTCAGGAGGGCAAGGAGATTATTTTAGAAATAATTTCACCGATGGATTTTTTTGGAGGGATTGCTGTTGTCAGGGGTTTCCCTTACCCTGCCAATGCGATTGCCATGGATGACACAGACATCCTGAAAATATCGAGGAACAATCTCATGAAGATATTGGACAGATTCCCGAATCTGATGTACTGCATGGCAATGAATATAGGGGACAGGATCAAAGGTTCCCACGAAACTCTCAAGAGCATAGCCCTCGAAAAAGTGGAGTCGAGGATCGCATCGCTTCTTATAAAGCTGTCCGACAAGGCAGGTGAAAAGACACCTGATGGCATGATAATTAATATGAAGCTGACCAAACAGGATATAGCGGAAATGGTGGGCACTACTGTCGAGACTTCCATAAGAACCATGAGCAAGTTTGCAAAAGCAGGACTTGTGACTTCAAAAGCAGGCAAGATCATGATGAGGGATCTGGGGAAATTGAAGTCCCTGACATAATCAGTCCGTATCGTTTGACAGCAGGGTGACAAGCATATTGTATAAAAACAGAATAATCGAGAAGACTTCTAATGCGCCGAAAATCACTGTCAGGGAATTGTATGTATTCCCCGGATTGAAAACATTCAAAGAATAGAAAGATAACATGCCTACAAGCCCGATATTGGCCGCCCAGAACTGAAGCACGCCCATCTTCGGATATTTGAGAGGTTTGCCTGAAAATCTCGGAAGTATATGGTAACCCACTCCGTAAATCATCATCGACACCCAGCCGAGCATGTTCAGATGAGAATGCACGAACTTCAGCGTAAGCAAAGACTGGTTCCACAACATGGCTACCCCAAGAAATGATGAGATGCCGAGATAAACAATGCTTATAACAATAAAGTTCTTAACAAATCTGTCCATTTTTACCCCCTGTATGTTCTATATGTTTGATTAAAGCATAGCGAAAAGCGACCGGGCATTCTATGACGGACGTCATAAATTTAATGATCCAGCACATTGCTGTCCAAAATAATTTCAAATATACACAAGAAGGCGGGATGTTGAGGAAACAGAATAACGACACCCTGAAAATCAATCCACAAACAATTACAAAATAACACAAATACAGAGTTATCGTTAATACGTTTATTTAACAAAGTCGGGGTCCGACATTTAATAATCATGTCGATTTATTCTGTTTTCGAGGCATTCCGCCTTCTGTAAAGTTTTATTTTGACAAGTATGGATCCTGCAGTCTTTTTAGGAGCGTTTAGAAATTCGTAATATTTCGTAATATGATGAATATCATATTAATGTTATTCCCGCCATTTTATACTTTATACATAAAAGGCAAAACACTTCAGGGAGGATAATATGAATACAACGACAAAAAAGCCCGTTACAAAGGATTCGATAATAGGGAATGTTATAAGGGAACATCCGGGGGCAAAAGAGATAATACAGAAATATTTTGGAGGAGGATGTTTTACTTGCCCGGGGATCAATATGGAGTCGATATCATTCGGTTCCATGATGCATAACCTTGATCCGGAGAAGGTCGTAAAAGAAATAAACGAGCTGGAGGAGTAGAAATGCCTGCAAAATGTTTTATATGCGGGGCATCCGACGAGGAAAGGGTTTTGATGAAATGCGTTCATGAGGGGTCTGAAAAATTTGTCTGTGTAAGATGCCTGCCCATTCTTATTCACGGCGGCCACTGATATGATAAAATTGATCGGTGCGAAGAATAGGGGTACATACATCAATATCAGGAGGCCTTCGAAAGGGCATTGAAAGGGCATTACACCTTGGATGCAATACCATGCAGATGTTTTCTCACAATCCAAGAGGCTGGCATACAAAAGAAAAAAACCTGCATGAGAGCAGGGAATTCCGCAAACTTAAGAAGATGTACGATATATTCCCGGTCTTTATCCACACCTCGTACCTCATCAATCTGGCGTCAGCAAGAAAAGACCTTATTGAAAAATCTATTGACATGGTTGTCTATGAAATGAATACGGCGGATGAGATAGACGCAGAATATGTTGTGCTGCATACAGGGAGCGCCTCCGGGGAGTCTCCTGTAATTGCAAGGGAAAGGATAGTAAACTGTCTGGCCGAGATTTCGAAGAGAGGTAAATGGCGTGCCGGGCTTTTACTCGAAAATGCGGCTGGTGAGAGGGGTGATATAACATCCAGAATAAGTGAGCTCTCCGAAATAATGTGGAAAATACCAGGAGAGCTTATAGCCGGAATATGCATAGATACCTGTCACGCATTTTCTGCAGGATACGACCTTAAGACTCAGGAAGGTATAAATTTATTATCGGCTGAGACCGGCAAATACATCGGAAAAAACATGGTCAGGCTTTTACATGTCAATGACTCCAGGGGAGAGCTTGGCTCAGGAATAGACAGGCATGAGCATATTGGAAAGGGCAAGATCGGGATAAAGGGAATCAAAAGTTTTATAAGTCATCCTGTTTTTGCCGATATACCAATAATCCTCGAGACCCCCAAAAAAGAAGAAGATGATGATTTGAAAAATTTGAATATCGTAAGAAAATTAGCCTTGCAATAATCTGATCAATATATCCCACTTTGCAACCCTAAACTTATTTCTTTAAACTCTTCAATAGTTCATTTTTTCCTGCTGTATTCCATTATTAATATTTTTATATTTTTAATTAACAGGTATGAATATCAAATGTATATGACTGTTTATAGTCTGAAACAAATGTATTATAAGTATATTCTGTCCATATAAATACTTTGATTGATTGTATTATAATCCAAATGATCTGTTTATTTAAAAATAAGAATTGTATTTAAATATAATTTTTTTGTTGACAAAGTTATAAATCTTGTTATATAAATATAAACATAAAATGTCAAAACAAGTACGAGATACATTAAAAAGTTTATTCTCATCATCAGTAAGAGCTGATCTGCTGGCGCTGCTTCTTAATAACCCCGAGGAAAAATTTTATGTGAGAGAAATCGCAACCTTATTGAGAAAGAATCCCTCCGGCGTTAAAAGAGAACTGGACAATCTTGAAAAAATGGGGATATTGACAAGTAAGAAGGTCGCAAATCTTAAATATTTCCAGGCGGAAAAGAAATCCCCACTTTTTTCAGAACTTAAGAGTCTTATTGCAAAGTCATTAGGCATCCCCGGCGCTCTTAAGACACTTCTGAAAACATCCGGTGTAAAAATCGCATTTATTCATGGTCCATTTACTGAAAGTGAGGATGCTGACACTGTTAATCTCTTCATCGTAGGACATGTTTCTTTAGTCTTAGACGGCATCAAGGATGTTGAAGAAAGATTTAATAAGAAAATTGTCACGACCCTGATGGAAGAGGGCGAGTTTAAAAACAAAAAAGAAAGCGGTGACACTGATTTGGAAAAGCTCCTGTCAGGAAATAAGATTATGCTGATGGGCAAGCTTTAACTCAAACCTCCCACGTAGTTATGGGGAAGGAAAGGTGGTGAAGAAGATGGCAGTAAAGAAAGCAGCAGCAAAGAAGAAAGCAGCAGCAAAGAAGCCTGCAGCTAAGAAGGCAGCAAAGAAGAAAAAATAAGTTGAATGATTTTTAGCTCTATGGCTGGAGACTCTCGTTTCTCCAGCCTTTTTTTTCCAGATTATAATAACATATTTTACCGAAGATTTTGAAATAAAAATAATGAAGCCCTAACCTGTTGAATTTTATATGTTTATTTGTAAGGCAGGGCTTGAGGATATCAACTGTTCTGTCACAATATCCCACGTATCAGGAGACAAAAGCAATTTCTTCAGGAACTTGATGTTTGCCGAGTGGCCTGATTTATTAGCTATTATATGTCCATATATCGGGAATCCGATTAGAGAAAAATCTCCTATGAAATCAAGCACCTTATGGCGTACAAATTCATCTTTAAACCGCAGCCCGGATGTATTCAGGACGCCATTTTCTCCAAGTATTATTGCATTGTCAAGCGAACCACCTTTAGCAAAACCATTTGTACGGAGATATTCGATATCTTTTAGAAAACCGAATGTCCGTGCAGGCGCTATTTCCCGGACGTAATTTTCTTCTGTCATATCCAGGCTTAGTCTTTGCTCTCCAAAACCATAGTAGCTGAAGTATATGGAGTATGTTATACGGGCGCCATTGTATGGGAACACAGCGATCTTTGCATGTCCGTCTTCAAAAATAAAAGGTTTTTTTATTCTTAAAAACGGCCTTTTTTTGCCCTGTTTTGCAATGCCTGACTGCAATATTATAGTGATCAACTCTGTAGAGCTGCCGTCTAATATCGGGATCTCCGGACCGGATACTTCCACATAAATGTTATCTATTCCGAGTCCTGCGAGGGCGGACAGGAGATGCTCAACAGTCTTTATTCTTATACCATCAATACCGATAGTCGTAGCAAAAGCAGTATCGATTACCGAGCCGGCGTGTGCTTTGATAACTGCATTCTTGTCAGTTCTGATAAAGGTTATTCCTTCATCTCTTGAAGCAGGTCTGAGAGTTACTTTGCAATGCTTGCCCGTATGAAGGCCTATACCTTCAAAACTCACTTCATGTTTTATAGTTCTCTGTGAACGCATAATTACAGGGATAATGCCTGCAAGATTAATGCCAATAATATTTGCTTATTAATCAATGGGAAGGATTTTTATATGTGTTGATAAATATCCTCAGATGTATAATGTTCGACACACTTCAGGTCTTCTCAGTAGCTGCCTCCAACAACGATCTCAGGTATTCTTATCGTCGGCATCGCATCTGAGACAGGAACCCCCTGCGCATCTTTTCCGCATGTCCCTATTGAGAATCCGAGATCGCCGCCCACCATGTCTATTGACCTTAAAATTTGAGGGCCGTTACCTGTCAAGGTTGCCCCTCTGACCGGATCTCCTTTCGAGCCTTTTTCTATTAGATACCCTTCCTGGACATCAAAGACAAAGTCTCCTGTCACGGTATTTACCTGACCGCCGCCCATTTTTTCAACAAGAAGCCCCTTTTCAGTCAGACGCAGAATCTGCTCAGGAGAAATGTCCCCTCCCGCTATATAAGTATTTGTCATCCGCGGTATCGGCGGGTACTGATAAGATTCGCGTCTGCCATTCGCTGTTGAAAGGGTGCCGTCTTTCATGGCAGTCAGCCTGTCGTACATATAGTTTTTCAATATTCCTTTTTCCACAAGAACGGTTTTCTGTGAAGGCGTGCCCTCATCATCGAATCTGAAAGAACCTCTTTTATTGGGAAGGGTTGAATCATCAATTACCGTTATCAGATTCGATGCAACCTGACTGCCGATTTTATTTGAAAATACCGAGAGGCCCTGTTGAGCAAGGTCTGCCTCAAGACCGTGACCAATAGCCTCGTGAATCATGGTTCCCCCCGCATTTGAAGCTATCACAACCGGCATTCTTCCCCCCGGGGCCTTCCTGGCAGTAAGCATTGTTATCGCACGCATTGCAGCCTTTCTGCTTATTTCTTCGATATTATGCTCTTCGAATAATTCAAAGCCGGTTAATCCGCCTATGTTTTCATATCCGGTCTGAATAATGCTGTTATGGGTCGCTATAACCTGAAGAACTGCTGATGTATAGACACGCTCGTCTTCAGCAATAATACCATCGGATGTTGCAACATATATATTTTGTACAGAATCCCTATAAATAGCCGTGATCTGTTTTACCCTGTTGTCGAAACTCCTTGCGATGCTGTCAGCCTTTCCGGCTATGGATATTTTCCTTTCTATCGGTACATCATCCGGGAACAACCTTATTTTAAAATCAAATGACGGCTTTATTATTCTCAGATCAACGACCGAAATACCAGATTTTCCATCTGCTGCATTTCTTGTCTCCGATGCTGCGCGCAACAGTGACTCCTCTGACAGGTCGTTGGTGAAAGCATATGCAGTTTTGCCATTACATATCAGGCGTATCCCGGCACCTGCTTCTACCCCTGTTGTTATTTTCTCTATTTTGCCGTCCTCTATAATAAGCGAAGTCTGTTTCCTGTGTTCAATGAATATATCAGCATAATCTCCGCCGTTGAAAAGTGTTTTTTTAAGCAACTTAAGCTGCAGTTCCTTGTTAATCATAATATCCTCTGATTCCGTTGAAGAGTCATTCAATAATACCAATAAAATTATTGGCGCGGCAAAAGGAGTAATGAGGCGATCATTACGAAAGAAAGGATTGCCTCATCCCGCCGGGGCCGCAACGACTGCATAAAGATAAAATGCAGGTGTATTGATTTCTCTTCATTAATAAATATAATGTAGGTTATTATAGCACTTGAACAGATTATCAGCATATAGATCATAACAAGGATATGAAGAAAAAGTTTATAGACTTCGAATAAATGTCCAGGAGGAATAGTATTTATGTTTGGAATTATAAGCGGCAGCGGACTGTACGACATCCCAGGCCTGGAAATTGTCGATTCAGTAAAAATAAGCACCCCATACGGAGAGCCCTCGGATGTTTTCAGGATAGGGGATTTATCAGGTAAAAAGATTGCGTTTCTGCCGAGGCATGGCATAATGCATCATCTGCAGCCCCACAAGATAAATTACAGGGCGAATATCTGGGGATTCAGAGAACTGGGAGTAAACAGAATAATTTCTATAGGCGCTTCAGGCGGCATAAGCATCGGGATGAGCCCCGGAGTAATCGCTGTCCCCGATCAACTGATAGACATGACTAAGGGCAGGCCGTCAACATTCTATGACGAGGATGAGGTTATCCATATCGACTTTACAGTCCCTTTCTGTCCTGATATGAGGAATTATATTCTGAACGCTGCCGGGAAGGCAGGTGTAGCTGTGGCCGGATCAGGCACGTATTTATGCACTAACGGCCCAAGGCTCGAAACAGCGGCGGAGATCAGGGCTTTTGCAACATTGGGATGTGATATGGTAGGGATGACAGTGATGCCGGAGGCTGCACTTGCCAGGGAATTGGAGATATGCTTTGCAGGTATAAATGTCATAACTAATCATGCTGCCGGAATAAAGGCAGAAAAGCTTACGGCGAAAGAGGTTGTTGAAACGATGCAGGCATCTTCCGGAAAGCTCAAATCGATATTTAAGGCCTTTTTTGCACAGGATTTCCCGGAGCGGGGATGTCCCTGCGCTCAGGCTTTAAAAAATGCAAAAATTTAATCTGCTGCAACAGCATTAATATCACCGTCTTGAGGTAAAATAAAATATGCAGACTATCCTTCTGGTTGAAGACAAAGAGTCGATGGCACAGATGCTTAAAGAAACCCTTGAATCCGAAGGATACCGAATTATTGTCGCCATTGATGGATCCGAAGGCATCAGGCAAATAAAGGAAAATCATTTTGACCTTGTATTGTCCGACCTTAAACTGCCGAAGAAAGACGGGATAGAGATTCTTAAAACGACAAAGGCTGAGAGCCCCCTCACGCCTGTTATTGTTATGACAGCATTCGGGACGATCGAGACCGCCGTCACAGCCATCAAAGAGGGAGCATTTGATTTTATCACCAAACCTTTTGATACGGACCATTTACTATTATTGATAAACCGGGCTCTTGAGACTCAGAGACTGCATACCGAGAATATGCTGCTCAAGGATGAGCTGGCCTCAAAATACGGCATCCCGAAAATAATAGGCAAAAGCCGGAGCATCAGCGAAGTCGCAGAAAAAGTCCAGAAGGTCGCACACTCAAAAACAACTGTTCTTCTGCTCGGTGAAAGCGGCACCGGCAAGGAACTGTTTGCCAGGGCGATCCATAATCTCAGTCCCAGAAGGGAATACCCTTTTGTCCCGATAAACTGCGCTGCCATACCGAGGGAACTCCTTGAATCAGAGCTTTTCGGCCATGAAAAGGGCTCATTTACAGGGGCGGATGCAAAAAAGATCGGCAAGTTTGAACTTGCAGACAAAGGTACGATATTTCTGGATGAGATCGCTGAAATGGATTTTGCGCTTCAGGCGAAGATACTGAGAGTAATACAGGAAGGCGAAATAGAGCGCGTCGGCAGTGTAAAGCCGGTAAAAATTGATGTCAGAATTGTTGCGGCGAGCAATAAGGATATTGAGAAGGCGATGGAAGACAAACTTTTCAGAGAAGACCTGTTTTACAGATTGAATGTATTCCCGATAGTGATCCCGCCCCTTAGGGAAAGGAGAGATGATATCCCCCTGCTCATAGAGTATTTTATTAATAAATACTGCATCGAGCTCAAGACCGGCCTGAAAAATATTACCGGAAGCGCCCTTGACCTGCTGGTGAATTATCCATGGAAGGGAAATGTGAGAGAATTGGAAAACTGTATCGAAAGAGCGATAATCCTATGCGAGGGAAGTGACATTACCGCAGAACATATAGCTTTGAATCCTCAGTTGTCGGTGGAGAGTTCTTTGAGAAATATACCGATGAACGGAACGCTTGAGGATGCAGCAAGGGAGGCGACAAGAATCGCAGAGACACAGCGTATAATAAGGGCTTTAAAGGAAACCAGAGGGAATAAGAGCAGGGCATCGGAGTTGTTGCGGGTCAGCTATAAGACCCTCCTGACAAAGATAAAAGACTATGGCATCGAATCGTATTAGGCTCCGGTTTTATGTTGTCTTGACAGCGTAAACCCTCTGGAATTAATATAAAAATCATGTTTAAAGCCTTTCATATAGCTGTTTTATTGCATTTGTTGCTTGTATTTCCTTTCAATGCCGCAGCAGAGGGGGACGGGAATAAAATTGATTTGAGCATAGAAGAACAGAACAAAGAGGCTCTCGAGACATTCAAGAAGATACTCGGACTCACCGAAAACAGCGACAGGATATCGGTTCTTCCGCAGATTGAAACGGCGTATATGGATATTATCAATAAATATCCTCAGGCTCAATTGACCCAGGAATGCCACTGGAGACTGATGTCGGTATATCTTTCAGAGTATAATCCGCCTGCTTTTGAAAAAGCCGAACACCTTCGCAGCGAATTTATCAAAAAATATCCTGAATCGACTCAAAGGAGCATTATTGAAGATACCCTCGCTGACGGATATTATAAGAACGCAAAATGGGAAAAACTGCTCAGGTTTTATACGCCTGTAATCAGGCAGTTTGTCGAAAAGGGCGTGCTCATGAGGCCTGGGGAGATGTTCATGTATTCAGAGGCGAAATTCAAACTCGGAGATCTTGTAGAATCAGAAAAGGGATACAAGATTGTTATCGGGCTGTTTCCGGGAACAAAAGAGGCGTTGAAATCAAAAGAGCGGCTTGAGGAAATTGATAGAATAAAGACTAAGCATAATTAATTCCGGAGGTTATTGTGGCAGGGCATTCGAAATGGGCACAGATAAAACACAAGAAAGCGCATACAGACGCAAAAAGAGGGAAGGTCTTTACGAAGATTGTAAAAGAGATTTCGATCGCAGCGAGGCTTGGAGGAGGCGATCCCGCCGGTAACCCGAGATTGCGCACAGCGATAGAGAAGGCAAAGGAAGTCAACATGCCTCACGATAACATCAAGAAAGCCATTATGAAGGGGACCGGTGAACTGCCAGGTGTGTCATACGAGGAATTCGTGTATGAGGGATACGGTCCGGCCGGCGTTGCAATGATGATCGAAGTCATGACCGACAACAAGAACAGGACTCTTCCGGAGATAAGGCATATAATGGCCAAAAGCGGCGGCAGTCTGGGGGAGACAGGCTGTGTTTCATGGATTTTTGACAAGAAGGGCTATATTATTGTTGATAAAACGAAGGCATCAGAGGATTCTGTTATGTCTATTGCCCTTGACGCCGGCGCTGAAGACATGAAAAACGATCCTAATGAGGACAATTATGAGATAATAACCGCACCTGAGGATTTTAATAATGTCAGGACAGCGATCGAGAATGCGGATATACCTGTTGAATCTGCCGAGATAACCATGCTTCCCAGGAATTATGTTGTTCTGGATGAGAGGGCCGCAGAGCAGATGGTCAGGCTTATGGATGCACTGGAAGACCATGATGATGTTCAGAATGTTTATGCCAATTTTGATATACCTGACGAGGTGGCGGAAAAAGTTGGGAAATAGACGGTCCGGTTATATGGCCAACTTAAATATTGAAATAATCTTGTCCGTGGATTTATCATAATATTACAAACGATGAGCATTTCTATTCACGCCACCTTTAAAAGGAGATTTATTGCGGGTCTGTTTGTTTCTATTCCCGCAATCATAACTATTCTGGTAATAATAGGTTTTTTCAAATTTGTCGACGGCCTTCTCGAACCTCTTTATTTTAAAATTCTTGGGTACCACACTCCCGGTCTGGGATTTCTCTCGGCGATAGTACTTGTCTTTATTATCGGCATAATTTCGACGAATGTATTCGGGAAAAAAATTATTTATTTTTTTGAGCGCATTTTTCTTAATATCCCGGTATTCAAAGGTTTCTATACAGCTGTAAAACACCTTGTTGATGCGTTCTCTCCTGAAAACAAAAGTGTTTCTTTTAAGAAGTTCGTGATTATTGAATACCCCAGAAAGGGCTGCTTTGCGTTCGGTTTCCTCACCAAAGAGTGCACAATCAAGGCGGAAAGCACCGGCAAGGAGTCATGCCTCAGGGCTGTATATGTGCCGACAAACAACCTTTATCTCGGCGAAATCGTGCTGGTCAGCGAAAGTGATGTTTTTTATACTGATATATCCATTGAAGACGGGATAAAAATAATCCTTTCAGGCGGGATAGCGGCGCCTTACAAGATAGGGGAAGCAAAAGGATGAAGATAGTTTGCGTTATCCTTGCAGCAGGGCTCGGCAAGAGAATGAATTCCGCTGTCCCCAAGGTATTGCACAGAATATGTGGTGTCCCGATGCTTCAGAGCGTTATCAACACGGCCAGGAAACTTAAACCCGAGAAGATTGTGGTTGTAGCGGGAAAACATATCGACATGTTGAAGAAAACGGTCGCGGCAGATGATGTTTTATTTGTGAGGCAGAAAAAGGCTAAGGGTACGGCGCATGCTCTTGCCAGCGCAAGACAAGCCCTTAAGAATTTCAGGAATGTCATTATAGTTATGAACGGTGATTCCCCCCTTGTTACTGATGATACTATTAGAAGGTTCTTAAAACTTCACCTGCGGGGGAGGAATTCGGTCTCGGTAATTTCTTTTACAGCGGTCGATCCCTCCTCTTATGGCAGGATAGTCAGGTCTGATTCAGGAAAGGTCCTTTCGATAGTCGAAGAAAAGGATGCTGACAGGATGCAGAAAAACATACATGAAGTCAACAGCGGTGTTTATGCAATAAATCATGATGCCCTCTGTCTGCTGGACGATATAAAGATGAACAGCGCAAAGGGTGAATATTACCTTACTGATATTGTTGCGTTATCTTCAAAAAAAGGATTAAAGACGGCGGCATTCTGTATAGGCTCCGATGATGAATTTATGGGGGTGAATACCAGGGAAGAGCTCTCAAGGGCATCGCAGTTAATGAAGAAAAACATAATCAACAAGTGGATCGGCAAGGGGGTCAGTTTCCTCGATCCTCAAACTGTTTTCGTTCATTACGATGTTCATATCGGGAGGGATACAACGATATACCCTAATGTATTTCTTGAAGGGAATACAAAAATAGGCCGGGGTACAACAATATACCCGAATGTAAGGGTTAAAGACGGTTTTATTGGAAGTAATGTTGTCATAAAAGATTCATCTGTAATCGAGGGTTCGACCATAAAGGACAGGGCTTCCATAGGTCCCTTTGCGCATATAAGGCCGGGCTCGGAAATCGGGAATGAGGCAAGGATAGGCAATTTCGTGGAGCTTAAGAAAGCGGTAATCGGCAGGATGTCCAAGGCTTCGCATCTGAGTTATCTTGGTGATGCGAAAATCGGCGAAAGAGTAAATATAGGAGCAGGGACAATAACCTGTAATTACGATGGCGAACGGAAACATTCAACAATTATCGACAACGGGGTCTTCGTGGGAAGTGATTCCCAGCTTATTGCCCCTTTGAGGATCGGGAAGGGAGCTTACATCGGAGCGGGCTCTACCATTACTAAAGATGTCCCTCCTTCAGCCCTTGCCCTGAGCAGGGTTGTGCAGAAGAATATCATGGACTGGGCAAAGAAAAGGTCCGGGATGAAAAATAAAATGTCGAAAAGCAGAAATAAAAAATGAAATGTTCATACCAGCTGCATATGACGGCGCAGCAGATGGATTCAATAGCAGTTGATCCCTGAGGCAGGGAGGCTGCATAAAAATGAAAGGAGAACGAAGTCATAATCGGCAGAAAGTCCCGAGTCTGTTTTAATTTCTGCATCATGACTTCTTGAAATTTATGTGCGGGATAATAGGATATACAGGCAGAAAAAATGCTGTAACAGTGGTTCTCGAAGGCCTTAAGCGTCTTGAATATAGAGGATATGATTCAGCCGGCATCGCATTCTTTTCGGATAAAGGCATAGACGTCAGGAGATGCAAAGGGAAAATCAGGGATCTGACATCCATGATCGAAACAGAAAATCTGAAGAGTAATACTGCCATCGGCCATACCAGATGGGCTACCCATGGTAAACCATCCGAGGAAAACGCACATCCTCACAGATCTGACGGTATCGTTGTGGTTCATAACGGCATTATAGAGAATTATCTGCCCTTAAAGAAAAAATTGATCGACAGGGGATGCAAGTTTAAGTCGGAAACGGACACCGAAGTAATCTGCCATCTTATCAAGCATTATGCCGATACACTTCCGCTTGAGGATGCGGTCAGGGAAGCGTTGAAAGATGTAAAGGGGGCATACGCGCTTGCGGTCATTAGTGACAAGGAACCCGGCAAGCTCGTCGGCGTGCGCAAGGACAGCCCTCTTGTTGTGGGCATCGGCGACAGCGAGTATTTTGTAGCTTCAGACGTACCCGCATTCCTGAATTATTCAAGGGAGGTAATGTTCCTTGATGAGGAGGAGATGGTCATACTCACAAGCGATGGAGTGGTTGTCACAAATCTGGAGGGTTCCCCGGTCCGGAAGGATGTCAAATCAATAACATGGAGTCCCTCAATGGCCGAGAAGGGCGGTTACAGGCATTTCATGCTTAAAGAAATATTTGAACAGCCGCGTGCTGTCAGCGATACGCTGAGAGGCAGGTTCTTCATTGAAACCGGGGAAATAAACCTGGAGGAATTCGGGATATCAGGCGATGTCCTGAAAAATGTAAAAAAGATTTTTCTTGTCGCATGCGGGACATCCTGGCACGCCGCCCTTGCGGGGAAATACATGATCGAGGAAATCGCGAGAGCGCCTGTCGAAGTTGATATAGCATCGGAATTCAGATATAGAAAGCCGCTTATTAATTCCGAAAACATGATGGTGGTTATCACGCAGTCCGGAGAAACCGCCGATACTCTCGCTGCCCAGAGAGAGGCAAAAAAGATGGGGGCAAAAATACTTACAATATGCAATGTTGTCGGAAGCACTTCGGCAAGAGAGGCGGATGCTGTTTTCTATACCCATTCAGGGCCTGAAATAGGAGTTGCATCAACCAAGGCATTCCTGACGCAGGTTACCGCCGTCTATTTGCTTGCCATAGCGCTCGGTCAGGTGAGGGGCGCAATTGATATGGAGATGTCAAAGGAATTATTAAATGAACTCCTTCTATTACCCGGAAAGATAGAAAGGACACTCGCAGCAGACGAGGCGATAAAGGAAATTGCAAAAGATTATTTTAAGGCAAAGGGATTTATATATCTCGGCCGGAATATAAACTATCCCATCGCGCTTGAGGGAGCACTGAAGCTCAAGGAAATATCATATATACATGCAGAAGGCTATCCGGCCGGCGAAATGAAACACGGCCCGATTGCACTGATTGACGAGGAACTGCCGGTTGTTGTGCTTGTTCCAAAGGATGCCCTTTTCGAGAAGATGCTGACAAGCATTCAGGAAGTCAACAGCAGAGGAGGCAATGTAATATCCATATCAAATGAAAAAAATCACGAGGTCTGTGAAATTTCTAAGAACTGCGTTCTTGTGCCTGATTCAAATCCCTATTTATCATCTATGCTTATGGCGGTGCCCCTCCAATTGCTTGCCTATCATATAGGCGTTCTCAGGGGGTGCGACGTTGATCAACCAAGAAATCTTGCTAAAAGTGTTACTGTCGAATAATAGAGAATCATTTCAGCGGTTTTGATGAATTTGAATTTAACTTGTTTCCGGCGGATAAGGTCGAAACAGGTAATTTCCCGATAAGCGGTTCGGCGATGCGGTGAAATTGTTTCCCGGCATGATTTAAATATGTATTTTTTGAAAGCGCTATAGATTTAAAGGGCGTTTATCTGTTATTCTATATTATCCGGAGCAAATTGATGTCAAAAGGAAGTTTAATGCAAGATTTGAACCCCCAGCAGCAGGAAGCCTTAAAACATGTTGATGGTCCATTACTGGTTTTGGCAGGTGCGGGCAGCGGTAAAACAAGAGTCATTACACACAAATTCGCATATCTTGTCAAAGCGAAAAAAGCCTTTCCTGAAACCATTCTTACCGTAACCTTTACAAACAAGGCTGCCGAGGAGATGAAAACGAGAATCAGCAGTCTTATCAGTAAGAATATGCATCATCCGTGGATAGGCACATTACATTCCCAGTGCAGCAGGATACTGCGCAAAGAAATCAAGGAGATGGGATATAGAACGGATTTTTCAATATACGATGAAGATGACAGATGCCATCTCATAAGACATATATTAAAGGAATTTAAAATTTATGAGGCTCTGTATAAGGGTGTTTCATCACGAATCAATTTCCTGAAGGCCTCTCTTGTCGGCCCTGAAGATTTCCTCGCATCAGGCGATGGATTCGGGTTTGACGAAAAACTTGCAAAGGTTTATGTAAGATACCAGGACGAGCTTAAGAGGAGCAATGCGCTGGATTTCGACGACCTGATCATGCTTGCGGTCAAATTATTCCAGGAAAATCCCGGGATTCTCGAAAAGTACCAGAAATTATTCCCGTATATCCTGATAGACGAATTTCAGGATTTGAACTTTGCCCAGTATCAGTTTATTAAACTGCTGTCCATGCTCCATAAGAATATCAGTGCGGTCGGAGACGACGATCAGAGCATATATAAATTCAGAGGAGCCGATGTCAGGAATATATTAAACTTCGAGAAAGATTTCCCCGGCGCCAAGATTGTAAGGCTGGAGAGAAACTATCGCTCCACGCAAAATATACTCGATGTGTCCAATGCTGTAATCTCATATAATTACAACAGGAGAGAGAAGAAGCTGTGGACCGACAGGGGCTGCGGGGAGAAGGTTCACTTCTGCTGGTTGTCAGGCGAAGAAGAGGAAGCCCGCCATGCCGCTAAAATTATCAAGGAGCTGTATTTGAAAGGCGCCTATTCGTATAGCGACATCGGGATATTTTACAGGGTAAACCTTCAGTCAAGGGCGATAGAAGATTCGCTGCGTGAAGCCGGACTGCCGTATCAGGTCGTCGGAGGGATCAGTTTTTACCAGAGGAAAGAGATTAAAGATATAATTGCTTATGTGCGCCTCGTTCTGAATCACGGAGACAATGTAAGCCTTAGAAGAATCATAAACTGCCCGCCGCGCGGTATCGGAGCCGCAACCCTTTCGAAAATAGAGAGTGAAGCGAAGAAAAAATCTTTGTGCTTATTCGATGTTTTAAAATTGTTTATCCGCAACCAGGCCATAGTAACATCGACAAAGGAAAAGCTTACAAATTTTGTAAAAATGATAGATAAACTCTCTTCTGTAAAATACAAGACCGCAGCAGAGATCATAAAAAATGTCACAGACAAATCCGGTTATATGGAAACCCTTGATGAGGAAAAAAGACAGAATATTCATGAGCTGATTTCTTCGGCAGAAGGTAAAGACATTCAGGAGTTTGTTGATAAATTATCATTGGTGACCAATCTCGACGACTCAACGGGAAAAGACACAATTTCGCTTATGACTTTCCATAATGCAAAAGGTCTGGAATTTCCTGTTGTTTTTATAACGGGACTCGAAGAGGGAATCCTTCCGTATTTTAAGGCTAACGGAGACGAAGATGAAATAGCCGAAGAACGCAGGCTTTTCTATGTCGGAATGACAAGGGCTAAAGATCTCCTGATTTTGACCGGCGCCAGAAGGAGAAGATTATATTCGAGGGTACAGGAACAGGAACCGTCAAGATTTCTGAAGGACGTACCCAAAAGCTGCTGCCAGTGGATTGAGAAGGTGTCCGAACCTCAATCTTTTAAAGGGGCTTACAACAAAAAGAAAATCAGGACAAAAAAGATCAGGCCTCTCTTTTCAACCGGCTGCCGTGTTAAACATCCGGTATGGGGAATAGGGGTCATCAGGGATTGCTACGGCGACGGGGACGACCAGAAGGTCACGGTCAATTTCCCGAAAATCGGATTAAAGAGGCTTTCCTTAAAGCTTGCCAATTTAACGAAGATATAGAACTGTTCACATGAAGATCTCAATAGAGCATTTATCACGGCTTGCCAGAATAAATCTCTCTGATGATGAAAAAGAGTTATTCGGGAATCAGATTGACAGTATTTTAAGCTATATGGACAAGCTGAATGAGCTTGATACCAGTAATATCGAACCTACATCCCATGTTATTTCAATAGGCAATGTTGTGAGAGATGATTTATCCGGGACCCCTTTAAACAGGGAAGAAGCGCTTTTTAATGCTCCGGACCATACTGATAAATTCTATCGGGTTCCCAAAATAATAGAATGACACAGTTCCAAAAACCGGCATTCGGAATTCACAAATCAGAAAATCTTAAAACCTTTGAGCTCCTGGAGGCGGTATGTTGAGATGCATGCTAAGATCGAAGATACACATGGCGACTATCACTGAGTCCAATCTTGCTTACGAAGGCAGTATAACGATCGACGAAGTTATTTTAAAAGAGGCCGGCATACTGCCGTATGAGCAGGTCATGATAAGCAACCTGAACAACGGAGAGAGGTTCGAGACTTACGTCATTCCCGGAAAGAGGAATTCGGGGGAGATATGCCTTAACGGGCCTACTGCAAGAAAAGGCGTTGTCGGCGATAAAATAATAATTTTCTGTTATGGTTATTTTGAAGACAGCCTGATAAAAGATTTCAGGCCGAAGATAATCCTGGTAAATCCGAAAAACAGGATAACCAGGGAAAAGTAGCCTGTTCAAAACAGGAAGGCGGAAGCACTGTAAGAGTTCTGCAGACTCGCTTCGCTCCGAGGCACCTGGCCGCCTCACCTGAACGGTGAGGCAATACGGCCCGCTGAAACCGTTCAAATGCGTTCCCTCGCAAAATTGACAGTGGATTTGAGATATCCGGTCATCTTGATTTATAATCCTCCCTGGTATATACTGAACGAAAGTTCACATGAACAAACGTTCAGGAATACAGTCTAAAAAGAATATCCTTGATGCCGCAATGAGGGTCTTCTGCCGGCATGGATATGCAGGGGCAAGCATAAGGGAGATCGCAAAGACCGCGGACATCAGCATCGGAGGCGTTTACCTTTATTTCAGGAACAAGGAAGACCTCTATCTGAGCCTTATTAAAAACAGGGTTGTCGAGCAAGAGAAACGGATAAGGGAAATCGTGAAATCATCCGGGTCATCTTCACATGCCCTCAGCGCCTTTCTGTCAGGCCATCTCGAATATAGCATAAAACACAAAGAATCGATCCTTACACATATACGTGAGCATGGATTTACATTCGGCCTGGAGATAAAAAGGCGGTTTTTCAGAAATCAGATCGGACTGCTGACAGACATTCTGAAAAAAGGCATAAAAGATGGAGAATTCAGAGAATGTAATGTTAATGAAGCAGCAAGAATTGTCATGGCTGCATTAAGGGGCATCTCTCTCTCCATGGCGATAGACGGGGTGCGGATTATCTCGGCAAAGGGCATTGGTGAACTGATGCTAAAAGGCCTTTCGAAAGACGGAATAAGAAAGTCTGAAGGCAGAAGTGAAAAACAAAGAGGAAGAAGAGGAAGCATATGAAAAAAATAATTTTCATCTTCATGGCTATTTTTTTGTTTGAGGCGGTCTCGTATGCGCAGTCAGATGAAGCTAAGGAACCAAAGGAGATAAGGGAAGGCAGACATGTGGCATTTACGCTGGAAGAGCTTTACAGAATTGCGTTTGAACGGGCGGAAAAAATAATGATATCAGAGGAAGATCTCTATATTGCAGAGACAGGCAAGGACAAGGCTGTGTCGGTACTGCTTCCAAAACTTTCCGCGTTTGGAAATTATACAAGATACACAAAAGACAAAACATCTTCATCAGGTTCCGGCATTCAGCCTGAGAGTTCCGCCTCATGGGGATTAAGGCTTGACCAGTCTTTTTCCCTGAGCGGCCGTGAACTTACCGCTTTTAAAATTTCCAAGGAAAATATTCAAAAGAGCAGATACGGCCTCTATGAAGTGAAAGAGGCTTATCTTCTTGATGTTTCCTCCTCATATTACGATGTGCTCAGGGCAAGGAAGGCTCTCGAAATAGCAGAAGCGAATGTTGAGAGGCTGACAAAACACAGGGATGCCGCAAAGATAAGGCTGAAAGTCGGCGAGGTGACGAAAACCGCTCTCCTCAGGGCAGAGGCAGAATTGTCCGGAGCACAGTCTGAACTTGTTCAGGCACAGAACGGGTTAAAACTGACAAAGGCTGTGCTTGCAAGAATCGTCGGGTTGGAAGGCGACTATGACCTTGTGGAGACTAAGGACAGTATTCAATATTCGAAAGAAGGCGAAGGAGAGGCGACAGTAGAGTCGCTGAAACAGAAAGCAATGTCGGAAAGATCTGAACTCAAGTCCCTCGAACTCCAGAAGAAGATCTCCGAAAAAGAGGTTGCATATGCAAGGGGAGCTTACTGGCCGACGCTTTCTGTCGAAGGCGTTTATTCAAGGAGAGAAGACGAGCCTGATTCCTTTTCTGATAACAGGGAGAGCATTTATGGCGGTTTAAACCTGAATTTTCCGTTTTTTGAAGGCGGACTGAGAATAGCGGAGGTGAACGAGGCAAAGGCAAAGCAGAGGCAGGCAGAGCTTGCCTATAAAGATAAAAGGAAGGACATAGGGATAGAGGTCGAAAACGCCTACCTCGATCTGAAAACTCAGGAAGGTGTCATGGAAAAATTCAGGGATCAGGTAGCGTATGCCAGGGACAATTATAATGCGGTTTCGAAGCAGTTCGAATACGGACTTGCCAACAGCCTCGACGTTATGGACGCGAATACTCTCCTGGTTACGGCTGAAAGGCAGCTTTCGGATGCAAAATATAATTATCAGTTGTCTGTACTGAAACTGCAAAAGGCGACAGGGACACTGCTGAAGACGGCAGGCATCATGAGTGAGTAAGAGATATCGAATAAAGTAAAAGGAAGAGATATTTATGGAATTTCTTTTTTATGCGTTGAATGACCGAAAAATTTTACGACCCGTGATGAAAGTCGTTCAAGGAGGTTATCTTATTGTTTTATTTATATCGGCGGCTTTTGTATTGATTTCATGTTCGGGCAAAAAAGCCGAACCGCCGAAGAAGGGCATGGTTGTTCCGGTAACGGTCGGCACGGCGATTAGAGAGGCTGTGCCTGTCCAGATCAGCGCGATCGGAAATGTGGAGGCCTATTCAACTATAGCGGTAAAGGCGCGCGTCGGCGGTGAATTAACGCATGTGTTTTTTACTGAAGGACAGGATGTCGGCAAAAGAGATCTGCTTTTCACGATCGACCCGCGTCCTTTTAAAACCGCGCTTGAATCCGCAAAGGCCGAACTGCTGCGTGATACGGCGCTTGCAAAAAAGGCAGAAGAAGATGTCAGGAGATATACTGAACTGCTGCGCGAAGAGCTTGTCAGCAGGTCACAATACGATCAGATATTCGCCAATGCGGAGGCTCTCAAGGCTACAGTAGAGGCTGACAGGTCTGCTGTTGAAAATGCGCGCCTTCAGGTGGAGTATTGTTCGATATATGCCCCGATAGCAGGCCGCACAGGCGACCTGCTGGTGAATCAGGGGAATCTTATAAAGGCAAATGACGACAGGGCTATGGTGGTCATAAATCAGATACAGCCCATCTATGTAACCTTTTCCGTTCCTGAAAGAAACCTCCCGGAGATAAAAAAATATACGGCCGGCGGGAAACTGAAGGTTGAAGCCTTTATAACCGGAGAGGATGATAAGCCCGAACAGGGTATGTTGACCTTTATAGACAACGCTGTTGACCCGACAACCGGAACAATCAAACTGAAAGCTGCCTTTTCAAACAAGGACAAGCGTCTCTGGCCCGGACAATTTGTGAATGTGGTCATAACTCTTGCCGTGCAGCCTGACGCGATTGTTGTCCCGTCGCAGGCTGTCCAGACAGGACAGCAGGGACAGTTCGTCTTCGTTGTAAAAGATGATACTGCTGAACTGCGCCCGGTTACCGCAGGCATTGCATATAAGGATATGACGGTCATCGAAAAGGGGGTGACGCCGGGTGAGGAGGTGGTCACAGACGGACACATGCTCCTCATGCCCGGGGCTAAGGTCGAGATAAAGAAACCGCAGGGAGCAGAGAGCAAAGAGCAGTCAGTTCAGATTACAGAGCAAAACCAGAAACCTGTGAGCGCTGCAAACGATAAATCAAAGTGAACCTTTCCGAACTCTTTATAAAACGCCCGATCATGACCAGCCTGGTCATGATAGCGGTTATGATATTCGGCGTCTTTGCCTATCGGCTCCTGCCTGTAAACGACCTGCCGAGCATTGATTTCCCGACTATCCAGGTAAATGCCAGCCTGCCGGGCGCCAGCCCGGAGACAATGGCCAGCGCTGTAGCAACTCCGCTTGAGCGCGAGTTTTCGACCATAGCCGGTCTCGACTCCATGACTTCGACCAACGGCCAGGGTGTCTCGATCATCACTCTCAAATTCGTGCTTGAGCGCAATATAGATGCGGCTGCACAGGATGTCCAGTCGGCCATATCCAAGGCATCCCGCCAGCTTCCCCAGGATATGCCGAGCCCGCCGTCATACCGTAAGGTAAACCCGGCAGACTCTCCGATATTATACCTGTCCCTGAGTTCGCCGACACTTCCTCTGTCGGATGTGAACGAGTACGCAGACACTGTCATTTCGCCGCGTATTTCCATGATCAGCGGCGTTGCCCAGGTGCTGGTGTACGGCTCACAGAAATATGCAGTGCGGGTACAGCTCGACCCCAGGGCGCTTGCTAACCGGAAGATCGGCATTGACGAGGTTTCGTCTGCTCTGGCACGCTGGAACGTTAACCTGCCGACAGGCGGGCTCCAGGGCGACCGGCAGGCATTTACAATCCAGGCAACAGGTCAACTTTATAACGCAGAGGCGTTCAAGCCGATGATAGTGGCATACCGAGACGGCTCTCCCGTTCGTCTTCAGGACATAGCCAGTGTGACCGACAGTGTGGAGAATGATAAAATAGCAGCCTGGTACAACGCTGGAGGCAAATCAGTCAGGGCTGTTGTTCTGGCTATTCAGCGTCAGCCCGGCACCAACACTATCGAGGTGGTGGACAGCATCAAGAAACAGATACCGGTTTTCCGCAGCCAGCTTCCGGCAGCAATTCAACTGAACACCCTCTTCGACCGGTCAGAATCAATAAGGGAGTCGGTCTCGGATGTTAAATTCACCCTGATGCTTGCAGTAGCCCTGGTCATCCTTGTGATCTTCCTCTTCCTGCGCAATCTGTCGGCCACATTCATCCCGAGCCTTGCCCTGCCGCTTTCCATTATCGGCACGTTCGCAACCATGTACGGATTTGGTTTCTCCGTCAACAACATCACACTGATGGCGCTTACACTCTCTGTGGGCTTTGTTGTGGACGACGCCATTGTCATGCTCGAAAACATTGTCCGCCATATGGAGCACGGTGAGAGGCCCATGGAGGCTGCCTTCAGGGGATCAAAGGAGATAGGGTTCACGATAATTTCCATGACGCTCTCCCTTGTTGCGGTGTTTATCCCGGTACTTTTTATGGCCGGGATGCTCGGGAGGATGCTCCATGAGTTTGCTGTGACCATCACTTTTGCAATCCTTATCTCAGGGGCTGTTTCCCTGACCCTGACGCCGATGCTCAGCAGCCGTTTCCTAAGGCCTTATGCCGAAGAGCGGCATGGTCGGCTGTACAACTTCATGGAGAGGTTTTTCAACGGCATGCGCAACCTGTATGAACAGACACTCAGAAGTGTGCTCCGCTTCCGCGGCACCACCCTTGCGGTGATCCTGGCAATGACGGCGGCTACTGTATGGCTTTTTATAATAATGCCCAAGGGACTTCTGCCGTCCGACGACATAGGCGGGATCTTCGGGATTACCGAAGGCGCTCAGGGTGTTTCATTCGAGGAAATGAAGCGGCATCAGCAGAAGCTGGTGGAGATCGTTTTTCAGGACCCTAACATCGAAGCCTTCATGTCAGCAGTCGGCGCCGGGGGTTCGCGTGTAGCATCAAACGGCGGATTTATGTTCCTCAAGCTCAAGCCCCGCAAAGAGCGAAAGCTGAATGCGGATCAGATCATCCAGAATCTCCGGCCAAAGGTGATGGGAGTCCCCGGTATCATGATGTTTATGCAGAACCCGCCGCCCATCCGCCTTGAGGCGACCATCTCCAAGGCTCAGTACCAGTTCGTCCTGCAGAGCCCGGACACCGAAGCCCTCTACAAACATGCGACGGATTTTGAGATGAAGCTGCGCGGGCTGCCGATGCTCCAGGACGTGACAAGCGACCTTCAGATCAAAAACCCGCAGGTGAACCTTGACATCGACCGTGACCGGGCTGCTGCGCTCGGCGTCACCGCACAACAGATCGAGGATTCCCTGTATTCGGCATACGGCTCAAGGCAGGTCTCCACCATATACTCACCAAACAACCAGTACGAAGTTATAATGGAACTGGCTCCGGAGTACCAGATGGACACTTCGGCACTAGGCATGCTCTATGTCCGGTCGAACACCGGTCAGTTGGCGCCGCTGTCTTCCCTTGCGAACATTGAGAAGGGCCTCGGCCCGTTGTCTGTCAACCACCTTGGACAGATCAATGCCGTCACCATATCTTTTAATCTCAAACCCGACATCCCTCTCGGAGATGCAGTGAATGCCATAGAGAAGGAGGCGAGGGCGCTGCCGGCCTCTATAACCACGGGATTTCAGGGGACGGCACAGGTCTACCAGGCTTCCACAAAAGGGCTGACCATGCTTCTGATACTCGCTATTGTTGTGATTTATATCGTGCTCGGCATATTGTATGAGAGTTATATCCACCCTCTCACAATCCTTTCCGGACTTCCTGCAGCAGGTTTCGGGGCGCTCATAACCCTGATGATCTTCGGCAAGGACCTGAACCTTTACTCCTTTGTCGGCATTATAATGCTGGTCGGCATTGTAAAGAAAAACGCCATAATGATGATAGACTTTGCCCTGGAGGCGCAGCGAAACGAGGGCAAGAAACCTATAGAAGCCATTTATGAAGGCGCCATCATCCGTTTCAGGCCTATTATGATGACCACCATGGCGGCGCTCATGGGCACGCTGCCGATAGCCGTAGGATTCGGCGCAGGCGCTGATTCACGCCGTTCACTCGGCCTCGCCGTGGTGGGAGGGCTTGTTGTTTCCCAATTGCTGACCCTCTATATAACGCCGGTAGTTTATTATTATATGGATGCCGTACAGGCAAGGGTAAAAGGCCTTTTTCTTAAAACGACGAAGGAAGGAGCTGTTTCAAGAATAGAATAGGAATATAATCTGAAATGCATATGGATTCCTGTCATCAGTTGATAGTGTTAGCAATAAATAGTATTTTAGGAGTAATAAGATTAAAATGTTTATAACCTTATCGAATTTCAGATAGACAAGAGATGAAAAAGATACTGCCCGGCATTTTACTTATTATAATTCTTGCAATACTTTCTTTCATCGTATTCAAAAACAAGGATGAAAGGCTCAGATATATAACAGAGAAGATAAAGCGGGGCAATATAATAGCGACCGTCACCGCTACCGGTACTGTAAACCCTGTCACAACCGTTCTTGTCGGAACCCAGGTGTCGGGAACGATCAGGAATATCTATGTGGACTTTAATTCTCATGTCAGAAAAGGTCAATTGATAGCCCGGATAGATCCATCGCTGTTTGAGTCCCAGGTTGAACAGGCAAGGGCTAACCTTCTTTCTGCCGAAGCAGGCCTCGGAAAAGACGAGGCAACGCTCACCGATGCCGGAAGGACTATGCAGAGGAAAAGGTCTCTCTTCTCAGAAGGTCTCATCTCAAGGAGCGATCTTGATGCAGCAGAGACGAATTATGAAATTGCCAGGGCTCAGGTCAGCGATGCAAAGGCACGGATTGCCCAGGCTGAAGCCTCGCTGAGAAATGCCGAGACAAATCTAAGATATACAAAGATAATTTCTCCGGTTGAAGGGATTGTGGTATCGAGGAATGTAGATGTCGGCCAGACAGTTGCAGCCAGTTTCCAGACGCCGACGCTTTTTACCATTGCACAGGATCTTACAAAGATGCAGATCGACACGAATGTTGACGAAGCAGACATAGGGAAAATAAAAGTCGGTCAAGATGTAGAATTTACCGTAGATGCCTATCCGGAAATCAGTTTTAAAGGGAATGTATCGCAGGTCAGGAACGCCCCCATTTCGATTCAGAACGTAGTAACTTATGATGTAGTAATCAAGGTTGATAATCCTGAACTCAGACTCAAGCCCGGCATGACTGCGAATGTAGCCATAATTGTGTCATCTGTTAAAGATGTTTTAAAGGTGCCGAATGCCGCGTTGAGGTTCAAACCGGAAGACAAGAAAAAAAGCTCTCCTCTGAAAGGACCTGCAGTATGGATAATCGAAAATGTAGAACTGAAGCGTATTCCGCTGACAACAGGAATAAGCGACGGGAACTTTACAGAAATCCTTTCAGGCGAAATCAGAGAAGGTCATGAAGTGATAACCGAATCGCTGTCCAAGGAGGAGCAGTCTGCTCCGGCACGCGGCCCCAGAATGTTTTGATATGTCTTTTATTGAAGTCAGGGAAATTTCAAAGGTATACAGGCTCGGTGACATCAGTGTGAACGCTCTCAGCAGTGTTTCAGTAACAATAGAAAAAGGGGAATTTGCCTCCATTATGGGGCCATCCGGCTCCGGCAAATCGACTTTTATGAACATCCTCGGATGCCTTGACATACCATCAGGAGGCACATATCGTTTAGAAGGGATGGATGTCGGCAACCTCGGGAGGGACGAACTGGCGGCAATAAGAAACAAAAAGATCGGTTTTGTCTTCCAGGGGTTCAACCTCCTTTCCCGCACTTCAGCCCTCGAAAATGTCGAACTTCCACTGCTCTATGACGGCATGCCGGGAGGGGAGAGAAGAAAACGCGCAATCGCCGCCCTCAGAAGTGTAGGACTGGAAGAAAGGGCGGATCATCATCCTAACCAGCTCTCCGGCGGTCAGCAGCAGAGGGTTGCAATAGCCCGGGCGCTTGTGAACGATGCGCCGATAATTCTCGCAGATGAACCCACAGGAAACCTCGATACAAAGACAAGCGCCGAGATAATGGAGCTTTTTACAAAACTCAACGTTGAGTCGAATATAACCGTGATTCTGGTAACTCATGAGGCTGAAATAGCCGCATACAGCAGGAGGATAATAAAGTTCCTTGACGGACGCATTCTCAGCGATGAGAGGACAGACAGATTATGATAAATGTTGCTTCGGCATTAAGGATTTCGATCAGGGCACTGAGGGTAAACAAGATGCGATCAGCGCTGACAATGTTGGGGATTATTATAGGTGTCGGAGCTGTAATAGCAATGCTTGCTGTCGGTACAGGCGCAAGCGAAAAGATAGCCCAGCAGATCTCAAGCATAGGGAGCAATCTCTTGATGGTACTGCCTGGAGCAACTACAGCCGGAGGCGTCAGAATGGGCGCCGGTACACAGTCAACGCTCACCCTCGGAGACGCGGAGTCTATACAGAGGGAATGCCCGGCGGTTTCTGATGTGGCGCCGATTCTAAGCGGCATCGCCCAGGTAGTTTATGGAAACCTGAACTGGTCGACCGGAATCACGGGCACAACTCCGGGAATGATGGCTGTCAGGGACTGGAAACTCTCGGCAGGAAGGCCGTTCACCGAACAGGACGTCAAAAGCGCCACAAAGGTATGCCTGCTCGGGCAGACCGTTGTCGACAACCTCTTCGGCGGACTCGATCCGGTAAACCAGATCGTAAGGATTAAGAAGATACCTTTTACGGTTGTCGGTGTTCTGGAGAGCAAAGGCCAGACGCCGACAGGACAGGACCAGGACGATACCATATATGTCCCGGTGACAACAGCACAGAAAAAACTCTTCGGGACAGCTTTCCCGGGCATGATACGTTTGATAATGGTTAAGGCTAAAAGCACCGAAGACCTGACGGCTGCTGAGAAGCAGATAACAGAACTGCTCAGGCAGAGGCATCGCATCGGGCAGAAACAGGAGAACGATTTCACAGTAAGAAATCTTACTCAGATGATGCAGGCCGCCGAACAATCCTCAAAGGTAATGACCTTATTGCTCGGAGCAATTGCCTCTGTCTCACTTGTTGTCGGGGGAATCGGAATTATGAACATTATGCTTGTGTCGGTGACCGAAAGAACGAGGGAGATAGGAATAAGAATGGCTGTGGGAGCAAAGTCATGGGATATCAGGATGCAGTTCATCATAGAGGCGGTCACATTGTCATTTATCGGGGGCATAATCGGAATTATTACAGGGATCTCCGCTTCCGCACTGCTGTCTATGCTTGCGGGATGGCCTACGATAATATCGCCTTTATCGATACTCCTCGCCTTCTGTTTTGCAGGAATGGTGGGGCTTTCTTTCGGTTTTTATCCCGCATACAAGGCGTCACTTCTTAATCCCATAGATGCTTTGAGATACGAATAATAGATTAACTTTTTTATCTTTCTATGATCGGTTCTTCCTGATTTCTTAAAATATCCTCTGCTATCAGGTCCAGTATATGCTTTTCCAAAGCCCTGGAAGCATTTTTTGTAAGGCCTTTGAATTCTATGGCCATACCAGGCGGCGGTTCGAAAAAGTCGCTGAAAAGTCTTTTCATGTAAATGACAGAACCTTTTATATTGATGTATTTCATGCCCTTCAAAGGAAGTCTTATATCAACTTCCGAACCTTCCCGGATAGGTTCTTTTTTCCATACATACATGCCGCCTTCTGAGAGAGTTTCAGTATAAAGCCTGTGTTTTATGCCGTTGTGAACGATGGTTACTTTTCCGTTAAATGAGGTTCTGAGATGTCTTCTGTTCGTGCCGTGCCGCAGGAAAAAACAGTTTTGCAGGGACTGATATAATTTGTTTATTTTTAATGGCTTTAAAAAATACTCGTAACATCCTAAGCTCTTGTATTTGTCGGCCAGCATGCTGTCCGGGTCGCCTGACGCAACAATTATCGGCGTGCCGGATGTCTTTTTCTCTTTTTTCAAATGCTTGATAAATGTGGAGGGAGTCACCATCTTCATCTGAGCATCAATTAATATCAGGTCCGGTTCGAATATTTTTACAAACTTATAAGCCAGGGTCTTTTTTTCGGCAACCATAACCCTGAAATCCAGCCTTCTCAGGAGAAGACCCAAATACATCAAGAAATTTTTGTTGTCACTAACCAGGAGTATTTTTATCTTCATAATGAATCCTAACAGGTTGCTGAAAAACTAAGTTTTTGTGTCATTCCGAGAAGCCGAAGGCGACGAGGAATCTTAAAACTTATTGGATCATAACGGCTCTTAAGATTTCTCGTTCACTCGAAATGACAAAAAAGAGACTTTTTCAGCAGCCTGCTAAATTGTAATTGTATCCTTAAGAATAAGTAATTCTTATCATCTATCGCAAGTGATGTCAAGAAAATAAAAAATATTTCTTATATTCTTTCCAATACAGGTTTAAATATTTCTCATATCGCATACGACCCGGCAATTCATCCAGGCTCAGGGATTTCAATCCCGTTCCGCAGATACGTGATGTTTTGCATGCTGTCTTTTCGATATTCCCTATTGTGCCGGAGTGTGTACGAAGTGTCCTGATCATGCTTTTTTTACAAACTCGCCGAACCCCGCCAGTATTCTGAGGCCGAGTTCCTGACTTTTTTCAGGATGGAACTGCGTCGCAAAAACATTGTCCTTCCATATCATGGAAGTGAAGTTGAGTCCGTAATCAGTTGTTGCGGCAATAATATTTCTGTCCTCGGGAATTACATAAAATGAATGCACAAAGTAAAAAAATGAATCATCCGGGATATCATTCAGTATAGGCGGCCTGTTGATTATTTTTATGTTATTCCATCCCATATGAGGAACTTTGCCTTCGAACCCGTTGAACTGGAACTTGACCACTTTCCCCCTGAAGACATCGAGCCCCTTGCACCTGCCGAATTCTTCGGATTCGCTGAAAAGGACCTGGAGTCCAAGGCATATTCCAAGGTAAGGCTTACCTTTCCCGATAGATCTCACAACTGCCTCAGTCAGTGAAAGATCGGAAAGGTTCCTTATACAGTCTCTGAAAGCGCCTACGCCGGGCAGCACAATTGCATCAGCGTCCTCGATTTTACCGGGACTGGATGTGATTGCCGCATCAATCCCCACTTTCTTGAACCCTTTTTCAACACTTCTGAGATTCCCCATACCGTAGTCAACGATTACTATCATGATTTAAATTACTTTTACCGCTGCAAAATTGTCAACTTCAGCTGCCGGATAACTTTATTATTACTGCATAACTCATTGACACTCTTAGATTTTTACTGATATACTCGACTATAAAATGGAGTAAGAATCAAAAAGCAGAAAGTAAGAACCAGGAGTTTTTTCAGCTTTCTTTTTGCATTTCTTACTTCCGGTCAAAACGACGGAGTTTGATTTGAAAGATAGCGGCAAAACAAGAAAGAGGATGAAAAAATACACAGGTCTCCCCCTTGCCGGCAGAAACCCTGAAGGACCCCATAAGTTTACAAGAAGTAGCAGAAAAACAGAAATGCCGAAAAACGATATCATATGCTTCTGGCCGGGCAATCAAATGTATCCGGACAGCAGGATTGCTGTGGACACTAAAGGAGCTGGAGAAAGATGAGCCTTGCCGGAAGGCTTGAGGACCTTGCATTATCGGACATCTTCCAGATACTCAGCGTCGGCAGAAAAACCGGCACATTCATAATCAATGGAAGCAAAGGCACCGCGATAATAGTTTTTAAAAACGGCCTGATCGTAAGGGCCGACACCGATGACCTTGAAGATACTCTCGGAGAAAATCTTTTAAAGGCCGGCCTTGTGAAAGACACTGTTTATAATATGGCTGTTGAGGTGAAAAAAGAGTTGCCGTCCAAATCAACGGCCGAGATCCTTTACGATTTCGGGTCGGTCAGCAGGGAGTTGCTCGATAAGGTTGCAAAAAAAAGGATCGAAAATGTTATATATAAACTTCTTCTATGGGAAGACGGGGATTTCCAGTTCGAACTTGACGACCTTGAAATAGAAGGGAAGACAAGCCTGTCCGACCTGGGATGGGAGTTGTCAAAAGGTATGAGTCCCGAGTACCTGCTTATGGAAGGGGCCAGGGTACATGATGAATCCTCTCAATCATCAATAAGTCCTGACGAAGAGTTTTCGATTGATGATTCAGACGAAACAGCAGGATGGGAAGAAGATTGGGCTGCGCAACCTTCCGACAGAAAGGATATATCAGCCCTTAAATCACTTACACAGGAGCTCAGGTTCCCCAGTTCAGCATCAGAAATAACCCTGCTCATCCTGAGGTTTGCAAGCGATATTTTTCAGAGAGGTGTTCTCTTTATGGTCGGGAAGCACGAGATCATCGGACTCGGACAGTTCGGACTCGATATCGACAGGGCTGACGAGAGGGTGAGGGAGACCGTGCTTAATCCCGAAAAAAGCGATTTTTTCAGAAAAATAATCCTTGAGCAGATGTCCTACAAGGGAAGTCTTGAAAAGGACGAGATAACCCGGCATATGATGAAGGAATTCGGCGGGATATGGCCTTCTGAAGCGGCTGTTTTCCCTGTTGTTGCAGAAGGCAAGGTGGTCGGACTCCTTTACTGCGATAATTCGTCTTCCAAAGATCCGATCGGTGAAACAGAAGGACTTGAAATTTTTATTAACCATGCCGGACTTGCGCTGGAGAAATCACTGCTTCAGAGAAGACTCCAGGAAATGGAAAGACAGAAGGGATCGACTTGATATCGACCGAGATTTTTTTTGAATTATCTGATAAAATCTTACATGGAAATGGAGAGGTTTAGTGAAAACCATCCTCATAGTTGAAGACTCTGCAACAACCAGAGCCCTGATCAGAGCGGTCATAGAAGAACTCGGCGATTTTGAGACAGTAGAAGCTTCATCAGGATTTGAGGCGTTGAAGATCCTGCCTTCACAGCAGTATGATCTCATCATTACCGATATAAACATGCCTGATATCAACGGGCTCGAACTTATCAATTTCGTCCGTAACAATCCGCGATACAATCATCTGCCGATAATAATTGTGAGCACCGAAAAAAGCGAGGAAGACAAAAGAAGAGGGATGGCGCTCGGTGCGACTGCTTATATTACAAAGCCGTTCAAATCATTTGAACTTCAGGATGTAATAAAAAAGACAATAGGTTCATGAAATCTTCAAAAAAAGAATTTATTGCAGAAGCCGAAGAACTCCTTGAAGAAGCTCAGAGGATGATACTTGAGATACAGGAGACTTCTTCGACCGGTATAAATCCTGACACGATAAACGCCTTGTTCAGGTCTATGCATACACTCAAGGGTGTATCGGGTTTGTTCGGCCTCCAGGGGATAACAAATCTGAGCCATGCCCTCGAGACCCTGATGGATGATATCAGACTCGGGAAGATCGAGGTGAACGACGACGTCATAAATTTTCTGTTCAAGAATATTGATATATTAAAAAGCCTTGTGGAAGAAGTCAGCGACGAGAAAGAAGAAGATGATGTAAGCGCATATCTTAAGGATATAGAGTCTTTCAGGGCGTCGCAGAAGGGGCAGGCTGAAAGCATATCGAGCGAAGGAATTATAGATGAATCCATACTTAAGGTCCTTTCAGAGTATGAGGAGCACAGGCTCAAGGCGAATATTAAGGACGGTAAGGGTATTTATCTGGCAAAAGCCGTGTTTTCGCTTGATGTCTTTGATAAATCACTGGAGGAGCTTACCAAATCGATAAAGTCAAAAGGCGAACTCATTTCAACATTGCCTACATCAACAAATGTCCCTGACGGTTCAATAGGATTCAACCTGATGTTCGGCAGCGTCAAACCTGTTGATGAGCTGAAGAAAGATATAAATTTCAAGATAGACATTCTTATACCGCCCAAAACCATACCCCAATCCGCCCCTGTGATCTCCAGACAGCAGGATACACATTTGAGGAGCACATCAACAACTGTCAGGGTCGATATCGAGAAGCTCGACAGAATTTTAAATACTATAGGAGAGCTGACTCTTGCAAAAGAAGCGGTCAGAAGGATAGGGGCCGAGCTTGTAGAAGATTATGGACATACTTCTCTTGTTTATGATGTACACAAGATATCTTTGAGCCTTGAAAGAAGACTCTCGGAGCTTCAGGATCAGGTGCTCGAAATAAGGATGGTGCCCATCGGGCAGATATTTTCGAGACTGGCGCAGATCGTGAGGCGCTATTCCAGGGAGATCGGCAAGCAGATAGAACTGGCAATGTACGGAGAGGACACCGAACTTGATAAATATCTGGCCGAGGAGATTGTAGATCCGCTGATGCACCTTATAAGAAATTCAATAGACCACGGCATAGAACCGCCAGAGGTGAGAAAGAAAAAAGGCAAAAAAGAATCCGGAACAATTATTCTCAAGGCATATCAAAAGGGCAACCATGTTGTAATCGAGGTCAAGGATGACGGCGGTGGAATTGATGTCGATAAGGTCAGGAAAAAAGCAATAGAGAAGGGGCTTGTCGATGAGGATGTAGAACTTGATGAAAAAGAGGTTATCAATTTTATTTTTACCCCGGGGTTCAGCACAAAGGATGTCGCGAGCGAGGTTTCAGGAAGAGGGGTCGGCATGGATGTCGTTAAGGAGAAGCTTTCTGCGCTGGGAGGGTTTGCAGAGATCGAGACCAGAAAGGATGCCGGGACCACATTCATGCTCACCTTGCCTATTACTCTGGCGATCATAAAGGCGCTTATAGTAAGGGTGGGGGAAGAGAAGTTTGCGGTACCGTTAACTTCCATGTCGGAGACGCTTATAGTGGAACATAAGGACCTCCAGACGATAGAGTGGAAGGAGGTTTATAATCTGAGGGGCGATATGCTCCCTATGATAAGGGTCAGCAATTTCTTCAATCTTAAATGTGACAAAAATGACAGATCATTTGCTGTGGTAGTCGGATTCGGAGACAGAAAAGTGGGGCTGCTTGTGGACGAACTTCTCGGACAGAATGAAATTGTTATCAAATCACTGGGTGATTATCTTAAGAAGTTACGTGGTTTTGCGGGAGCCGCCGAGATAGGCAAGCATGAAGTGATACTTGTCCTTGATATTGAGTCCCTTATTGATGAATCTGTGATCAAACAGAAAGGAGGGGCCTATGTATGAGGAATTCTACGGTCTAAAAGCCAGGCCCTTCAGCAAGACCCCGGATCCAAAGTTCCTTTATCTCAGCAGGACACATGAAGAGGCGCTTGCCAGGCTGCAATATGCCGTGGAAGAAAGAGAGATGATCATACTGACAGGCGAGATAGGCTGCGGAAAGACTACACTGACCAGGGCCTTGATGGATATGCTTGGTGAGAATTACAGGGTAATCAACATAATCAATCCGAGACTTACACCCGCTCAGTTTTTAAGGACAATTGCCAAGAGGATGGAAATAGATATCCCTTATAGTCATAAGGCAGACCTGCTGGATGCGATTAATGAGAAGATTTATAATGACCATGAATCCGGTATCGCAACGGTGATAATCATAGATGAGGCACAGTTGATTCCCGGCAAGGACACATTCGAGGAGATAAGGCTTCTTACGAATTTCCAGCTTGATTATACAAATCTTATAAGTCTTATTCTTGTCGGCCAGACGGACCTCAGAAAAAAGTTGAGCCACAGGTCTTACCTGCCCTTGAAACAGAGGATCGGACTTTTTTATCATCTTAGTCCTATAAGCGATGATGAAATAAAAGGTTACGTAGAGCACAGGCTTATGGTATCCGGGAGGGAGGATGTGCTATTTACTGATGAAGCCGTGAAGTCTCTTTACAGATATTCGGGAGGCATACCCAGGCTTATAAACAGTATTGCAACATCGGCGCTCCTTGACGGATTCGCAAAGGAGGTCAAGGTCATAGATGAATTCCTCATTGAGGATGCTTCAAGAGAACTGGGGTTAAATGGATATCGCGAAAATTAGGAAAAAAGCTCAGTCCAGGCAATCTGAATCCAGGAAAGAAGAGAAGCCTGCTGACAGACCCGTTGAAAAAGAAAAGGAAGAAAAGGGAAAAGAGACGGATAACAGGATCCCCGAACCTGTCATCCAGGAAGAATCCGTCGTTGGAAAGCCTGATTCCGGGGATAAAGAACCGGACTTTAGCGACAACATTGTAAAGGAAACCGGCGAAGATGATGAAGACATAGTCGAACTGCTTACCTTCAGTCTTCTTAAGGAAGAATTTGCCTTCAGGGTTGCTGAAGTAGAGGAAATTATCAAATATCAGCGAATAACCAATGTGCCGACAATGCCGGATTATGTGCTCGGCATAACTTCTCTGAGAGGAAAGATCATCCCGGTAATAGACCTTATAACAAGGCTTGGGTTAAGGAGCAAGTCTCAGGGCAGGAGCATCAATCCCGATTTGACCGTTGGTTCCGGCAATGAAAAAGACGAAGATAAGAAGATACTTATTGTATCAGGCCCGGAAGGCTTTATAGGCGCTACTATAGATAGGGTTATTGGTGTGGTGAGATCCCCTCAAAACAAAATACTGGACCCGCCTGCGCATCTAACAGAAGCGGAGCTTAAGTTTATCGAGGGCGTAATTATATCTGAGAAAAGATTCATCTCGATTATCCGGTCTCAGGACGCCGTGAAAATAGAGTTCAAGTAAAGGAGGATTTATGGGCGAAAAGCTTGAATTAAAAATACTGACTCTCGTTGTTATCCTTCTTCTAATAGGGATTTCCGCCGCCGGTTTTATGGTTCTGACGATCGAAAAATCAAGCTTATACAGCATTACGGAAGCAAGCTCCGAAGCTACTGCAAAGATAATTGCAAAGGATGTTGAAAGGACCATGCTTGAGGGCAGGTCCGATATCACAAAGACTTTGCTGGAAGATCTGAAAGGGGAAATCGGGATCGAGGAGATATCGGCGCTCAACTTTCAAGGACGGGAAGCCTTTGCTCCGGGAACTCCTGTTAAAGAGAGTGCGGTAATGAAAAAAATAACTGAAACAAGGGCCCCTGTGCATATAAGGGACGTGAAAAAACTGATATTCTATAAACCCTTTGAGAATAAGGAAAAATGCAGGGGTTGCCACACTAACGACCCTGATATACTCGGTGCGGTCAAGATATCCATTTCGATAGAGAAAGAATACAACAGGGCGACGAATTTAATAATAATAGTGATACTTGCAACGATATTAGCCTGCTTTTGTTTCAGCATTATTCTCTGGGCGATGATAAGGAAAATGGTTATAACCCCGATCAAATCATTGGAGAACGCTGCATATAAACTGTCAGAAGGCGACCTGTCGTTCAATGTCGATATAGCAAGCAGGGATGAGATTGGAAGGTTCAGCAAGGCAATAAAGGATTCCATGCTGTCGATCTCCGGGATCCTGCAGAGAGTTAAAGATGTATCAATGCGTATATCGCATGTGGCGGAAGACGTAGAGAAGGAATCCAAGAAAGTCGTCGACGGGACTATTCTCGAGACCGAATCTATCACGAACATTTCGACCTCAATCGAGGAAATGAACGCTGCGATATCGGAGATAGCTGACGGAACAGAGGGCCTTGCAGCATCTGCTGAAGAGACCGCTGCATCGATGGAAGAGATGGTGACAAGCATCACCCAGATCACGAGCAGCACCCAGGATCTTTCCCTGGCAGTCGAATCCACTTCAGCATCGATTGAACAATTATCCGCTACTATTAAAGAGGTAGCAAACAACTCGACAGAGCTTGCCGCCGCCGCAGAGGAGACCCAGACAGCCATAATCGAGATTTCGATGTCTGTAAAAGAAGTTGAGCAGAGCGCAAAAGAGTCCGCTGTCCTGTCAGACAAGGTTAAGAATGATGCTACGACATTCGGGATGACATCTATAGAAAAGACTATTCAGGGTATGAAGGACATAAAATCATCTGTGGAAAAGACCGCGGATTGTATAACTAAACTGGGGGGGCGGTCGGAAGAAATAGGGAAAATTCTGAATGTTATAGATGAAATAACAGATCAGACAACCCTGCTTGCGCTTAATGCAGCTATCCTGGCTGCCCAGGCGGGCGAACACGGCAAGGGATTTTCGGTCGTAGCCGATGAGATAAAAGACCTTGCTGAAAGGACTTCGATGTCGACACAGGAGATCGCCTCGCTTATACAGTCTGTCCAGCAGGAAGTCAGCGATGCTGTTTTTGCGATGGACGAAGGATTGAAATCTGTTGAAACAGGATTCAAGGTTGCAAACGAGGCTGTCGATGCCCTGAGGAAGATAGTCGAAAGCTCCAAGAAATCTTCTGAAATGGCGGCTGCGATTGAGCGCTCTACAACCGAACAGGCGAAGGCTACAAAGCTTGTTTCCGACGCGATGGAAAAGGTGCTTAGTATGGTCGGGCAGATAGCCAAGGCCGCAACAGAACAGAGCAGGGGGATTCAGCTCATCATGAAGGCAACCGAGAAAATGGGAGATGTTTCGAAACATGTAAGGACTGCAACCAATGAACAGTCTCTGAACAGCAAACAGATTTCCCAGGCAATAGAGCTTGTATCCGACAAGAGCCAGCAGATATCGAGGGCTATAAACGAACAGAAAATAGGTTCGAACCAGATATGGACCTCGGTGGAAAAGATAAAGGATATCCCTAAAGAGAACAAGGAACGGGCATTCAGACTCAACCAGCTCTTAAAGCAGCTGCTCAAGGATTCGGAACTTACGGTTACCGAAATGGAGAGGTTTAAATTTACAGAAGATACCTCAATCGGGCTCTTGAGGATGGGGATTGTCCCGCTTGAATCCCCTGCAGAGATGTTCAGGAAATTCAGCCCTCTTGCGGAATACCTCGGCAGGAAGCTCAACAGGAGAATAGACCTGAAGGTGGCAGTGGATTTCCAGGGGGCGATAAAGGATATCGGTCAGGGAGTAACGCAATTCTGTTTCATGACTCCGTCAACATTTATAGAAGCCCACAAGAAATACGGCGTTGAGGTCCTTGTAGAGGCGCTGAGAGAAGGAAAGCCATTTCAGCATTCGGTTATTATCTCAAAGAGCGACAGCGGAATTAATACGCTGGAAGATATAAAAGGCCGGTCTTTTGCATTCGGAGACCCGCATTCAACATCCAGCCATATTGTGCCCAGAGGGATGCTTTTTGAGGCCGGCATAGATATAAAGGATCTTCTCTATTATAACTATCTCGGACATCACGATGATGTAGCAAAGGCAGTGCTTAACGGCGACTTCGATGCGGGCGGAGTCATGGAGTCGACAGCTCATAAATTCAGGGACATGGGACTGAAATTTATTAAATTCTCCGATGATGTCCCCGAATTCAATATATGCGTATCGAGCAGCCTTGATCCGAAAGATGTCATTGAATTAAAGAATGCGCTTATTTCCTTGAGCGACAGCACACCCGAAGGCGCTTCGATATTAAAATCGATTAACGGAAGTTACACCGGATTTGTCGAAGCTTCCGAAGAAGGATATAACAAAATAAGGATTATGATGTCAAAAATGGGACTGATTTAAGAGGAGGTATATTAATGAAAAGCAGAATGCCGATTGACTGTTTAGTTTTTTTAAATTCATCAGGGGAGCCTGATGCACAAAGAATCTTGAATCCAACGAGGCATTGGCGATAAAATGATATTCAAAAAGTCAATAACTTCCAAATTCATAGTAACGGTATTTATTGTCCTGTTCATAGGACAATCAATCGGTTCATTGATATTCTTTCTGCATGCAAAATCGGCCCTCCTTGATTCTCTCCAGACGAGGATAAACAGAGCGGCTTCCTTGACAGCCGGGGTAATTGCCGAACCTCTTGTTAATTATGATTATTCGAGCATTGATAAATATATCGAAGAGATTATAAAAGATGAAGATATTATTTCGATCCATATTCTTGACAGCAAGGGGAAGGTTTTAAAAGAAAAGATCAAATCAGCAGATGCTGAAACAAGGACTATTAATCCCTTCCTGCTCAAAAAGTCCATGTCGATGAAAGTCCCTGTATTTGCCGGAGGAGAGAAATTCGGTGAAGTGATGATCGGTTACTCGTCAAAGGCAATAAACGAAAGCATATCAAGAAATATAACACTGATTTTGCTTTATCAGGGCATTGTGCTTCTGGCCGTTATTATGGTCATGCTGTTTCTCTTTAACAGAAATATCAAGAAACCGGTCTCGGAGATAAACAGGATAATAGAAAGGATAACAATGGGGGAT
Organism: Nitrospirota bacterium; assembly: GCA_040753635.1. Classification (GTDB taxonomy): domain Bacteria; phylum Nitrospirota; class Thermodesulfovibrionia; order Thermodesulfovibrionales; family UBA6898; genus JBFMDL01. Next base: position 18,626 of record JBFMDL010000006.1, on the reverse strand, counting down.
TTATCAATCACAGCCCCTGAATTGGGAGACAATGAAATCGGGAGCATAGCGAAAGGGATAACTTTTCTTAAGGAAAGGCTGTCGTCAACCATAGAAAAGCTTAATTCGACATCATCAAACGTTTTAATGGCTATGAAGCAGGTCAATGTTATGAACAGGAATGTTACAGACAGTGTAAAAAAACAGTCAAGGGCGATCCAGGATATAATAAAGGCCATTGAGAACGCCAATAAAACCCAGGCAGAGATAATCTCAAATACCGAAAAACTTTCAAGCTTTTCATCTGAGAACGTTTCATCACTTCTGGAGATGAAAGCAACCGCCGAGGAGATAGCTTTACATAACCAGAGACTTTACAGGGCAACAGAGGATTCTTATGCTGCGGTTGTACAGTTGACCCAGGCTGCAAAGGCCGGATCGAAGAACTCAGAGGAGATAGTGTCCGCGATTGAAGACACTTCTGCTTCTATTGAAGAGATAGGGGCTTCCATAAAAGAGGTTGAGGAGCATTCCGGAGAGTCGGCCAAGCTTGCTGAAGAGGTTAAGGAGATCACATCGGATACAGGGATGCTTGCCGTAGTAAATGCTGTAGAGGGTATGGACAAAATTTCCGACGAGGTCAAGAAGTCGGCCGAAATAATACAGCGTCTCGGGGCAAGGTCTGCAGATATTGAGAAGGTGCTTTCGGTTATTAAAGATGTTACCGAGCAGACGAATCTTTTGAGCCTTAATGCCGCGATACTTGCAGCCCAGGCAGGTGAATACGGAAAAAGCTTTTCAGTAGTCGCTGAAGAAATCAGGGCGCTTTCCGACAGGACTGCAAGTTCAACAAGGGAAATAGACGGGATCGTAAAGACGATACAAAAAGATATAAAGGATGCTGTCCGCTCCATTGATAACGCTAAAATGAAGGTTGCCGAAGGGAATTCGCTGGCGCTTAAAGTGGGCGATGCGCTTAAGGAAATCCTGACTGCGTCTGAACATTCCACTGATATGACAAAGGCTATTGAGCGTGCTACCGAGGAACAGGCCCTCGGGTTAAGACAGGTTACGTCGGCGATTGAGGAGATCCGGAGAATGATGAGCAAGGTTGCGATTTCCAATGTTGAGCAGGAGAAAGCGCTCAGTTATCTTCTTGAAGGAGCAGGGGAGGTCAAAGAGGTTGCCGACATAAGCAAGCGCGGGACCGAGGAGCAGGCAACCGGCACCAAGGTCATATCGAAGAATATTGAGCTGGCTAACGACAGAATAACCCAGATAAACCGGGCTGTCACAGAATATAAGAAACTCGATGATGAGATCGTTATTGCCATGGAACAGATAAAACATCTCGGGATGGGCATATCAAATGAAATGAATGAGATATCCGTCTCATTAAATACCCTTTTTGGAGAGATAGAGATCCTGAAAAAAGAGATGGAAGTTTTCAGGACCAAATGAAATGCGGAAATTTACTGTATTTAAGATATCCGATGAAAATTTCGGGATCGCGATCGAAAGAGTTGTGGAAATCCTTAAAGTACAAAAAGTATTTTCCATCCCGGGACTGCCCGACTTCCTGTCGGGCGTAATGAGCGTGAGAGGCTCGGTAGTCCCTCTGATAGATTTAAGGAAACGCTTTGGCGTGAAGCCCTCCGGCAGGAAAGAGAGGATAATACTTGTGCGCTTCGAAGAGGAAAAGATAGGATTTCTTGTCGATGAGATAAAAGAAATTTTGACGCTTTCATCCGAAGAGATAAGCTCCCCCCCTTCTATATTAAAGGGTTTTAAGACAGAGTATATGACCGGACTCGGCAAGAAGAATGAGAATATAATAATCCTTCTGAATATAGACAGGATTCTCACATCCGAGGAGAGGATACAACTGAAAGAGTCGATAGGACTGATAGAGGGAAAAAATGCAGGAATTGACAAGACAGCTCAGTGATAAAAATATAGAGATAAGAAGAGGAGCGGTAGAGCGGTTAAGCGGGATGAGCGATGACTTCTGCATTCCGCTTCTTCTGCAGTCCATGGGAGATATCAGCTGGCGCGTCAGAAAGACGGCGGTAGATATACTTTTTAATGAATATCCTGTTGAGAAGTATATTCACGGGCTGATCAAACTTCTTTACATCGATGACAATGCAGGCGCTAGAAATTCCGCTATTGAAGCGCTTATAAGGCTTGGCAAAAAAGCCACTGTTTTCCTGATAGATGCATTTAAAACACCCAATAAGGACGTCAGAAAGTTCATTATTGATGTCCTCGGGGAACAGATGGACATCAGATCGCTTCCCTTGATGCTTGAGGCCATAAAAGATGAAGACGAGAATGTGAGGGCAACCGCTGTAGAGCATCTCGGCAAGAGAGGCGAACCTTCCGTGGTTGACGCGCTTATAGAAATACTCGACAGCGGAGATCTCTGGACCGCATATCCTGCTGCCGACGCCCTTGGCAGGATCGGGAATAGAAAAGCAGTGCCGCATCTCATATCCGCCCTGCAAAAGAAGCCGTTGAGAGAACCCGTACTGAAAGCCCTCGGCCTTTTATCAGAGCCGTCCTCGCTTGAATCTATAATACCGTTGATGGATGACTCTTCTAAAAGTATCCAGGAACAGACACTGAAGGCGATCGAAAAATTCTATCATAACGGAGTAGATCCCGAGTTTATAACAGCGGAAATCAAAAAAATTCTGGGAGACAAGGCGATAGAGTTGCTGATAACACATGCCTGGTCAAACAAGCGAGATGTGAGGATTTCAGCGATTTTACTGCTCGGACTTATGAAAGACGAAGCTGCATACTCCCCCCTTCTTGATATATCGCATGAAAGTGAATTTGCCGAAGATGTGAAGAATGCGCTTGTTTTTATAGGAAAGGATAAGCCCGAATCGCTCCTTAAACTTTTTGACACCGACGACCCTCATCAAAGGCGTTTTATATGCGAGGTCGCCGAGAAAATCGCTTCCCCGGTTTATTACGATATACTTGAAAAGATGTTGAACGACGAAGACGGACATGTACGTTCAATTGCTGCTGTCGGTATTTCTAAACTAAATGACATCCGGATAATTAATAGACTGAAAGACCTTCTTACGGACAGGTACGAGGATGTTCAGGAAGCTGCTGTAGACGCGCTGTCTAATCTTAAAGAATACCTTATCTCCGTTGATCTTATCACCATGCTCAGGGATGAGAACGCTACGCTGAGAAAAAATACCGCACGCCTGATCGGGAAAATAAAGGCATCGGAAGCGGTTGAAGATCTCGGTTTTACACTGAAGGACGAAAATATTAAAGTAAGAAAAGCAGTAGTTGAGGCCTTATCGCTGATCGGGACGGAAGAAGCGGTAAGATATCTGACTTATGCGCTTATAGACGAGAATCCCGATATAAGAATTTCCGCCGCGCTCAGCCTTGGCGCAATAGGAGGGGCGGGAATCGCAGATTCGCTGATCATACTTGCTGCCGATCCGGACAGCGCTGTAAGAGTCGCAGCTGCAAAATCCCTCGGGATGCTGAAAGACAGGGAAGCTGTAAAAACACTAATAGGTCTTCTTCATGACAGAAGCGGTTTTGTTGTAACGACTTCGATTGAAGCGTTAAGCGCATTAGGGGGGGATGATTCGAAAAGTGCGATAGCCGGGATGTTGTCTTCAGATGACAATGAAGTAAAAAGAACGGCTGTGACAGCGCTTTCTTCGTTTAAAGGCATAGAAGAAATGCTCATACCTTTTCTGAAAGACCCTGACTGGGCTACCAGAATTGCAGCAGTCAGAGTGCTTGGCGCAATGGTTGATGAAAAGGTAAGGAAAGAACTCGAAAAACTCCTTGACACAGAAGAAGACCCTACTGTAATAAAGGCTGTCGAGGAGATCCTTCGTGTTTGAAAAAGAAGTTATTATACCTTTAAAAGAAGATGTGTTCAGACTTATCAGGGATGTCATAAAAGATTACTGCGGTCTTTATTTTGATGACAGCGCCAGATATCTGATAGAAAAAAGACTGACCAGGCGCGTCAGGAGCCACCATCTCGATGATTTCAGAGACTACTACAGGTTTATTCTGTATGACAAAAACTCCGAAGAGGAATTGTCGGCGATAGTGGATATACTAACAGTTAACGAGACATATTTTTTCCGCGAGCAGAACCAATTAAAGGCATTCAGTGAGGAAATCCTGGATGAAGTCAAAGAGAGGAATAAGGGACAGAAGACGCTGAGAATATGGTCGGCAGGATGTTCTACGGGAGAAGAACCTTATACCATCGCGATGCTTATGGAAGAAAGAAGGAACTTTTACGGATGGGATATCGAGATACACGGAAGCGATATAAATCAGCGCGTATTGCAGGTGGCGCGAAAAGGCATATACAGAAAAAATTCTTTCAGGATGACAGAGCCTTATATTATTGATAAATATTTCAGGGAGGAAGAAGGGGCTTACAGGATCCTCGACAGCGTAAAAAAGAATGTGAACTTCAGCTATCTGAACCTTCTCGATCCCTTTAAGGTAAAATTTCTTGGTAAAATGGATGTTATCTTCTGTAGAAATGTTTTGATATATTTTGATAATATATCCCGCAAAAAAGTCATAGAAAATTTTTATGACAGGCTGATAAACGGCGGATATCTGCTGCTTGGACACGCTGAATCGCTTATGAACATCTCAACAGCCTTTACTCTGAAACATTTTAAAAATGATATGGTTTATCAGAAACCACCGAAAAAGTTTCCAATATAATGGATTGCAATGAAAACTAAAGTCCTTGTTGTAGACGATTCTCCGTATACCAGACAGATTATAAAGAAGATAGTAGAGCAGGATTCGGGGCTCGAGGTCGTAGGAGTTGCGTCCGATGGCGTAGACGCCATGGCTAAGACACTGAGATTGAAACCCGACATAATCACGCTTGACTTTGAGATGCCGGAAATGGACGGATTCAGTTTTTTGAGGTGGTTGATGCGTGAAAGGCCTACCCCTGTAATTATGGTCAGCTCGCATGCCGACTCAAAGACGGTTTTCAAGGCCCTTGACCTCGGCGCTGTCGATTTTATTTCGAAGCCTACCAAACGTGCATCAATAGAACTGCAGAATATTGAGAAGGATCTCCTCAGAAAGCTGAAAGGCATCAAGGACATAAGATTGGATATACTCAGCAAAAATCTTGAGCTCCTTGAGAACGAGGAAAGATATGAATTGCCCGACGAAAAAAGTCGTCACAGCATACGAGTTGTCGCCATAGGTTCCTCTACAGGGGGGCCTGCCGCGCTCCAGATAATTCTGACAAGACTCCCATCTGATTTCCGTGCGGCTGTTGTGGTAAGCCAGCATATGCCGAGGGGTTTTACAGGCCCTCTTGCCGAAAGGCTTGATAAGCTGTCAAAAGTGAAGATAAAAGAGGCTGAAGACGGAGATCAGGTTGAAGCGGGAAAGATATTGATATGTCCCGGAGGGTACCATATGGGGATTTACAAAAAAGGTCAAAAAACACAGGTTACACTGAAAGAGGGGAGGCTGACGGACAAATATATACCATCGGTAGACTACATGATGACTTCGGTCGCCGGTAATTTTGGCGCCGGTTCCATGGGGGTCATTCTCACAGGGATGGGAAATGACGGGAAAAATGGAATGCTGGAAATAAAAGAAAAAGGTGGTTATACTATAGCTGAGTCGGAAGAGAGTTCGGTTGTTTTTGGGATGCCCGCTGAAGCGATAAAGGCAGGAGCAGCAACGAAAGTTTTGCCGATTTCGGATATCCCGGCTGAAATAATAAGAATGGTAAACAATCAGCAATAGCAGAGGAGATTAGCTGGTGGAAAAAGATATCAATGTTATAAAAAAAGCCGATGAATTCCTTCAGATGTTCAGAAAGGGGGAGGAATTCACAAAAGAACTCTTGAAGGAGAACGAGAAGCTGAGATACAAAATAGCCGAGCTTGAAGGGTTAATGGAAAGATCCGGAGATGAGGCAAGAATCAAACTTTATGAAGACAGAATCAAGATGCTCGAGGATGAAATAAATTCTATCAGAGAAAGATTCAGACAGGTTGAAGAGGAAAATAAAGATTTTGCGTCAAAATACATAGAAGTCGAAGAGGAGAATAACAATCTTGCCAATCTTTACGTGGCAAGTTATCAGCTTCATTCCACGCTGGATTTCTCCGAAGTTTTGAGGATTGTCCTTGAGATAGTGATCAATTTGATAGGAGCGGAAAAATTCGCGATTCTTCTTATTGATGAAAAAACCAATGAACTTATACCTGTTGCGTCCGAAGGCATGAGTGTTTCAGATGCCCCAAGAGTAAAGATAGGGCATGGCACTATAGGCTCTGTTGCCAAGGAAGGCGAAAGTTATTTTACGGAAAATCTGGATTACAGAAAGGAATTCAATCCCGCCGAGCCTATTGTCTGCATACCTCTGAAGATAAAAGAGCATGTGATCGGAGTTATTTCGATCTATACATTGCTGACACAGAAATCCGGTTTTACGAACATGGATTACGAATTATTCAATTTGCTGGCAGGACATGCCGCTACAGCTATATTTTCTTCAAGGTTGTATACTCAGTCAGAGAGAAAACTTACTACAATACAGAGTTTTCTCGATCTTCTTAAAGAGAAGCCGAGGAGATAGGGGGTAACATTATGCCTAATATACTGGTGGTTGAAGATTCACCAACGATGAGGCAGCTTATAAGTTTTGCGATGAAAAGAATACCTGATTCTCATGTTATCGAGGCCACTGACGGTGTGGACGCCCTGAAAAAAATGTCGACCGATAAATTTGATATTATTCTTGCCGATATAAATATGCCGGTAATGGATGGTCTTAAATTAGTCAGCCTTGTGCGCGGCAACAATGCATATAAAAATATTCCCATTATTATCATAACCACAGAAGGCGCGGAGGAGGACAGAAAAAGGGCGCTTTCGATTGGAGCAGATGCTTACCTCCCGAAACCGATACAGACTCAGGAACTGATCAGACTTGTAAACAGCTATCTGGATAAGCCTAAACAGTAGCAGGTCTAAGACCCGCCTCTGAGCTGACCGCATGCAGCAAGTATATCACTCCCTTTGCTTTCCCTTATAAGCGCGGTCATATTGTTTTGCATCAGTATTTTCTGGAATTCCAGTATAGTCCTTTCCGAAGGTCTTTTGAGGGAATCAGATCCGGATTGATTCAGAGGAATAAGATTTACCTTGCAACGGATGCCTTTCAGCAGCCTGACGATACGCAGGGCATCCTCCCTGGAGTCATTTAATCCCTTAATCAATACATACTCAAATGTTATGCGTCTCCTTGGACTGAGAGGAAAGTTCCTGCATGCGTTAAGCAGCGACTTGATGGGATATCTTTTATTTACAGGCATTATCTTGTCCCTTGATTCATCGGTTGTCGCATTCAGTGAAACGGCAAGATTTACTTCCGGGGCTTTTTTTGAAAAGAGCTCGATCCGGGGCGTTATCCCCGCTGTGGACAGGGTTATTTTCCTTTTGGAAATACCGACTAAGAGTACAATTCTCCAGAGGGCTTCAACTACCCGGTCAAAATTCAGCAGAGGTTCGCCCATTCCCATTAAGACAATATTTGTTATCTTTTTCGGCATGATGATCCTCTGAACAGTTGTTATCTGGTCCACAATCTCGAAAGACTTCAGGTTTCTTATAAAACCAAGCTTCCCTGTCAGACAAAAGCGGCACCCCAATGCGCAACCTACCTGTGAAGATATACATAATGTGAGGCGGCCTTTGTCAGGTATCAGGACGGTTTCTATTGTCTGGCCGTCATTCAGAGAGAAGAGAAATTTTTCTGTCCCGTCCCGGGATTTTAAATTTTTTACAAGCTCAAGGTTGCTGATAAAGGCATGTTTGTTGAGTGTATTACGGAGACTTTTCGAAAACTCTGAGATCTCATCTATTGAAGCGGCATTTTTTTTGTAGATCCAGTGTATAAGCTGTTCACCCCTGTATCGGGGCAGCCCGAGACTTTCGATAAAATCAAATATCCCATCTTTCGAGAGTGATTTCAGATTAATCTTTACCATTGGTATGACAGAATTTTAGAGGATCTATATGTTTCTATCTATTGCATCTGGGACAGAAGAACTTTCCTGAAAACCAAGGAGTATCATGTGAAAAGTCCGGGATCAGGTCAAGCAGCATCGGGGCCTGGCAGGACATGCACCTGAAATTCTGGAGCTTGAAATCATCCGACAGTTTTTTTGCGTCATATGCGTCTTCTCTTATTTCAATGCTGTAATGAGTAAGTGTCTGTTCCGAAGGAGTTTTACTTAGCACGGTCTTTATTTTTTCAATAACCTCGTTTGGTTTTGTGGTTGCTTTGACAATATAGCCTGCTGCCCCGAGATTCAATGCCTTTTCTACTTCTTCAGGCTGGCCTTTTGCAGAGAATACCAGAACAGGTATTTTGGAAAGTTTCTGGTCTGTCTTTATGACCTGCAGGACTTTATAGCCGTCCATTATCGGCATCATGAGATCGAGCAATATAATGTCCGGTTTATCCTGCGACAAGATCTTGATGGCCTCCATTCCATTGTCTGCAGTAAGAACCTGATACTGCTCAAATGTCAGCTTGTTCCTGTACATTTGCTGCACAGCTTTTGAATCTTCTACAAGAAGTACTTTGTATCTCATAAGTAAAATATACTAAATATTCAAAATTGTTATGTCAAGGAAAACCGTTACGGCATTGCATTGCAACTGCAAGAAGCATTACTGTCTTGAGTTCAACGCTTCCTTGAGCGCTTTCCCGACCTTGAAATACAATACTTTTTTACCCGGGACATCAACGCTTTCCCCTGTTTTGGGATTTCTTGCCTTTCTTGGTTTCCTCGTCTTTAAGCGGAAATTCCCGAAACCCCTGATCTCGATCTTTTCTCCGTTTATCAGCGCTTTTTTAATGCTGTCAAATACGGTATCGACCACTATTTCTGTCTGGTTTCTCGTGAGACCCTCGATCTTTTCTGCTACCTTTTCGATAAGAACTGATTTGGTCATAAAACCTCCTTTAAGGTGAATAGAGATATTTTATTCTTAAAGCGGGAAAAACATCCGTTATTTCACCGGGAAATTTATTTCTGAGGATATCGATTAATGAAAATTTTTCTTCCTTGGTCACGACTTCGGGTTCTTCTTTGATCCCGGCAAGTTTTGCAGCAGCATTAATTGCATCCTCAAGGGTGCCGAGTTCATCGACAAGCCCGTATCCGACCGCCTGCTCGCCTGTGAAAATTCTTCCGTCAGCAATTTTTCTGACTTCCTCTATTTTCAGCTTCCTTCCTTCAGAGACAGCCCTGATAAACTGCTCATGCACATTATCCATAACCCCCTGAAGGATATCCCTTTCTTCCTGCTTCATGCCCCTGAAAGCGGAGCCGATATCTTTAAGCCTGCCGCTTTTTATCACCTCTGTCTTTATGCCGATTTTATTCATGAGCCCTTCTATGTTCGGTATCTCCATAATAACACCTATGGAGCCCGTAAGGGTCCCTGGATTGGCAATAATTTTTGTAGAAGGAGAAGAGATATAATATCCTCCTGATGCGGCAATGGAACCCATTGAAACTATGACATGCTTTTTAGCAGCGGACCTTTTTACTTCTTCGTAGATTTCCTGTGAAGGCGCTACCGCCCCGCCGGGGCTGTCGATTCTCAAGACAATGGCCTTTATCGATGCATCTTTCACATATTCCCTGATTTCATCAACTTTTTTCTTTGAATCGAGTATCGGGCCTTCAAGCCTCACGAGGGCTATTCTGCTTCTCAATGGAATATTTTTCTGGAATAATACAAGAACGAGGCTCAGCACAATGAGGAAAATGAGAAGCCCGGTTATAATAAGACAGGCTTTTTTCATTTGTCTGCCGATCTCAAATTTTTCATGCTTAAGCCGATTTTTCTTTCTTCGAGATCGATTTTAATAATCCTTGCCGGGATTTCATCACCTTCTTTTATTTCAGCTCCTTCTTCAGCCGGCTGGATAATTTCGGAAGAATATATGAGTCCTTCAACTCCACCTTCAAGTTCTATAAATATGCCGAAGTCGGTAACCCTCAGAACTTTTCCCTTTACTTCATCGCCAAGCTTGAATTTCGAAGGGATAAGGTCAAGCCATGGGTCCTGCTCCAACTGTTTCAGGCCGAGCGCCATTTTTTCGTTATCCGGGTCGAGCCCTATAATGACAACCTCTACCTTCTGACCTTTTTTCAAGACTTCCGAAGGGTGTTTTATATGTTTTGTCCATGAAAGATCCGATATGTGGATCAGTCCGTCAACTCCTTCAGGCAGCCCGATAAATGCTCCGAAATCAGTGAGGCTCTTCACCTTGCCTGAAATCTTCTGACCCACTTCATACCTCTGTCTGATAATCTCCCATGGACTCGGCTTTGTCTGTCTGATGCTTAAAGAGAGTTTTCTCTCTTCCTTGTCTGCTCTCAAAACCACTGCTTCCACGGTTTCGCCTATTGATAGGTACTTGGAAGGGTGTTTCATGCGGGGAAGCCAGTCTATTTCCGAGATATGGACAAGCCCTTCGAGACCCTCTTCCAGTTCCACAAAAGCTCCGTAATCTGTTATGCTGACGACCTTGCCTTTTACTTTTTTCCCGACCGGATATTTTTCATCGACCTTTGACCATGGATCCGGGTGTTTCTGTTTATATCCGAGTGTTACCCTTTCGCTGGCCTCGTCGTATTTAAGAACCAGTACCTCTATCTTATCGCCTATAACAAAGAATTCCGACGGATGATTTATCCTGCCCCAGGATATGTCTGAAATATGCAATAAGCCGTCAATACCGCCCAGATCAACAAAAACACCATAATCTGTTATATTCTTTACAATACCTTCAAAAAGGGCGCCTTCTTTGATCTTTCCGATGGTTTCGCCTTTCTGCTTGATCCGTTCCTCTTCTATCACAGCCCTTCTTGAGACTATTACATTCGAGCGCTTGTTGTTGATCTTTAAAACAACGAATGACATTTTTTTGCCTATAAGGCTGTCCATGTCTTTAACTATTTTTATATCGATCTGTGAGCCGGGGAGAAATGCTTTAACACCCCCGATATCAACAGTAAGCCCCCCCTTGGTTTTTTCCGTAATCCTGCCTTCAACGCGGGAGCCATCTTGTGAAGCCTTTTCTATTATTTCCCATGTTTTTATCTTGGACGCATGCTCTTTGGAAAGTTTCACGATTCCTTCGGAGTCTCTGATCTGCTCTATATATACTTCAATCTGATCGCCCGGTTTCAGAGAATGTATTTCTTCTTCGGAAAATTCATCGGCGCTGATAAATCCTTCCGATTTGTAACCGATATCTACTATAATTCCATCCTGCTTTACATCGAGAACTCTCCCTGAAAGGATCGTCCCTTCCCTGATGCCGCGGAAAGTCTCTGCGTAAAGCTTTTCCATCTCATTGTTTTTAATCTCCATTACAGGATTACCCTCCTATATATCTGATTCTTTTTTCAACCTCTTTAATAATCCAGTTAGGTGTGGATGCCCCTGCGGTTATGCCGACTTTCCGGATATTATCAAACCATTCGTTCTCGATCTCGGATGCCGTCTCAACATGATAAGTCTTCACACCTAAAGACATGCATAGATTTGCAAGCTGGGTTGTGTTTGCACTGTTTTTCCCGCCGACAACGATCATGACATCCACCTTGCGCGCCATATCCGCAGTTTCCTTCAATCTCAGGGCAGTTGAACTGCATATGGTATTATATACTTTTGCCTCTTTAACATGCTCAATGATATTCGAAAGGACTTTCTTCAGGGCTTCTACCGGCTGAGTAGTCTGGACAACTATGCCCACCTTTGATTTGAGCTTCGGCAGCGGAGTGTTTTCGTCCAAAACGATGACATCTTCGCCTGCATAGCTCACAAGTCCTTTTACCTCAGGATGATTGCTGTCTCCCAAAATAACTACCTGGTAACCGCTTTCCTTAAGAAGTTTAGCATAATGTTGCGCTTTTTTCACAAAGGGACAGGTTGCATCAATCAACTTGAAGCCATATGTTAACATATTATCATGCAGATGATAAGGGATTCCATGCGTCCTTATTATCATAGCCTTTATATCCCTTTTCCCGATATCATCCATGTCTACAGGGAAAATACCCTCGCTTTTCAGTCTTTCGATAACCTGGGGGTTATGAATCAGAGGGCCGAGAGTATAAACTCCTTCCCTGTTTTTTTTCGCGATATCAAACGTGATATCTATAGCCCTCTTAACGCCAAAGCAAAACCCGGCTCTTTTGGCGACGATTATCTCCAATATGGTCCCCTGTCCAGGATCGACTGAGTCATTGATTTGCATTTCCTTTAATGCAGGTTTTAATTTTTGTTTGATTGGAATCCCTGATAATTCCTATCATTTTTTCAAACACATCTTCAATTGAAAGACCCGTAGTGTCGATCAGATACGCATCAGCCGGTTTTCTTAACGGAGCTATATCGCGGCCCGAATCCCTGGCATCTCTTTCAATTATGTCCTTGCGAATGCTTTCCTCATCCACATCAAAGCCTTTCGAAATAAGCTCGAGAGTTCGCCTTCTTGCACGCTCCTCAACAGAGGCATCCAGAAAGAATTTCCTGAACGCATCAGGGAAAACAACGGTTGTCATGTCCCGGCCCTCGGCTACAAGGTCGGAATTAAGAGAAACATCACGCTGCGCCTTCATTAAATATTCCCGTACGGGCTTTCTTGCCGAGTAAACGGATGCATAATGGCCCGCCGCAGGGGAGCGGATCTCCTGAGAGACGTCTTTATCGTTCAGAAAAACCCGTCCATTCCTGAATTCAACTTTTGTTTTATTAAGATTCGAGGAGATTTCCCCGTCAGACGCGGTCTCGTCAAGCCCCAGTTTTACCAGATTAACGGCAACAGCCCTGTAAAGTGCGCCGGTATCAAGGTATGCGAACCCGAGTTCTTCGGCAATAAGTTTTGCGATCGTGCTCTTGCCGGCGCCGGAAGGGCCGTCTATTGCTATGACTTTTTTCAAGAGGAAAGCCTCTTTGCGAGACTGAAAAATTCAGGGAATGATATTTCAACAGACGATGCTCCATTTATAATTGTTTTGCCCTCTGCAGTCAATGCGGCAACCGCCATTGACATTGCTATCCTGTGGTCTTCATGACTGTCCACCTCGGCGCCGTGCAAAGTGTCGGAACCTTTTATGCTGAGACCGTCCGGATACTCTTCTATCTCAGCCCCCATTTTTCTCAGCTCAGAGGTTATCGATTTTATCCTGTCGGATTCCTTTACCCTCAGCTCGCGCGCTCCCCTTATAGTTGTTGTCCCTTCTGACAATGCAGCAGCAACACATAATACAGGGAATTCATCAACGAGCGAAGGGATGGCTTCTTCGGATAACCTGACCGCCTTTAATCTGGAAACACATTTGCAATATATATCCCCTACGGGTTCGCCCGAGACCTCATTCAGATTTGTTATTTCGATATGAGCCCCCATTTTCCCGAGAACCTCCAGAAGCCCTGTACGCGTCGGGTTAATACCGACATTTTTTACGATAATTTCTCCGCCGGGGATCAGCAATGATGCGACTATAAAGAAAGCGGCGGACGAAAAATCACCAGGCACTTTAATTTCCACCGGCGATAAATCCCTGCCGCCTTTAACTTTGACGTTAAGCCCGTCTACTTCTATATCAGCGCCAAAGGCGGGAAGCATCCTTTCGGTATGATCGCGCGATTTTGCAGGCTCTGCTATCTCCGTCTCTCCATCACAATACAGCCCCGCGAGTAAAATTGATGATTTCACCTGCGCGCTTGCAACAGGCATTGAATACTTTATAGAATTCAATCTGGCGCCTTTTATAGCTATAGGCGGGTACTGATTGTCGGACCTTGCGATGATTTCAGCTCCCATCAGGCTGAGCGGCTTTATAACCCTTGCCATTGGCCGTGCTCTCAGAGAACTGTCGCCTGTCAGCACAGAGAAGAAACGATTGCCGGACAGGACGCCCGAGACAAGCCGTATTGTTGTTCCGGAATTTCCGCAATCAATAATATCCCGGGGTTCGGACAATCCGTGCAGGCCTTTGCCGTATATTATCAGGTTATCGCCTTGATCTACTATATTGATGCCGACAGCCCGGAACGCATTTATTGTGCTTTCGGTATCTTTTGCCCTTAGTAAATTTTTGACTGAACTCTTTCCCTTTGAAAGGGACGAAAGGATTACCGCCCTGTGCGATATAGATTTGTCAGGCGGAGGAGAGAATTCACCTCTAAATATTCTGGCCCTGCTGATTTCAATTTTGTCCAATGCCTTCCCTCAGTGTCCGGGCCTTCCTGAACTCCCTTTCGAGGGAATCGGAATCAGATGCCCTGAGATACTGGCCTAACCGGTCAAGGTTCTGCTGGAAAACCGAGATCATTTCGATAAGGTTGTCCCTGTTCAATAGGCAGATATCCTTCCAGAGTTCATGCGAGCTTGAAGCGATCCTGGTTGTATCCTTAAACCCCTGGCCGCAGAATTCAAGATATGAACTGTCGACATCCGCCACTGAATTGACGATAGCATAAGCGATCAGATGCGGCAGATGACTGACAGCAGCATATATCCTGTCATGCTTTTCAGGATCCATTTTTATGACTTTTGATCCGAGAATCATCCATAGATCAACGATTATTTTCAGAACGACGGGGTCGGAATTTTCTGTGGGCGTTATAATGCATTTCGAATTTGTGAAAAGCTCGGCATTCGAAGAATCCATCCCCGAACGATCACTGCCTGATATAGGATGTCCTCCGATATAGTGGACATCCGCAGGCATTAGTTTCTCCATTTCATATACAAGATTGCCTTTTACACTGCCCGCATCGGTCACTATAGCGCCTTTTTTCAGGGAAGACCGGGCTTGCCTTGCCAGATCCAGAAAGGCGCCTACAGGCGTTGCAAACATTATCAAATCAGAGTCCCTGCAGGCATCTGAAGCTGATAGAGCGAAAGAATCTATAATGCCTCTTTCTTTTGCCCTTATAAGGTTCTCAGTATTTCTGCCGAACCCGACAATTTCCCCGCAGAGCCCGTTCTTTTTAACCGCAAGGGCGAATGAAGCACCGATCAGGCCTACACCGAGGATAGTGATTTTATTGAATTTCGGTTTTTCCATAATCCTGTGATTATATTTCCCTCCCAACGGCTGCAGCTATTGGCTTTAATTCATTCATCAGTTGTTCGAACATAGCAGGTTTGAGAGACTGCTCGCCGTCTGAAAGAGCTTCCTCAGGATTTGTGTGGACCTCTATAATAAGGGCATCTGCTCCGGCAGCGACTGCGGCTTTTGCCATTGGAGGAACCAGATCCCATTTACCCACGCCATGGCTTGGATCAACGACTACAGGCAGATGGGTAAGTTTTTTCAGCACAGGTACTGCGCTGAGGTCGAGAGTATTTCTTGTTGCGGTTTCGAATGTCCTGATCCCCCTTTCACAGAGCATAACATTCTGATTCCCTCTTGACATTATATATTCAGCCGACATGAGCCATTCTTTTATCGTTGCAGAAAGACCTCGTTTAAGCAAAACGGGCTTTCTTGCCGAACCCACTTCCAGAAGAAGTCTGAAATTCTGCATATTCCTCGCCCCTATCTGGATTATATCGGAATACTCCTGGATTACATCGAGATCCCTTGGATCCATTATCTCGGTAATAATCGGAAGCCCTGTTTTATCCCTTGCCTCGGCAAGATATTTCAGCCCTTCTTCGCCCAGTCCCTGGAATGAGTAAGGCGATGTCCTCGGTTTATATGCCCCGCCCCTCAGGAATGCTGCGCCCCCTTTTTTAACCTTTTCGGCGATGTTCATCAGTACGGTCTTGTTCTCGACAGCGCAGGGCCCTGCCATTACAGGAATTTTCTTTCCTCCGATAATGTTGCCCCTGATATTTATCTCTGTATTTTCCTTCCTGAACTCACGGCTTGCAAGTTTATATGGTTTTAATATCCTTACTACATTTTCGACGCCTGTAGTTGCGCGAATAGCGTCTTCCTCTTCTTCTGTTATTTTCGACGTATCCCCAATAACGCCGATTATTATCCTTTCAGTGCCTTTTGAAATATTTGCTTTCAGGCCCCGGCTTTCCAGTTTTTTTATTAAATGCCTTATTTCTTCTTCGGTTGCATCCTGTTTCAGAACGATTATATCCATATGTAATTCCTCCTTGTTTAGCTCACAGTGAATTTCGCATCAGCCGCCGGCTACATGCCAAAAACTGTTTTCATCGCTTCTATAAACCGTATGTTCTCTTCGGGGAGACCGATTGTTACCCTTATCTGTTTTGGTCCGACCGGTCTTACAATAACTCCTTTTTTCAGAAGCTTTTCATATAATGATTTTGCGTCGTTTTCGAGCAATATATATATAAAATTGGCTTCAGTCGGAATATATTTAATCCCGAGGGAATCAAGTTCACGATACAGGTATTTTTTGCCTTTCTCGTTTATCTCTCTGGAAAGTGAAACATGTCCTTTGTCTTTAAGGGCTTCTATCGCCGCCCTCTGGGCTATGGTATTTGTATTAAAAGGTTCCCTGATCCTGTTCATATCGGATATTATCTCTTTTTTAGCCAAACCATACCCCAGCCGGAGACCGGCAAGACCATATATCTTCGAGAATGTCCTCAATATAAGAAGGTTCTTTTCGCCACGTAAATATTTCATGGTGTCAGGGAAATCATGGTCCAAGACATATTCATAATACGCTTCATCAACAACAAGAAGAATATCAGATGTAATACTCCCTACCATCCTGTCAAAATCATCTTTTTTGTTTATAGTTCCTGTAGGATTATTGGGGTTCGCTATAAAGAGCATTTTGGTCTTTGGTGTAATGGCATCTGCCATTGCGACCAGGTCGTGGGTATAGTTTTTTAACGGCACCTCCACAGGATTTCCGCCTGCAGCTCTCACAGCTATGGAGTATACGACAAAAGAAGGGGCGGCCATGACAGCATCGTCACCGGCCTGCAAAAATGTCCGCACCGCAATATCTATCAGCTCATTAGAACCATTCCCTATTATTATCTCATCTTCACTGACTGAAAGTCTGTCGGATAGTGCTTTTTTAAGATAAAAGCTGCTGCCGTCCGGATATCTGTTGATATCTGCAAAAGAGTCCTTAATGGCATCCAGCGCAAAAGGAGACGGGCCGACAGGATTTTCATTGGATGCGAGCTTTATTGAACCGGATATCCCGATTTCCCTTTCGAGTTCTTCAATCGGCTTGCCCGGAATATAAGGCTGTATGCTTGAGACATATTCTGGCGGACGGATCAATGTATTTTACCCTGCGGATATGAACCGAGCACTTTAAGATAAAGGCAGCCCTCTTTGAGCGATTCTATTGCTTTTTTTAATTTCTTGTCTTCGATGTGGCCTTCCATATCAACAAAAAATATATATTCCCATGCCTTTCTTTTAGATGGTCTTGATTCTATTTTTGTTAAATTAATCTTGGCCTTCTTGAACGGCAGAAGAATATCATAGAGAGCACCCGGTCTGTCCTTGATGGAAAACATTATCGAGGTTTTGTCATTCCCCGTCCTGGGCGGAATTTCTTTTGAAATCACGAGGAATCTGGTGACGTTGTGCCTGTTGTCCTCTATGTTTTTTTCGACGAAATAGAGATCATAGATCTTCGCTGCAAGCTCGCTTGCAATTGCAGCGGCTTCTTCATCATTTGAGGCCTGCTCCGCAGCCTTTGCAGTGCTGGTCGATTCAAGAACCGGAATGCCCGGCATGTTGGATTCGATCCATCTTCTGCATTGGGCAGTAGCCATTGGAAGAGAAAAGATTTTCTTGATCTTTGTTCTGTCGCCGGTTTTTGAAAGCAGGTTATGAGAAACTTCCAGCATTATCTCTGCTGATACCTTGAGGTCATAGTCCATAAACATATCCAGTGTGTAACTCACCACGCCCTCGGTGGAGTTCTCAATAGGGACCACGCCGTATTCAGCATCCCCTTTGTCGACAGATTCGAACACCCTTTTTATACTTTCAAGGGGCATGAAGTCGGCAGACGAACCAAAATGCATGAGGGCGGCAAGATGGGAAAATGTGGCAAGAGGCCCAAGACATGAAACCTTTAAAGGTTCCTCAAGCGAAAGCGAGGCGGAGAGAATTTCCCTGTAAAGGGGTTTCAGCGCACTATTAGGAAAAGGCCCTTTGTTTCTTGCTGTCAGCCTTTCGAGTATCTGGCGTTCGCGCTCCGGCGAGTAAAATTTTACTTTCTCATTTCTTTTGATATTTGCGATTTCGAGAACCGTTTTAGCGCGTTGATTGAGCAGGTCGAGGATCTCGTCATCGATTTCATCAATTTTGCCTCTGAATTTGTCAAGTTCGCCCATTTATGTCCTTTTAGAGCTTTCAAAAAACCGGTCTCTGCTGGATTTGGCCCGATTTAAGATTGAGTAATAATATTACCTAATTTTTTCTTGTTTTTTCAAGACTTGTAATATAATCCCTGAAATAGAGATAGGATTCTATTAAAAAGAAAAACTCCTTCTGGTTTAATGTTTTTGGGTGATATAAAATATCACCCAAAAGGTGAACAAAAAACCCGAAGGAGGTAAGACAATGATAAAA
>JBFMDL010000005.1:0-58521 GCA_040753635.1 Nitrospirota bacterium | reverse complement strand
CTTGACGGCCTCGCCGCCTCAGTGATACCCTTTCTCATAGGTGGTGTCTCCTCCTTTTGTTGATTTCCAGTTCAACAACATATTAGGATACACCGCCTTTTATCTATTTACACACTTTTTGATTATAGCCCGACCTGACACTATAAATCCCTTCCCATATTTATCATCTCCTTTTTAATGGGATGTTTTTTGAAATTTACCATAAAAACAACCTTTTGGTCAAAAGCAGGCATGAGGAGGCTTTTATGATATATAACTATCTGAAATAAAAGTGAAAGCAGTAGAAAGGAGGATTATCTCTATGCGAAGTAAAAATATTGTCATAATGACCATAATACTCTTGAGCGTTACCATTTGTGCATTTGCTGAGGAAATCCTCACAAATGAGTCGGTTATAAAAATGGTGAAACTTGGAATTGCCGATGACATCATTATTGCAAAAATTAACGCAGGAAAAGGAAGCTATGATACCTCTCCAGAGGCTCTCTCGAAATTACAGAAGATGGGTGTAAGCACAAAAATTATAACAGCAATGATAGAGACAAAATCTGATCCTTCCAAGGCAGTGTCAGCCTTTGCGGCGAAGATACCGGAAGGAAAATTTCTTCTTAAAAAAGAGGATGGTTATCAGAAGATTCTGCCCGTGAAAGTGACTTCCGAATTTTCCCACAGAAAAGCCTGGATCCCTTTCAGGGTCAGCAGCAGCCTGGAAACATTTATCTTTATCGCTGGAAAGGGGTCTAATATAAAAGTGACCAATGCACATCCTGTTTTTTACACCCGGATTGAACCTTCAAAAATCATGCTTGTTAAGCTTGGTTTTCACAGAAACAAGGAAAAACGCTATGTCGTATTTTCAGGTTCTCATACCGACAGGGAAATTCAACTTGTTGTTGAGGCTGAAGGTGATATTTACAGGATAACTCCAAAAGACGAGCTTGAAGCTGGAGAATATGCTTTTCTGGCAAGCATAAAAGCACCTTTTACAGGTGTTGCAATGGGGCTTCCTGATATCGAGGAGGCATATGATTTCGGGGTGAATGTAAATTCGTCTAAAGAATCAAATGACCAATAAGCAGACAGGGGTAAGCCATGTTAAAGGGAAATAGAATTATACACATTTTTTATTTAGCCTTATTATTTGAGGAAAACAAGCCATGGGAAAGAGAAAGAGATTTCTGAAATATTGGCAGGGATTATTTGGTGGTTTAAAAAGTGGTGTAGGGAATGAGAAATATAATATGGGATGTGTCCCTAATTTAGTCCCCGTATACACTATGTCGCCTTACTTATGCACTAATTAGTAAAAACAGTTGTTTCTATCAAGAGAAAGGTCACGGGGTTTCGTACATTTATTTTTGGGCACCGGGAGAGTGATGATCCTTCTGACGGAAGCATAGAGGAAAACCTTGTTAAAAATATCGCTTCTTTTCTTAAAACCGATCCGATAGAAGGGTTAGGGATAGAAAAGGTTGAGTGGAAGAGAGGCGACCCGCTGCCGACAAGGAATTGATATAGGCTCGTAATAATCATGGAGGAAGATTATGGATAAGATAAAGAGGTTTTGGAAATACTGGCAGGGATTATTTGGTGGTTTAAGAGGGCAAGATAGAAGTAGGGATAAGGGGAAAAAGGTTGCTATTTGGGCACTGACTTTTTTGGTATTGGCTTTAGGTTCTATTATTATTTTACCCTCTTTGGCTATAGGTCAAAGCCTTGAGTGGCAATGGCCAAGGGATAATGCATATATTAATTGCAATGATTATTCTATTCGCGACGACGCGTGTCCACCAGGTACCACAGATAAACGCCATACAGGAATTGATGTTCATGAATATAGTAGCGGTACAACTGTTAATGGGCCTGTCTATGCTGTTGCTACTGGTGAGGTAGTGGGCATATTCAGACCCACTACCGAAACCAGTAATCTCTGTCCTGCAGACTATGCATTTGGTTGTGTACGCGCCTACACAAATTACTCTTATCCGCATTCTGATTCTTTTTCTCGGGTATTTAACGGCGAAATAATCAAGAGCCACGGTATGCAAGGCGTGGTGATAATTCGCCATTCATTGCCTGCGGGAGGTAGCATTTATAATAATGGAGTTATTTATAGCCTCTATGCTCATTTGGATTCTGTTTCGGACTCTTTGTCCCTAGGTCAGAATATAAGTCGTGGCATGCAGGTAGGTAACTCTGGTGGTGGCGGGTACAAGCATGTTCACTTGGAGATAAAAAACCAACCGTACCGACATAATCCAACAGGAGGTAATGCATGTTCGTATTCTGGGGACTATGGGCCGTGTTGGGGATACGTCCCTGGCAGCCCGAATGATTACGGATATTGGGAGCCATGGATATTTATCCATACAATAAGCAATATTTCCCCGACAACAGGTTCGGCAGGGAGCGAGGTAGCACTAAATGGAAGCATATTCAATAACCTTTCTGATGCCGCAAACGCCAAGGTATACTTCGGCAGGGCACAGGCAACTATTTTATCTTATAACGACAGCCAAATCAAATCCACCGCACCAGCAGGTAATGGAAATGTGCATGTGCGATTGGTGCCAACCAAGTTTTTCCAGTATCAGTACCTGGTACCTGGCGTCAAGAACTGGATAACTTTTTCATATACCGAAGCATTCAATGCCGATTTGAATCATGATGGTTTCGTTAATGCAATTGACTTTGCCATCCTGTTGCATTACTGGGGTTCAACTTCAAAGCCCGTAGCTGACATCAATCAAGATGGAATAGTCAATTCAGTTGACTTTGGCATTATGATGAGCAATTGGTACAATCCATTGCCTATTACAGGTCAATCCCTCACCTCAGAAGTCATTAATACTACGACTTTGAACGCGCAAGTTCAAGGATCTGCGTCGCCTCAGGAAAACCAAGCAATCCTGTGGCTTTATCCAAACGCTGGTTCTTATCAGGTCGGTGAAAGCTTTAATGTTGATATCTTGATGAATACTGGTGGCCAAAACGCAGTGGTGGCATCTGCTTATATCAAATATGATCCTGCTTATTTTCGGGCCAACAGCATTGATACGACTGACTCCGTTTTCACAATGGAACCCGAAAAAATAATTGATTCAACCTTTGGAATAGTAGGAATAACCAGGGGTATAATCACCCCCGGCGTCAATACATCGAATGGGAAAATAGCCACCGTTAATCTAACAGCTCTATCTCCAATCAGCCCCGAAACCAATAATGTAACTTTTCTATTCACCCCAGGTTCTACCATCGGGTCCGTAGTATGTAAAGATGATGGATTGGGAACAAACATTCTTAGTGAAGTTTATAATGCAAGATTTAATGTTGGTGTACTCTACATAGAACCATCCGGCCTCTGTGGTGGAAATTCCCCATGTTATTCCACGATACAGAATGGCATTGATGCAGCAGGGCCTGGGGCAACGATCAAAGTGGCTCAAGGGACTTATTATGAAAATATCATTATTAGCACCTCAAAGGAATTCACCCTTCAGGGCGGATGGGACTCTACTTTTACATCAAGGGCTGAAGACCCTTCACTAACCATAATAGATGGCGATGTTACGGGGGATGGGATTGGTGACGGTAGCGTCCTTACAATAATTGCTGTATCTGGTTTTAACATTACCGTCAACATCGAAGGCTTTACTATCCAGAATGGAACAGGGATTGTTGGTCAGTATGGTACGTATGGTGGTGGTATTTATGCTGCTTCCTATTCTTCAGGGGCAATAGCTTTAACTCTTATCAATAATATTATCTCAACTAATAATGCAACTAACTACGGAGGAGGGCTTGGCATCTTTTCGAAGGATCCCGGATCAAGTATAACAGTAACTCTAACGAACAATATCATTGCTGGTAATATTGCTAATGACAATGGTGGTGGAATTTATGCCCATTCTGAAGATTCGGGCAATACTACATTGACCCTTAGTAACAACACTATCACAGACAATACCGCTGTTAATAATGGCGGAGGTCTACAAGCATATTCTTACAATGGAGGAGCTACTGATATAACGCTTAGCAACAATATTATCTGGGGCAATACTGCTTCAAACAGTGGTGATGTCTCAATTATCGGGGAAGGTGGAACAACTACTATCAATTCCTCATACAATGACATAGGGTCTATATATAATGACCTGACTTATCCCGGCGTTTACTATGACCTTGGAGGCAATATCAACACAGATCCTCTTTTTGAAAACCCAGCATCAGGGGACTATCACCTGGATGATTATTCGCCGTGTATAGACACCGGGACGGATGATGAAGCCCCTTCTATTGACTTTGAAGGAGACCCTCGGCCTTTTGACGGCGACAGTAATGCAACGGCAACAACGGATATCGGGGCGGATGAGTATGCGGGAACTATGGAATGCACATATACCCTAACCCCTGCGAGCCAAACCTTCCCTTTCTCTGGTGGTACAGGCAGCGTAGAAGTAAAAGCCCGAAGCAGTTGTGACTGGACAGCAGCGAGCAAGGCGACATGGATAATGATAACCTCAAGCAGCAATGGAAAAGGAAACGGGACAGCAAGTTACACAGTTTCAGCAAATACAAGCACGAAACAGAGGACTGGAACTATAAACATTCAGGGCAAAACATTCACAGTAATACAGTCAGGTAAACCGATAATCTCGGTCAGTCCAAAGTCAGTCAATTTCGGAAAGGCAAGGGTTGGTGATGAACCTGCAAGAATAGTAACGATAAGGAATACAGGCCTTTCAGACCTTGAGATAAGCTCGATAGATATCACAGGAATAAATCCCTCTGAATTCAGTCAGACGAATGACTGCACTGTTATACCAACAGGAGGCACATGCACAATCACAGTTAAATTTACACCAGAGATTCCATTTGGCAAGAAGAGTGCGATGATGAGCATATCTTCAAATGATCCGAAGAAACCATTAATTAATGTAAAACTTATGGGTGAGGCAGCTCCTCCAAAGATCTCAGCCAGTCCCAGATCAGTTAATTTTGGAAATGTAAGTGTCGGGCAGACGTCTGTTGCAAAGACAGTTACTATAAAAAACACAGGGATATCAGACCTTGAGATAAGCTCGATAGATATCACAGGAATAAATCCCTCTGAATTCAGTCAGACGAATGATTGTACTGTTATACCAAAAGGCAGCACATGCACAATCACAGCTACATTTACACCAGCTTCTTCAGGCAAGAAAAGCGCGATAATGAGCATCTCTTCAAATGACCCAAAGAAATCTGTTGTCAATGTGAAACTTGCAGGGGCGGGGATTTAATGCGAGGGTTACAGCTGTGGCTTAGTTTGTTTAGACAACTGAAAGCAGGAAGATGTGCGGGGACAATTTGGAGTGAGTTAAGTCAGCCTTTTAGCAATGCTTTTTGCCAGGTCCGACAGCGAGTCGTCTCTTGCTCCGAATACGACATAACATTCCCACTTGCCTGGAAGATTCAAGACTTCATCCCTGTCCCCGACTGTCCCGGCAGATCTGCCGGAGGATTTAACAGCATCTGAAATGTCTCTGCTTGAAATGTCCTTTGAGGCTGTCCCGCCGGCATAATATATCGGGAGCAGGACAAGATGGTCGGAGTCTCTCAGATTATCCACGAATGTCCCGATATATCCTTTTTTCATGAGCCGTGTCGGACCGTATCCGTGGGGCTGGAAGATGTAACAGACTTTTGCGCTGATCTTCTGCATTGTCTTCATAAGGCTGAGGATCTTGTGGGGATTATGGGCGTAGTCATCGATGACAATATGTCTGCCGTTATTTAAATGAATGTCAAACCTTCTCTCGATGCCTGAGAAGTCCGGAAGAATGCCGGAAATCCTTTCAGCAGGCACGCCGAGTTCTGAAAGAATGGCGATGCATGCAAGAGCATTGTACAGATTGTGCCTGCCCGGCAGTGAAAGCCCGAACTTCTGTCCGTTGACTTTGAAGAGCGTTCTGAAAGGATGATATTCTATATCGGTTGCATGATACTCCGACTCTGTATCAATAGAAAATCTTCTGGACCCGCGAATATTGTGCGACTCCAGGTTCATATCATCGCCGCCTGTGATAATGAATCCGGAAGTATTATCCGAAAGCCTCAGGAACATGGCAGCTGTTTCTTCTATCGAGTGATGATCCAGATCAAGGTTTGAGATAACAGAACAGGCCGGCTTGTAATCTACAATGGTACCGTCTGATTCACACGCCTCGATAATAAGCGAGCCGGAATTGCCGGTCATATAGTTCCCTGCATTCTTTCCGGACTTTAACTGTTTCACCCTGCCCCCACCGATGAAGTTCGGCTCCATGCCGAGTCTTTGCATCAGATAGGCAAGCATCCCGGAAATTGTTGATTTGCCGCTTGTCCCTGCAACAGCTATTGTTTTATATTGTGATACCAGTTCTGAAAGATATTCAGGGCGTGTTTTCAGCGGTATCCGGAGCTCTTTCGCACGCAGGAAATCAGGGTTGTCTTTTTCGACCGCTGTGCTGAACACTGCCATATCTAATGAGGCATCGATGCCGCTGCCGTCCTGAGGGACGATCAATATATTGTTTGCTCTAAGATTTTTACAGAGAGAATGGTCAGGGTTTCCGTCAAACAGACGGTCGGAGCCGGAAACAGAATGCCCTTTGTCTGCCATAAATCCTGCGATTGCAGACACGCCGCTTCCGCCTATGCCCGAAAAAAATATTTTCAATCCGGATGTTCAGTTATGATAGACGATCGACCTGATGCCCTCTTTCCGGAGAATGCTGCCCGCAAGCTGTGAAGCCATATTTCGTTCATCAAACTTTCCGATAAGAACCCTGTAAATCGTCCTGTTCCCGCTTGTCGTATCTTTCTGGATAAATGCGTCATAACCATTCTTTTTCAGTTTGTCTGCAAGGGATTCTGCATTCTGTTCGCTTCCAAAGGCCCCCACCTGGACAGAATAGTATTTTTTCTGCATATCTTTAGGAGGGACTGAAGTTTCGGGTTTTGCCGGGACAGGTTCAGGTTTTTTTATATCCCGGGGCTGTTCGACACCGCTTTTAGCCGTCTCAACAGGTATAGCAGGAATCGCTTCCTTTGCTTTCACGTCCGGTTGAGGCATGTTCTCGGTTATTTTTTCTTCAGGGAGGGCTGTTTTACTTTTTGAGGCTTCCTCTAAAACTGTTTCGATCGCATTTTTGCCGGTATCCGCAAAAAACATTTTCCAGAGAGTAAAGGCGCCGAACCCAAGCCCCGCAACAACGACGAGGGAACCAATAACAGCGATGATCTTCTTTACAGAAGTCCCCTTCTTTTCGGCTTCAGGAATATAGTATCCTTCGGCAAGGTAATCTTTGCCCCTGTCCTCTTCCTGCTCTTCTTTCTCTTCCTCAAATATCTCGTCCACCTCTTTTCCACCGGTTCTGTCAGGTATATCTTCCATTTTGGTCTCTTCCTCAAGCCATTCTTCATCAATGTCTTTATCAAAAAACCCCCCTGCCTTCAAATCCGTGTCAGGCGGTTCGAACTCTGCAGCGCTGTCACCTTCGCCCCTGTCATCAAAAGGTTCAGGGATTTCATAATCCTCTTTGAGGTCGGATATCTCTTCCTCCAATGTCTCCAGCGCCTCTCCGGTATCCTCGGCAAATTCTGCCTCGATCTCATCCAGGTCGCCGGCTTCCTCTATACTGAAAACCTCCTCTTCTTCAGGTTCGGGTTCCTGTCCGGTTATCCCGGTCACAGACGTCCCGGCGGCCTCCCCGAGGATATTCATGGTTTTTGATATAATATCTTCAGTTTTTGGAGGTTTCACAAGGACGTCAACAATACCGATGGTCGCTGTATAGCGGGGGTCCAGTTCACCCTGATAGGAAATAAGCAGTATAACAGGCACTTTCTCAAGGCCCTCTGTTGAATGGATCGATTTGCTGACCTTCAATCCATTAGACTCGGACAGCAGAAGACTGATAAAAATAAGGTCGGGATTTATATCTTTGGCTTTCTCTATGCCTTCGGCAGGATTTTTTTCAAAAAAGACATCAAAGCCTTTTAACTGAAGGGCCTGCTTTATTGAATTGCATACTGACGGGTCATCATCAAGCACCAGAATCTTTCTTTTTTGCATATCACCCATTCCCTGAATCAGGTTTATAATCCGAAGATTCTTTTTAAATTATTTTTCACGGACCGTGCGTATAATATACCATATTTTACAATTAACGCCAGCCCCTACTGCAACAAAATTCTAAAGGCCTTTTCTTAGAAGCGCACGCGCCTCCTGATGTGCGGACCTGAAATTTTTTTCCCTCCGGATCAGATCGTTCTTCCTTACGCCGTCAGGCACATTTATGAAGATAATGTCCTCATTCCTGGCAGAAATTCTATCGGCACCGTCCTCATCCTTTATTGATCCGATATCGAATTTTTCCCCTTCAAGCCCGGGGGAAAGATATTCAATGCTGTCATGCAGGTCGAGTCTGTTTCTCAAAGCCACCTTAGCCGTATTGCCTTTTAATTCAAGAATGATCCCGACAAGTTCATGGCTCATCCTGTAGCTCTCTCCGTCAAAATTGTAATCCGAATCAGGCTGCTTCCCGAAAAACATGCCTGTGGTATAACCCCTGCTGCTGAACATCGAAAGCTCCCTGTGCCATCTGGAGATGTTCAAACTGTATCTTCCGGCATCTGATATTGAATCGTTCGCCTCCATGTAAGTCTTCACAACACCGGCTACATAGTTTATGCCTTTCATTCTTCCCTCAATCTTGAAGCTGTCTATGCCGGCTTCTGCGAGCAGAGGCAGATGGTCTATCATGCAAAGGTCTCTGGAACTCATAATATAGGTTCCCCTGTCATCCTCGAATACCGGGAAATATTCTCCCTTCCTTTTCTCCTCCATCAGCGTGTAGCTCCACCTGCAGGAATTCGCGCATCCCCCCTCATTGGCGCTCCTTGAGGCAAGGAAACTGCTGATGTAACACCTCCCAGAATAGGATATGCATATTGAACCATGGACAAAAACCTCGAGCTCAATATTTGTCCCCCTGCGTATCTCCCTTATTTCATCAATAGTCAGTTCTCTCGAAAGCACAAGCCTTTTTGCACCGAGACTTTCCCAGAACCTTGCAGATTCCACATTCGTAATATTTGCCTGGGTGCTGATATGCAGGTCGATTTCCGGCGCCTTTTTCCTGAACATGCCGAACAGCCCGGCATCAGAAAGTATGACGGCATCAGGACGGATATCTTTAAGAAGTTTTACATATCCTGCAAGAGCGTTTAAATCCCTGTTATGGGGAAATATATTGACTGTAACATAAGCTTTTGCCCCCTTTGCATGAGCATAACCGACAGCCGCTCTTAATTCTTCATCATCGAAATTGCCTGCCTTCCCCCTGAGGCTGAACCTTGAGTTGCCGAGGTAGACAGCGTCGGCGCCATAGTGAACGGCTGTTCTCAGTTTTTCAAAATCGCCTGCGGGCGCAAGCAGTTCAGGCTTTTTCATCTCTCATGCTCTCCCTGCATTTTTTTATCTCGTCCCTTGCAATCCGGTCGCATCTCTCATTTTCCTTATGGCCGTTATGTCCTTTTATCCAGACCCATTCTATTTCATGCGCCCTGGCGGCCTTGAGGAGCCTTTCCCATAAATCCCTGTTCAGCACCTCTTTATTCCGGGAATTACGCCAGTTCTTCCTTATCCATTCTTCCATCCACTCGCTCATTCCTTTAACTACGTAATTAGAGTCCGTAATAATCCTGACGCTGCAGGGTTTTTTCAATGCCTCGAGGGCGGTAATTACACCGAGCAGTTCCATGCGGTTATTTGTGGTCAATGGTTCGCACCCGGATATTTCCTTGTATTTGTCGCCAGTCCTCAATATCGCACCGAATCCTCCTATGCCGGGGTTTCCGCTGCAGGCTCCGTCTGCAAAGATTTCGACAAAGTGTCTCTGCTCTTTTTTAAACATGTTTTTTATATTACATTTTTTAAGCAAAAAATGCTTTTTAAAGACAGATACATGTCCGGAAAAGCCTTACCATTCGCAACCGCTTTAAATGTTTTGACACGATGATTCTTTTAGTTTTATGCTTGATTATGTCTGACAAATGGGTGGATTTGCTTGTAACTTACGACTCGCTTGAAGCGGAGATGATAAAAGACCTGCTCGAGAGCGGAGGCATCGAGGTCGTCCTGAGGTCTGCAAAGGTAACGCCTTATCCTGTCAACATCGGCAGGATGGGCGAGATCAAGGTTATTGTCAGGGAGAAAGACCTGAAACAAGCTCAGGAGGTCATAAAGAACCTTTCAGGCAAGGATACCGGGGAATAAATGCGACAGGGAACGGGCTCACGGCATCAAGTGTTGAATTCAATATCTTATGACCGGAAATGACCTGAATCTCTACTTCTGTTTTAATCCTTGACATTATACTTTTAAAGGAATATCATTTAAAAAAATAAACGGGCCGCGCTGATAAGGATAAGAAAATAAGAACAATATAAATAATTAATCAGGGGAGATAAGGCGTGGGATATCAACGTAGATTTTCCTTAATTTTACTGCAACTTCAGAATTTCCGCAGACCCTTTCCGGCTTTCATAAGAATCCTCATCTGCAATCTGGTAATCATGAATAATGAAAAAGGGGTATCACATGTAAATAAAGAAACAAAAATCGTTTAGGATCACGGGAATATAATCCTGCTCTCTGTTCTTCCTGAAAAAAAATATAAAAGAAAAACATAAAAAGGGAGGTAATCCATGGAAGTATCGAGGCGAAACTTTCTTAAGATTTCAAGCGGGACGATTCTTCTCAGTTCCCTCAGTATGGAGGCTGATTCTTCGGCAGTTCAGGCACAGGAAGCCCGGTTAAAGAACACTAAACAGACGGCTTCAATCTGTCCCTACTGTTCTGTAGGCTGCGGCATCACAGTGCATACCAGGGATGGAAAGGTTGTAAATGCAGAAGGAGACCCTGACCATCCGATCAGCGAAGGCACCCTTTGTTCCAAGGGACAGTCCCTGTACCAGATCGTAAATAATCCGATGAGGTTGACTAAGCCGAGGTATCGCGCGCCGGGCTCAGCCGAGTGGAGGGAGGTCGAATGGGACTGGGCCCTCGACGAGATAGCAAAAAGGGTCAAGAAGACGCGCGATAAATCATTCAAACTCACCTCAAAGTCAAAGGTAAAGGAAAAAGGCCCGGACGGAAAAGAATCGGAAGTTGAAAAGGAATTTGTCGTAAACAGGACTGACGGCATCGCCCATGTAGGGAGCGCAGCCCTCGATAATGAAGAATGCTATATGCTTCAGAAACTGCTTCGCTCCTGGGGACTTGTCTATATAGAACATCAGGCCCGAATATGACACTCCGCAACTGTGGCGGCTCTGGCAGAGTCGTTCGGTCGCGGTGCAATGACAAACCATTGGATTGACGTAAAGAATGCGGATGTGATCCTTGTGATGGGAGCGAACCCGGCCGAGAACCATCCCATTTCGATGAAATGGATCATGAGGGCGAGGGAGAAGGGGGCAAAACTGATTGTAGTCGACCCCCGTTTCACAAGGACGGCTGCAAAAGCCGATCTGTATGCGCCGATTCGCTCTGGAACAGACATAGCCTTCCTCGGCGGCATGATCAAATATATCCTCGACAACAACCTTTTTTTCAGGGAGTATGTGGTCAATTACACCAATGCCCCATTTCTCATAAATCCTGAATTCAAGGGGCCCGGGACACTCGACGGCCTCTTTTCGGGATATGACCATAAGACGAGGAAATATGACAAAAAGACATGGTCGATCCAGATGGATGAAAAGGAGTTGCCCAAAAAAGACCCGACCTTGAAAGACCCCAATTGCGTATTTCAGCTTCTCAAAAAACATTACTCGCGTTACACCATCGGCAGGGTATCGAGCATTACAGGGACTCCAAAGGAAAGACTCATTGAGATTTACAAGGCATATGCATCAACCGGGAAACCTGACAGGGTTGGAACAGAGTTGTATGCAATGGGCTGGACCCAGCATACAGTGGGCACTCAGAATATCAGGGCTATGTCCATAATACAGCTTCTCCTCGGCAATATAGGCATGGCCGGAGGCGGAATAAATGCCCTCAGGGGTGAATCGAATGTCCAGGGGTCGACTGACTTCGGGCTTCTGTTTCATATCCTGCCGGGCTATCTGCCTGTGCCGACCGCAGCAATCGTCGATCTCAAGGCGTATATCGATAAGTTTACTCCCAAGACTAAAGACCCGAAGAGCGTAAACTGGTGGGGAAACAGACCGAAATACATCACAAGCTATCTTAAAGCCATTTACGGGAATAATGCCGTAAAGGAAAATGATTTCGGGTATGCCTGGCTTCCCAAGCTTGACGAGGGCATGAACGGGTCGTGGCTGGTGCTTTTTGACCAGATGTTCAAGGGAAAGTTCGATGGGTTTTTTGCATGGGGACAGAATCCCGCGTGTTCCGGCTCGAATGCAGGAAAGGTCAGGAAGGCGCTTGCAAACCTGAAATGGATGGTTAATGTCAATCTGTTCGACAATGAGACAGGCTCTTTCTGGAAGGGGCCGGGGACTAATCCTTCTGAGATACAAACAGAGGTGTTCCAACTGCCGGCCTGTTCGTCTGTCGAAAAAGAAGGCAGCATAACAAACAGCAGCCGTCTTGCCCAATGGAGATACAAGGCCGTCGATCCTATGGGGGAATCGAAACCGGATTCTGAAATAATAAATGAACTTTATTTCAGGGTGAAGAAACTCTACCAGAAACAGGGGGGCAAGTTCCCTGATCCGATATTAAAATTAACGTGGAATTACGGCGATAAAGGCCCTGACGGCAAGATCAGCAAGCTTGATATTCACCGTGTGGCAAAGGAGGTCAACGGATATTATCTCGATGATCTCTTTGACAAGAAAGTCACTCCTCCGAAACAGCTCGGGAAAAAAGGAGAGCTTTGCACAAACTTTGTTACTCTTCAGGCTGACGGGACAACCTCATGCGGGAACTGGATATACAGTGGAAGCTATACACAGAAGGAAGGCAAGGTCATCAATATGATGGCGCGTAGGAAAAAGACCGACCCCACAGGGCTCGGCATGTTCCCTGAATGGGCATGGTGCTGGCCTGTCAACAGAAGGATAATCTATAACCGGGCGTCTGTAGACCCTGCTGGAAGGCCCTGGGACCCGAAGCGGGCCGTCATTAAATGGAATGCAACAAAGGAGGCCCCAAATACCAAAAAACCCGGAGTCTGGGAAGGTGATGTGCCTGACGGACCGGCCCCTCCTATGGCAGATGAAAAGGCCGGGAAATATCCGTTTATCATGAGGGCAGACGGCATGGGCGCTATATTCGGGCCGGGACTGGCTGACGGACCTTTCCCTGAACATTACGAGCCCCTCGAAAGTCCTGTCCGGGAAAATCCGCTTTCGAAAAAGCACAGGATTAACCCGACGGTTAAATTATTCTACGGCGTTTCAGGCCCGCACGATATGCCTGCAAAGGGCGGCGGGGCGCCTGAGGATATATTCCTTAGCTGCGATATCAGATACCCGTTCGTTGCGACTACATACAGGGTTTCCGAGCACTGGCAGACCGGGGTTCTTACAAGGCATCTCCCCTGGCAGCTTGAGATGATGCCCCAGCAGTTTGTGGAGATAAGCAAAGAACTGGCACAGGAAAAAGGCATTAAGAGCGGTGATAAGGTCACGGTCTCATCAGCCCGCGGAAAGGTATGGGCGGTCGCCATGGTGACGGAGAGATTCAAACCGTTCAAGGTAATGAATTCGACTGTCCATCAGGTCGGACTTCCCTGGTGTTTTGGCTGGCAATATCCGGAGGACGGAAGCGGCGGTGACAGTTCAAACCTGCTCACTCCGACTATTGGAGATGCAAATACATTGATACCTGAGACAAAGGCCTTTATGGTCAATGTCGAGAAGGCTTAGGGGAGGTGGTAATATGCCGAGAAAATCATTATTGATTTCGCCGGAGTTATGCATAGGATGCAGGGGATGCCAGACGGCATGCAAGGAATGGAACCAGCTCGAGGGCACAAAAACCGTTAATCAGGGGAGCCTTGACAACCCTCCTGATCTTATCCCTGATTTATATAACAGGATAAGATATGTCGAAGTCCCTTCCGGGGCAAATCCGGTCCGGTGGCTCTTTGTCAATCAGCGCTGCATGCATTGCGGCGACGCAGGCTGCATGAAGATATGTCCTGCGCCGGGTGCGCTTTACAGGACAAACGAAGGCGCGGTGGTTTTCAGCAAGGAAAAATGCATAGGCTGCAGACTCTGCGTTACGGCCTGCCCCTTTAATGTGCCGAGATACGACAAAGACAACAAGATATCAAAATGCCATCTCTGTTTTGACAGAATTTCAGAGGGTCTGACCCCTGCATGTGCAAAGACCTGCCCTACCGGCGCTATACGATATGGAGAGAGAGAAGACCTTTTAGGGCTTGCTAAGAAGGCGGGGTATGAAAAGGTTTACGGTGAGGCAGATTTGCAGGGGCTCGGGGCCATATATGCTTTCAAGGATGCGCCGAAACTCTATGGCATGGATGAAAGACCTGCTGTGCCCGAGAGCGTGGTCTTCTGGCATACTGTCCTCAAACCGCTTGCCTACTGGGGGCTGGGAGGCGCAGTTGCAGCTTCGCTGCTTCACTATGTTGCCTTTGGCCCGAAAAAATATGAAGAGGAGGTGAAAAAGGATGGGTAATCAGATGGTAAAAAAGGCAAACGCATTCGAGATACTTAACCACTGGGTTCTGGCTGTAAGCTTTTTTATTCTTGCCGTAAGCGGATTCGGGTTCCTTTTTCATCTTGAGATAATGAACTCTTTATTCGGGAGTTTCAATCAGATGAGCGTAGTCCATAATTATGCGGGTATTGTGTTTGCTGTATCGCTTGTCCTCACGATATTCAATTATCTGCCTGTATCGCTCAACCTTGACTCCGACGATATGCAATGGATATTAAGAGGGGGAGGATATTTCTCCAGGGGTGCGGATGTCCCGGTCCAGGACAAACTGAACGCAGGGCAGAAAATATTTTATCTTTTTCTGCTTCTTACAGGCACAGCCATTGCCGCATCCGGCCTGGTTATCTGGCTTGCACCCGGGGTGCGCAGATGGATACTGATCTCACATTTTATCCATAACATAAGCTTTGACCTGATGCTAATGGTGATTATATTGCATATCTATCTTGCGACGCTGGCAAATCCCGGGACATTCAGGATAATGGTCTATGGCACGGTGCCCGTGGAGTGGGCGAAAAAAAGACATGCGAAATGGGTTCAAAAGACAGGGGGTGAATAAAGGCTTTCTCAGGAGAAGTCCTACCCCTGTAGGAATTGCCCGTATTACCTGAATAATGTTCGAACAACATATAAATGCCGGTTTTGTGAATTCCTTTGGTCAAGCGCCCGAATTAATGAAGGGTCCCGGTACTCTTAACCGGGATTTTTATTATATCAGTATTCACTCCTGTCCAGAATATCCAAAGAAATGGCCTGTCTGCGTGCAACGCACAGGCATGCAGGATGACGGATAAACACAATGACAACACCTTGTAAGATTGGGGTTCGTGGAGTGGACCGTATCCCCATCCTGATATTGACGGAGAAGGGGTTACGTGATAGGCTCTTTAAAGTAAACGACAAGAAATATTCAAGATTGGATCATAAATTTTTTATGGAGAAGATCGAACCATAGCAGGGCGATGAACAACGTGACTTCACAATCAAAGGCGGTCTCGATTCCATACCGGCTTATCCTCGTTTTCCTCATACTATCGTTCAGCATAGGGACTGCGGGATGCCTTTTTTACGTTTATCAGAAAGACCAGATCAAAGAAGCGATCCGGAATGAACTTTCCGCAATAGCCGACCTGAAAGTCAAACAGATAACCGACTGGCGCACCGAGCGCATCGAAGATGCGGATGTTATTATCAAGAATTCTTTAATTTCACACCGCATCAATGAGTTTTTGCAAGGCTCGCACGTACCGGAGGTCAGGAAGGAACTCGTCGATTGGATGAAGTCTCTTCAGAAACATCAGAGGCGGGTTTGATCTGGCTTCTCAGCAGACGCGCAGAGAGGCCATTGAAAATGCGCTCGACACAGGAAAGATGGTCATTTCCGGCAGGATCAGACTTGTACAGGAGACCGGCGGGCAATACGGCGTCCTCGTCTTTATGCCCGTCTATCAAAAAGGGCCTTTTTATGACTCCCCCCGGTCCCGCCGCAGCGGCCTTTCGGGATTTGTTCTCGGTGTCTTTAGAATCGGAGATATCATCGAGGCTGGGTTGAAGGATATCAGATCGAAAAACATCGATATAATCGTGTCTGACGCAACTGAGCCGGACCGGCCCCTGCTTTACTCAGGCAACGGCGCCGGACAAAGAAACCAAGACGGACTGCAGTGGTCGACAAAGCTGGAGGTTGCGGACCGCCAATGGCTGCTGGAATTTTCCATGGGGACCGGAGAGACGGGTCGTGTGACATGGAATATGCTCGGGGTTCTCGCTGGCGGCCTGCTTTTTACCATCCTGATCGGGATGTATCTGCTAACTCAGGAGAGGTATACTGCAAGACTTGAGATTTCGAAAGAGGCGATACGCCTGAACGAGGCCCGCCTTGACGCGCTGTACAGGCTGAGCCGCATGACAAATGCCTCTGAGAAGGAACTGACCGATTTTGCGCTTGAGGAATGCGTCAGGCTGACTTTTAGCCGCATAGGATACCTGCATTTCATCAATGAAGACCAGAAGAGCCTGCGGCTCTATTCATGGTCAAAGGACGTACTCAGGGAATGTTCCGCCGAAAAAGAACAGCACTACCCTCTTGAGAATGCCGGTGTCTGGGCTGACTGTGTCCGCCAGCGCAATCCGGTCATCCATAATGATTATCAGTCCCTGAAGGACAAAAAAGGCTACCCCGGAGGCCATATCCACATAAGCCGTCATATGAGCGTGCCTGTCTTCGACAACGGGAAAATAATAGTTGTGGCCGGAGTCGGCAACAAGGCTGAGCCGTATAATGAGTCGGATGTGCGGCAGCTTTCCCTCTTTATGAACGATATGTGGAAGATCTACAATTACAACCGGATGCAGAAGGAGCGTGAAAGACTCATCAGCGAACTCAGGGATTCGCTTGCGAAGGTCAGGACGTTGAGCGGCCTGCTGCCGATATGCTCTTCATGCAAAAAGGTGAGGGACGACAGGGGCTATTGGAGCCAGATCGAATCATATGTCAGCGAACATTCTGAAGCTGAATTCAGTCACGGCATCTGCCCTGATTGCGAAAAGAAGATATATGACGAACTGGAGAAGCTGAAAAAAAGCAGGTAGCGCCTTGCAAACTTCAGACCCTGGGTGCTAAACTTTTTAATCTTATCTTTTTCCCGGAGGATTTTTGGAACTATACAGTCTTGGTATTTCTGAATTGAGCAGGATGCTCGAAAAAGGCGAGGTCTCAGCTCTGGATATCATCGCCTCGGTTTACAAAAGGATCGACACGGTTGAAGATAAGATCAAGGCATATGTGACGTTAACCCGCGAAGATGCCTTTAAGAAGGCCGAAGAAGCCGACAAGGCTATTGCATCAGGGAATAAGAAGATTCTTTCAGGTATCCCTATGGCAATAAAAGATAATATGTGTACAAAAGGTATTCTCACAACATGCTCCTCAAAGATATTGAAAAATTTCATTCCCCCTTATGAGAGCACTGTTACTTCAAAATTGATCGAAAGCGGTTATGCGCTTTCAGGCAAGACTAATCTCGATGAGTTCGCAATGGGCTCATCAACAGAAAATTCAGGTTTCCATACAACAAGAAACCCATGGGACATTAAAAGGATACCGGGGGGTTCAAGCGGCGGCTCTGCTGCTGCTGTTGCAGCGGACGAATGCATTGCAGCGCTTGGTTCTGATACAGGAGGCTCGATCAGACAGCCGGCTGCATTATGCGGCGTTGTCGGGCTGAAGCCGACTTACGGAAGGGTCTCAAGATACGGGCTTGTTGCCTTTGCGTCATCCCTCGACCAGATAGGACCTATAACAAAAAATGTAAGAGATGCCGCATTACTGTTGAATATCATATCGGGCAGGGATACTCTTGACTCCACGTCAGCGCCGGTTGAAGTCCCTGATTTCACCTCTGCTTTAGGAAAAGACATAAAAGGCATGAAGATAGGCATACCCAAAGAATATTTTATCGAAGGCATTGATCCGGAAGTGGAAAAATCCGTTAAAGACGCAATAAAGGAATTCGAATCACTGGGGGCGATACCTGTTGAAATATCATTGCCCCATTCCGGATATGCTGTCGCAACCTACTATGTGCTTGCGACTTCAGAGGCGAGTTCAAATCTTGCCCGGTATGACGGTGTCAAATACGGGTTCAGGGCTGAAGACAAAGATCTTATGGATATGTACATGAATACAAGGGCTAAGGGATTCGGCGCAGAGGTTAAACGCAGGATAATGCTCGGCACATACACATTATCATCAGGATATTATGATGCTTACTATAAAAAGGCGCAGCAGGTCAGGACTCTTATAAAAAACGACTTTGAGGATGCCTTTAAGAACGTCGAACTGATACTGACGCCGACCTCGCCGACGCCTGCATTCAAGATGGGAGAGAAGACGGATGATCCTCTGCTAATGTACCTGGCTGATATATTTACGATATCCGTGAACCTTGCAGGAGTGCCTGCAATCTCAATCCCCTGCGGTTTTACTTCATCCAATCTGCCGATAGGACTGCAGTTGATAGGAAAGCATTTCGATGAAGAGACAATATTGAAGGCGGCATACGCCTATGAACAGTCAACAGAGTGGCATAAAAGGAAACCGGGTTTGTAATATATATATATAATTTGTATTGACAAATAAATATAAATGTAGTAATTTTATATATAAATAAAGAATAGGAGTATATATAAATGAAGACCATACTTGATATAGACGAAGATATGCTCAGAAAGGTAATGGAGGTATCAAAATCAAAGACAAAAAAGGGTGCGATTGTCACAGCCCTTACTGAATATTTAAGGCTTAAGAAAAGAGAAGAGCTTAAAGGGCTGATAGGAAACTATAAGGACTTTGGTCTTACACTTGAAGATCTCAAGAAGATGAGGCATGAGCGATAGGATACTTGTAGATACCTCCGCGTGGATTCTAAGCTTCAGGGATTCCGGCAGCCAGAAAATGAAGGATTACCTCAGGACTGCCATAGATTCAGACAGCGTCGCCACTACAAAATTTGTAATACTGGAACTCCTCCAGGGCTGCAAAGATAAAAAGGAATATGATGAGTTAAAGTCGCGGCTCGATGTATTGGCAACTTTTAATATAACAGAGAAAACATGGCCTATCGCTTATGAGTCAGGATTTCTGTTGAGGAGAAAAGGATTTACAATGCCCACTATCGATATAATTATGGCTTCGATAGCAAAGGAGAATAAACTGATAATTCTTCATCATGACAATCATCTGAAGACCATCTGCCGTGAAATGGGGATTAAGGCGGTGGATTTTTTATAGGACGATTTCAGCATCAGGCATCATGGAAATGATGTTTACGGGAAGATGAAGAAATTGAAATAAAGGAATTGCCTGACAGCTATGTCGATAAGATTATAAGCCTTATTGCTGAAGAAGGGGATAGTGTGAGTTATGGCAACATTGAATTTTAAAGGAAAGAGTTTTGTTCAGAATCATCACCTGTCGGTGAAGTATCATCAGCTTGTTCCGAAGAAGGATAAAAGCCTTACGGATAAAGTCAGCCTTAATGACAATCTCATAATTCATGGAGATAATCTCATAGCTCTGAAAGCCCTCCTCCCGACTTATGCAGGGAAGGTCAAATGTATCTATATAGACCCGCCATACAATACAGGCAATGAAAAATGGATTTATAACGACAGCGTCAACAGTCCCATGATGCAGGAGTGGCTTGGAAAGGTTGTAGATAAAGAAGACCTCACCCGCCACGACAAATGGCTTTGCATGATGATGCCGAGATTGAAGTTGCTGAGGGAATTGCTAAGAGATGACGGTGGTATTTTTATCAGCATCGATTATAACGAAGAAGCCCATTTGCGCTCTCTAATGGATGAAATTTACGGCGAAGATAACTACCGGAATACATTCGTAGTTTCAAGGGTTAAGAAAAATATTCAAGAAAGAGAAAAAGTAAGAACAGTAAATTTTGGTTACGATTCAGTCCTGTTTTATGCAAAGTCTGATGCTTGCCTTATTGATCCGCCCCAAAGAACTCATAAAAAGGCTGAACGATGGCATGCTTTTGATGCACCCGGCATACGTCCTACAATGGAATATGAACTCTTCGGAAAACGACCGCCAAAAGGAAGACATTGGATGTATTAGGAAGATAAAGCAAAAGAAATGATAAAACAAGGGACACTAAGAAAAAATCCTAAATCAGGCGGCATTCAATATTTACTGAAAGCATCAGAATTTACTTTGCTCGATACAAATTGGACTGATATTCAAGAATACGATTCAAAATGGAATTTCCCGTATGGGGAAAAGAATGTTGACCTGCTTAAAAGAATTATTGGAATGCTTGATGAACCTAACGCTATTATACTCGACTCCTTTGCCGGTTCAGGCACAACTGCCCATGCGGTTTTAGATTTAAACAATGAAGATGGCGGCAATCGGAAGTTCATCTTAGTTGAGTGTGAGGACTATGCGGATAAGATTACTGCTGAGAGGGTAAGGCGAGTTATCAAAGGAATTGGAAAAAATCCCCCTCAATCCCCCTTTGCCAAAGGGGGAATTAATTCCCCTCTATCAAGAGGGGATAGGGGTGTGTCACCCCCTTTAGAAAAGGGGGGCAAGGGGGGATTTGATGGTCTTGGCGGTTCATTTAGCTTTTTTGAACTCGGCAAGCCGATTGAGATGGAGAGCATACTTGAAGGGAAGAAGCTCCCTGATTACATGGAGCTTGCAAGATACATTTTCTATACAGCAACAGGAGAGGAATTTAATCCCGTCCCCCTTCGTCCCCTCTTAGCAAGGGGGGAATTAAAGGGGGGTAGACATCCCTACTTCATAGGAGAAACAGAGGACTACGAGGTCTATCTCTTTTACGAGCCGGATATAGAAAAGCTCAAGAAATTAGCACTTACTCTTGATACGGCAAAGAAGCTGGGGCCATTCACCGGCAAGAAGCGGCTGGTCTTTGCCCCTGCAAAATATCTCGATTTAAATGATGCAGATTTAATAGAGAAGCACGGCCTGAAAGGAATCGAATACTGCCAACTGCCGTTTGAGATTTATAAGATGAGGGGGTGATTATGGGAACCCCGATTGTTATAAAAAGCAAAAAGCATGATTATGAAAAATCTCTTTCCGATGTAATCAAGAAAATTGAGGGAAGTAAACACCACGCAATCTCAACTGTTAATAAGCTTCTGATAGAACTTTATTGGTTTATTGGCGAAATCATCATTAATCTTCAGGAAAAAAGCAAATGGGGTGATGGTGTTGTTGAGAAACTGGCGCAGGATTTGAAGATGAGATTCCCGGATATGAACGGGCTATCTTCAAGAAACTTGTGGGATTGCAAAAGGATGTATCTTACCTACAGGGATTATCCAAAACTGCGAACACTGTTCGCAGAAATTAGCTGGTCTCATAATCTGCTGCTTTTAAATAAGACTAAGAACATTGAGGAAAAAGAGTTTTATCTCAAAATGTCTCTCAAAGAGCGATGGTCTTTTCGTGAACTCCAGCGTCAAATTGATTCTGCCTATTTTGAAAGGTATATTTTATCTCAAAAACCCGCCGAATTGGTAAAAATAGAAAAGGATAAACTTGCCGTCCCAATAGATGATATTCACCGTCATTTGAAAGACGAATATATTTTGGAGTTTTTAGACCTTTCAAAAACCTTTTCTGAAAAAGAACTTCGCAAGGCGATTCTTGACAATCTCAGGGATTTTTTTCTGGAATTCGGTAAGAACCTGTCCTTTATCGGAATAGAGGTTCAGGATAAACTGACAGGAGAGACTTTGACGGCAGAAAAGGATAAAAGTGGAGTAAAGGTGATTATCCCCAAAATAGAACAGCAAAAAGTCATTGACCACAGAGGGAATGAGGTAATGGTGGTGAGGGAGATGGGATAATGACACGAATTGATGATTTACATTATATGCCTGAGTTTGTAAAGAATAAAGGCAAAGTTATTTATCCGAGTGAGGAAAGCTATGGTAATGTAATTAGTGAATGGGCAACCCTATTACAAAGACAATATCGTAAGGGTCTCATTCCACTTTTTATTACGGGTAGCGGGGTATCCGTGCCAGTGGTACCAACTATCTTTGATATCGTTAAAAAACTTCGCGAACTCTATAATAAAAAGAAGAATAAGGAAAGTTTAGTAACCCTTAATAAGGATATCGAAGAACTTTTCAAAATGCTGCATGATCTCTCAGAGCGGGGGAAAAAGGATAGAAGTATTATTGCACGCCTTTTGAATTCTTTTCAGGAAAATAGTGTACTTAAAGATGAATGGCAGCAATTAAACAAATGGCTGTTCGATGAAATACTAAAGGCTTCACCCACCGCCTTTCACCAAGGGCTTGCTGATATCTACGAGGAACTCAATGCAGTTTGCTTAACGCTAAACTTTGACGGACTGTTAATTAGGGAATTCGTTCAATACCGTTCTATAGTAGAGCATCGCAAAAGAGCATTTTCGTTACCTACGGTGGAAGAATGCGAACAATTCTTCTTGAGAACTTATAACCATGGTGAGAAAGAATCTGAACGAGAGTTTTTAGAAGTGCAAATAAGAGGTGACATCCTCTACATAGAATGCAATGCAGCAGGTTATTGTCCTCAAAAAGGCACGGGGAAAGAGCGTTCAATATGGGCTTCGATAGGATCATTTTCAGATAAACCAGACGAAGGTAAGACCGAAATAATCGGTCAAAAACTATTGCAATGTCCTTCCTGTGGTGAGCCGGGTATCTCTTTTCTTTCTTTTCCTGGATCGTATAAGAAAGAGAAAGATATGCAAAACATGCTTTCAATCATATGGAGATTCCTCGCTTTTAGAGCAGGGTCGGTTACTGTTGTTGGTATGAGTGGAGAATGGGACCCACTAATTGTAGCTTTTCTTGGCGATCTACTGAGTGAAAGAGAAATCCCCCTTTTGGTTGTCGATAACAAGCCCGAGGCTACAGAACAGAAAGAGTATCCCTACATTATTCGTGAATTGGTAAAACCAGACACTCATTATGCCGCCGCCGTAGGCGTAGATGCTAATTCATTTATGAGAGTGCTGAAAGAAAAACTTTCAGCGTGCTGCCTACCAACGTGCGATTACAAGATAGAGTTCAATAGGCAGGCAACTGATGACAGTTATTGGTATCAAAAAGTGCAGTCAATTGACATAAGTGGAGTTGCAGATGAGGAAAAGGCTAAACTTGAGTATATTCGTAAATCAATCAATCAGGAATTCTCATACCTTGAAGATAACCTGATAATTGATAAACTTAAGCTTTCTGAGCAACTTAATCGTTTTGCTCAGTTAGGTTTAAAATCATATTGGCTTGGCACCAAAGCTGACCCTGCTAAATACCATAATAGATATAATCATTCAATTGGCGTCATGAAAATCGCAAGTTATCTCTATGACAGAGCTATTGCAAACTCAGGGCGCAAGGAAAATCTGTGCGAGAAACAATTTCTCAGACTTGCGGCACTTTTACATGATGTTGGGCACTTACCTTTTTCACACTTAATAGAAAGTGTTTTTAAAGAATTGAATTGGAAACCTGCGGGCTATATGGAATCTTATTCGCATGTTCTACAGACTAATGATAAGATTTTGGAATTTTTTGAAACCGAAGACCTAAAAAAGAAGTTAGAATCACTTAACTATACGGTAAAAGATCTGATAAATCTGGTTAACGGATGTTTTGGGGTAGGATATCTTGATGCATTAATTAATAGTTCTGTGGATGCTGATAAGATTGACTATGTATTTCGTGACACTGACTCAACAGGACGACGAATTTCTCTCTCCCCGATTCAATTTTTGAAGGACATAACGAATGGTCTGACTATAACCCCTGAGAGTTACTTTGCTTTTTCAGGTGTTTCTGCTATTGCAGCACAGCAGCTATTAGAAACGAGACAGCATCTGTACCAGAATCTCTACCTGCAGCCAGGCATTCTAATATTAGAAGGCATAGTTAAATTGATAATTAAGACTTACTTCGTGCATTTCCTAAATTTAAAGAATGATAAATTACTTGGTGACATAACTTATGATCAAAAAGATTATCCAGATTTAGGCGATTATAAGATTAGATACTCTATTAAGTCCCTCAATGATTTACTAACAGAGGCGACTTTGAGTAACAATGATAATTTTGAATTGGCAATTGTCAACCTTATGTTCACAAAGATAAAGGCGTGTGAAACAATATTAAATACGAGCTTTTATGAAGGATTGGAAAATGGATTTAAGAAGCTAAATCATATAAACAATGAAGACAGACTTAAGGCATTAGAGGACAATATGTTATATAAGAAACTGAAGGGACAAAGAAAGGTTATTGCTGAGATAATAAGAGATGTTGAATTCCGTATGCCTGGAGCAGCCATAATAGAATTGAGAAAACTTCCTGAATATCTATCAGCAGCCGATAAAAGGAAAGAGATAGATAGAAGTGATGGTACAAAAACTTTTGCTGAATGCATTTTGGTTCCAGACGGCAGTCCTGATTCTTGGACTCCTACCAGCAAGGCAGCTAAGGCAATCAGTGATTCATCGTTCGGAATTTCTTCACCGGAAGAACATGCTGTGTATCTATATCCACTTTCAGGCAATTTAGACAATAGCTATTTTAGGCAGACACTTAACCTTTTTGACAAGATGTTAAATAAAAAAGGAGTAGCTTCATTTTCTAATGTTTGAGTCAATAATCATAAACATAAAACATAAGACTTACACTCTTGATAATGAAGAAATACTCAAACTGGTGAAAAGTGATAAG
Organism: Nitrospirota bacterium; assembly: GCA_040753635.1. Taxonomy (GTDB): domain Bacteria; phylum Nitrospirota; class Thermodesulfovibrionia; order Thermodesulfovibrionales; family UBA6898; genus JBFMDL01. The sequence goes on along the minus strand of JBFMDL010000005.1, from coordinate 33,485 downwards.
TTTAAGTATAGATTTATTCCAGTTGTAGCATATAACAAGAAGACTTCTGGGAAAGAGGATTTGTCAAGCCCCCGGATAGAGTCATTTCATAAAATGAATCCCTTTACGCTATACGAGCTTGGAACTTCTATTACTATATTAAAGAATTACATGGGAACGGCGGTAAAAAAAGAAGACCTAATTTCAGCAAAGAAAGCTTTCAAGGAACTGAAGCAGTTTGCTTCTCAATGCCATGAGAGGGTGATCGCAGATTTATGTACTCAGATTATTTTACGAGAAATTGAAGATATGGCTGAGAATCAGCACATCACATTCTTCATTGAAAAGTCAGCATCGGATAAGATCTTAGGCAGGCTATCATCTCTATGTCTAAATCTTGAAAGAGTCAGTATTTGTTTTCTCGTTTTTGAACCGTCCGATCTTATGACTACTGTAATGAGCTACCAAACGGGAAAACTACATTTTGACATACATAGATTAATGACAGGTGACATAAGCGATTTGTTAGGTCCTTACCCAGGGGATTCGGAAGATTCTTTAATACAGACTTATTTCTATAAGCCGCCTTCTATGTCTGGCGGGGGCGAATATCGTCCAATGAGACTTGACTTGTTTACACAAGGATTGCTACGTGACAAAATAGAAGAAAAAAAAGAAGGAATAAGGAAAATTCTGAATCCTGATTCTCCAGATAAAGAATCTTTTGGTAGCGACTCTGAGCCAAGACTGTTGTTGCCTTATGGCTCTCATGAACTTGAGGAATCCCTGAAGAAGCAGGAGACTGATATAATGGACAAGCTGCTAATGATTGGAGAGAAATAATGGCTGAGGTTATCGGGAAAGTTCTGGACAAGGCAACGACTGACGTTTACCAGTTTGTTGCGAAGGGTTTTTTTAAAGCTCGTTTTGTGGAGGTAAATGCTGAACATATATCAAAGGGAGCCAAAATCATCGGAGAAGTCAGCGATAAGCAAGCAATTAACCCCTATTTTGAAAGACCAATGGATGTGAAATATGTAAGCGATGAGGATGAGACTGTACCAGCAAGGACTATTTATGTTGGCACTGTGCGAACATTGGCGCTAATACGTAATAATGAACAAGTTGAAGTGCCTTTCCCCCCTGCACCAGGGTCAAATGTCTTTGAAGCTGATCAAGATGATATCAGACTTGCTTTAAAACTTGGACAAGACGGCATAGACATAGGCATTTTAAAAGGTTACAATTTGCCATTCAAAATATTGCCCAATAAATTGCTTAAAACGCATATGTCCATACTTGGACAAACGGGGTCAGGCAAATCATATCTATCCGCGAAAATTGCTGTGGAATTGATGAAACTGCGATATTACGCTGATGTACCATCTAACATTGCAGTTCCTGTCTTGTTTGACAGTTCTGGTGAATATTCAGGTAATTATGATGTGGGTGATCAGAGTAAAATTGCTCAAATTATTTCTCCTAAAAGCATTAGAAGTCATTATTTTCCTCTTTTGAATGAAAAATATTTGCCGTTGCTTTATAAGATTTATGACATAGACGATAAACAAGAAAGCGAATTAAGATTTTGGCTTACATCAGCGAGTGAAGGTAAGCCATCTGGGACTGTGGCGGATAATAGTCAGCAACAACTTTTAAAACAGACAGGAAAAGAAGAACTTCTTAATGAATTTAATCAAGGAAAAATTCAGTCTACAAGGCAATTGGCAAATAAATTGGAAGAATTTATAAAAAAGCATAATAGGAGTTTCCCTAATGAAAAGCTCTCCATACCATATCAGGCTTTTAGTAAAATGAGAGAATTTGATTTGAAAATCAAGAAATCTGATGATTTAGACATTATGGAAGAAGCTACAAAAGGCATAATAATCAATCTCAGCGAATACAATAACTATGAGGAGAGGCAGATAGCCATGCTCCTTGTATTAAGGCAACTATTTGAAATTGCGAAAAATAGAAAAACAGATCTGAAATTAATCTTGTTTATTGACGAAGCTCACAATTATGTGCCAAGCGTTTATAAGTCATATTGTAAGGAAGAATTGTTAAAGATCGCACGAGAAGGGAGAAAATATGGCATCACATTATGCTTAATATCTCAAAGACCTCGATGGGTTGATCCAACAGCCCTTTCACAGTGCGGAACAATCTTCATCTTTAGAATTCAAAATTCAGATGATAAAAAACACATATTTGACTCTGCTTCATTACCTGATACTTTGCGTGATATCAGTATCGCACGATTTCGAACTGCAGAAATGATCATTACGGGGGATGTAGTTGGAACCCCCATCAACTGCATAGTTTCTGAGATTGATAATGACTTTGTATCAGAAATGGCGAGGCGAGAAAAAGAAGCTATTGTTGAACCTTTTAAGGCTCGCATGAAGTAAAGAGCTAAGGCAATTATGAAAGATAGTTATGTCTCTTGCCGTTGACAACCTAATCCTGTATTCACGACTCGGATATTGAGGCAAGATTACAGGATAAGAGATGACGGACACAGGAGAAAGTTTTGATTGAGAAAGAAAGGAAATATGGCTTTTCGCCTCGGCGAATCGACGAGTCGCTAAAATCACTTGAATCACAAAACGTGGAATTTAAGTCCAACTGGCGGGATGAAGCGGGAGGAGATTCTTGCATAAACAAATAACACCGAAAAGCGGTATATAGAATGACACAGAATGAACTTGAAACACTGCTGAAAGATTTGCAGGCGTTGCCTAAAGAATGCGAATGGGCAGAGTTTAAGGTGGACTACTGGGACCCGCAGGAAATAGGTGAATATCTTTCGGCATTATCCAATAGCGCCTGTTATCATCAACAGAAATATGGTTGCCTGGTTTTTGGCATTGAAGATGAAACTCATCGCCTGATAGGCACGAAGTTTAAACCCTTGCATGAAAAGAAGGGCAATCAGGAGCTTGAAAACTGGCTTGCAACACAGCTTAATCCACGCATTGATTTCAACATTTTCGAATTTGATCACGACGGCATGCACTTCGCCGTTTTCAAGGTAGACGCTGCCGTAAATATGCCTGTAAGTTTCAGGGGTGTGCCTTATATTCGCATCGGTTCTTATAAAAAGCAATTGGACGACCATCCGGAACGAGAGCGTAAAATATGGAACCGAACCAACCGGGTCGTTTTTGAAAAAGAATCTGCATTGGAGAAAGCAAGTGAAGAAGATGTTCTGAGACTGATAGATTATCCGGGCTATTTTGATATGATTAAGCTTCCTCTGCCCGATAACCGAAAAGGGATTATTGACCGCCTGATTCAGGACAGAATAATTGAATATGATGGTCATAGCATGAATATCACTAACCTTGGAGGAATTCTATTTGCTAAAAACATCGAGCATTTTGAACACATTAGCCGCAAAGCTGTAAGAGTAATAGTTTATCAGGGTAATAGCCGCATTAAAACAAAGAAGGAGCAGACAGGAACAAAGGGCTATGCCATAGGATTTGAAGGATTGATTAAATATATCACTGACCAGTTGCCGACAAATGAAGTAATAGAAAAAGCGCTGAGAAAAGAGATATCTGTTTATTCACCGCTTGCTATTCGTGAACTGGTCGCCAATGCAATCATCCATCAGGATTTTGGCATTAAGGGAACTTCGCCAATGGTAGAAATTTTTGATAACCGTATCGAGATAACCAATCCCGGCAAGCCCTTGATTGATCCCCTGCGCTTTGTTGATCATAGTCCTGAAAGCCGAAATGAACTATTGGCACGTTTCATGAGAAGACTTAATATCTGTGAAGAACGAGGAAGCGGTATTGATAAAGTGGTATTTGAATGTGAGTATTTCCAATTGCCTGCACCAGAGTTTATTGGCGACAATAATTTTACGAGAACTATTTTATATGCTCCAAAATCATTACGGCAAATGGATAAGCAGGGCAAGATAAGAGCATGTTATTTGCACGCATGCCTTAAATATGTTTCAGGCGAGTTAATGACAAACCAGAGTTTGCGTGAAAGATTTGGGATTGAAGAACAAAATTACCCGATTGCATCCCGGATTATTGCAGATACTATTGAAGCAAAACTTATTAGGGATTATGACCCTGAAAGCAAATCCCGAAAGTATGCGAAATATATACCTTTTTGGGCATAAGCGCTTATGTAACGGTTATGTAACTGAACGAGGATCCGATGCTTTTAACATATTGATTAATCAGGCTTTCTTATGTATAGATAAGTAGAAAAAAGGCAGGATTGGAAATGAAAGGGAATGACTTGACGACAAAAGACCTGCAAAAAGAGTTTTCGGGCATACAGGGATTTTCCGCAAGAAATTTTTGGAATATGCGGCAGTTTTACACAGCGTACAAAAACAATACAAAACTCCAACCATTGGTTGGAGAAATTAGCTGGACTAAGAATGTCATTATAATGCAGCGCTGTAAAGATGATATTCAGCGAGAGTTCTACATTAGGATAACAAAGAAGTTCGGTTGGACAAAAGATGTTCTTGTCAATCAGCTTGAAGCAGGCGCGTTCGAGCGGTATATGGCAAATCAAACTAACTTTGATAAGGCCGTTCCGGAAAAATACAGACATCAGGCAAAGCTGGCAGTCAAGGATGAATACTCTTTTGATTTTCTTGATCTCGGCGAAGAGAATTTAAGAAAAATAGGCTTAAACGAGCGTCAGATTAAAGTGGTAATGTATGTGAAGGAAAAGGGGAGGATTGCGAACAAGGAATATCAAGAACTTTGTGATGTATCAAGGCAGACTGCCGCGCGTGAGCTATTACACATGACAAAATTAAAAATGTTTATGAGGCACGGAAAAATAGGGAGAGACGCTTATTATGCTCTTGCTGGAAAAGCGACTGGAAATATAAATGCCTCACAAACGACTCAAATGTCAATGGAGACAAAAAAGGGCGTAAGTATAAATTAAGATAACGGACATTTATCAGACATAACAGACATTTTTTTTGACATTTAATGGAACTTAAGGAATACCAGAAAAAGACATTAGATCAGGTCGAATGGCAAGAGTTGAATAAGGAATTTTCAAAGGGGATAGAAATTCAAGTGATAGATGAAAAGGAATGGCAGAGAAGGATAAATGAGATTTTTATGGTTTAATTGTAATAGGAGTTACTTATGAAATACGAAGCGGTTATAGGGCTCGAAGTACATGCGCAGATGCTTACGGATACAAAGATATTCTGCGGGTGTTCGACGAAATTCGGCTCGGAACCAAATACCCAGACTTGTCAGATTTGCATAGGCATGCCGGGCGTCCTTCCTGTTTTAAATAAAAAGGCGCTTGAGTTTGCGATAAGGACCGGGCTTGCGATGAACTGCAGGATATCATCTTACAGCAGGTTTGCGAGAAAGAATTATTTCTATCCGGACCTTCCGAAGGGCTATCAGATAAGCCAGTATGAAAATCCGATATGCGAACATGGATATATAGAAATCGTTGTTGATGGAGAAATAAGAAAGATAGGGATAACAAGGATACATATGGAGGAGGATGCGGGGAAGAATATACACGAGGGTGCCGGGAATTACAGCTTTGTGGATCTGAACAGGACAGGCGTTCCCTTGATGGAAATAGTGTCCGAACCTGATATCAGAAGCCCTAAGGAGGCAGCTGACTATATGAAGAAACTGAGGACTATTCTCAGGTATCTCGAAGTCTGTGACGGTAATATGGAGCAGGGTTCTCTGAGGTGCGATGCAAACGTATCAGTGCGGCCTGCCGGGCAGATAGAATTCGGAACAAGGGCAGAGGTCAAGAATATAAATTCATTCAAGTTTGTCGAAAGGGCGCTTGAGTATGAGATAAAACGGCAGATCAAGGTGATTGAAGAAGGAGGGAAAGTCATTCAGGAGACCAGATTGTGGAATGCCGACAGGTGTATAACAGAATCAATGCGTTCAAAAGAAGAAGCCCATGACTACAGATATTTCCCGGATCCCGACCTGGTGCCGATAATTGTTGAGCAGAAACAGATTGATGAGATAAGGTCGTCTCTCCCCGAACTGCCCGATGCAAGGAGGGAAAGGTTCGTCAAAGAATACGGTCTTCCGGAATATGATTCGGATATGCTTACAGCCGAAAGGGCAACTGCTGAATGGTTCGAAGAAGCGGTTAAGGCAGGAGGGCAGCCTAAATCTGTCTCTAACTGGATTATGGTTGAGCTTATGAAACTCCTGAATGAAGATAACAGGTCAATAGAGGAATGCGCTTTGAACCCCTCCCAGCTTGCTGATATGCTCAAATTAATGGATAAGGGCACGATAAGCGGAAAGATTGCAAAGACAGTCTTTGAAGAGATGTATAAAACAGGGAAGGATGCAGAGGCAATAGTCAATGAAAAAGGCCTTGTCCAGATCAGCGACGAATCCGCAATCGAAATGGCGATAGACGACATTATCGCTAAAAACCCTAAAGAGGTGGAGAGATACAAAGCCGGCGAGGAAAAACTTATGGGTTTCTTTGTGGGACAGGTGATGAAGGTAACAAAAGGGAAGGCCAACCCAAAGATGCTTAATGATTTGCTTAAGAAAAAACTGTCGTCTTAAATCATACTTGTCCAAAATAAGACTTTACAGAAGGCGGAATGCCTCGAAAACAGAATAAATAGACATGATTATTAAATGTCGGACCTCGACTTTGTTAAATAAACGTATTAACGATAACCCTGTATTTGTGATATTTTGTAATTGTTTGTGGATTGATTTTCAGGGTGTCGTTATTCTGTTTCCTCAACATCCCGCCTTCTTACTAATGTTCTCAAAATTGGATAGACATTTTGTCAGAAAATCTCCCCTTGCCCCTCTCGTAGAGTCGAGTCTCCGACTTTGCCAAAGAGGGGTATATTCCTCCCTTTGGCAAAGGGAGGTTGGGAGGGATTTTATTGAAATTATGTACGTTCTATTATGAGAACCTTAATATGTATATTTGAAATTATTTTGGACAGCAGTGATATTTTTTAAAAAACCAACCTTCAATTATTTATCCTGAAAGGCTGACTAATGTCCGGCCTCAAGGCTAAAATAGGCAAGAGACTAAAAGTATGATATCATTTGTGCTGTTACAACTATGTAGGATATAGATAAAACAAAAGAGCAGCTCATAAATGAATTAAACGAAATTCGCCTGCGGATTAAGGCGCTTGAAAAATCAGAGATTGAGCATGACCGGATAGATGAGGCGCTGAGGGAAAGCGAAAGGTTTCTTCAGGACATTCTGGACAGCATTCAGGACGGGATAAGCATCCTGGATAAAGACCTGAATATTATCCGCACAAATAAGATCATAGAAATGTGGTATTCAGGCCGGATGCCCGTTTTAAACAAAAAGTGTTTCCAGGTCTACCATGGTCGAACCGAGCACTGCGAGCCCTGTCCCACTCTGCGGACACTTAAGAGCGGGCAAAAAGACTTTGAGGTTGTCCCTTTGGTCAGAGATAATAAAGTAGTTGGCTGGCTGGACCTCTTCACCTTCCCGCTGATGGACTCCAAAACAGGCAAGATAGAAGGTGTAATTGAATATGTCCGGGATATCACAGAGCGCAAGCGGGCTGAAGAAGAGAGGGAAAAACTCATCGGGGATCTTCAGGAAGCGCTGATCGAGATCAAGGCATTAAAAGTAATGATACCTGTTTGCGCATGGGACAAAAAAGGCCGGGGAGAAGCGATAAAAGAGCATTATAATAATGTCTCCAGAGACGGGAAGTGTCTTGAATGCCTGAAGATCCTCCGGAAGTGACCTGCTTTTATTAATTGTTAATTTTTATCCGCCCCTTGAGCGGAATATTATGTTTAATTCGCAATATAAGATCTTGTATCAAGTTGATTTAATCCGGTTTTATCGGTTAATATTTTTCAGCCCGGTAATCAAGCTGATGTCAGACATATGTTCAGAAAGACTTTACCGCCAATATGCACGTCTTGATCTATTACCGGCTTTTGTTTTAATCGGCTCTGTGGAGAGGTGACCGAGAGGCCGAAGGTGCACGACTGGAAATCGTGTGTGCGCTAATCCCGCACCCAGGGTTCAAATCCCTGCCTCTCCGCCATTCCTTTCCTTTCTCAGAGTAAAATTCTTCATATGCCAACATCGACTGATAATTGGTAATATATCATTGCTGTCCAAAATAATTTCAAATATACATAAGAAGGCGGGATGTTGAGGAAACAGAATAACGACACCCTGAAAATTAATCCACAAACAATTACAAAATAACACAAACACAGAGTTATCGTTAATATGTTTATTTAACAAAGTCGGGGTCTGACATTTAATAATCATGTCGATTTATTCTGTTTTCGAGGCATCCCGCCTTCTGTAAAGTTTTATTTTGGACAAGCATGGTAATATATAAAATATGAAAAACCTTGCGGCAAGGCCGCGGGGCACCATTAATTATGAAACGACCATGTTCAAACCGGGTTTGAAATCAACGATCAGGATTGCATTTCTTTACGCGATATTCGGCAGCCTCTGGATACTGATCTCCGACATGCTTCTTGCCTACTTTGTTGCCGATCCGTTGACGATAACAGAGATACAGACATTTAAAGGCTGGGCGTTTGTAAGCGCAAGCGCAATACTGCTCTATCTTATCGTCCGGCGTGAATTCAGAACACGCGAACTTGCAGAACAGGCATTGAGAGATTCAGAGGAAAAATATCATAATCTTGTCGAGACCGCCAATGATGCCATATTCATAGCCGATGCCGGAACCGGCCTCATTATTGATGCCAACAAAAAAGCCGGGGAACTATTAGGCATCCCGGCAAAAGAGATCATCGGTATGCACCAGACACAACTCCATCCGGCAGAGGATGCCGGATATTACAAAAGGATTTTTGCAGACCATATAGAGAGCGGACAGAAGATTACAGAGGACCTGTTCGTTCTTCGCAGGAACGGCGAAAGGATACCGGTGGATATCAGCGCAAGCATTACACAGATAGGCGACAGAAAGATAGTCCAGGGGATATTCAGGGATATTACAGCACGCAAGCAGGTGAAGGAGGCGCTCCAGAAGGAGAGAGACAGAGCGCAGATGTATCTGAATGTTGCCGGTGTAATGATACTTGTTATATCTGTTGATGGAAATGTGGACCTTATCAACAGAAAGGGATGCGAGATGCTCGGATATCCGGAAAAAGAAATCATCGGCAGAAACTGGTTTGACACTTTTATTCCCGTCAGGCTGCGTGATGAGGTTAAGGGAATCTTTGTCAAATTGATGGCAGGCGAAATAGATCTTGTCGGATATTTTGAGACCCCTGTCCTGACCAAAGACGGAGAAGAAAGGATGATCGCCTGGCACAATACTCTTTTGAAGGATGAGAACGGGAAGGTATCGGCTGCGCTGAGTTCGGGAGAGGATATCACAGCCCGCAAACAGGCTGAAGAACTGGCGCGGCACCGGCTTAAGAGGCTGTCCGCTTTGCACTCGATCGATATGGTGATAAATTCAAGCCTTGACCTGCAGGTAACCCTCAACGAATTCCTGGAGCAGGTCATCTCACAATTGAATGTGGATGCCGCTGATGTATTACTTCTAAACCCGTACTCCCAGATGCTGGAATTTGCCGCCAGAAAGGGCTTCCGTTCACCGGCAATTAAACAACCGAGCATTCGCATCGGTGAAGGGATTGCGGGAAAGGCAGCGATGGAGCGAAACAGCATAAGCATTCCGGATCTATCCGAAGAATCAAGTCTCTGCAAGCGCACGAATCTGCTTCGACAGGAAGGTTTTGTTGCATATTATGCGATTCCATTAATAGCAAAAGGCCAGGTGAAAGGCGTTCTTGAGATATTCAACCGCTCTCCGTTAACATTCGATCCTGAATGGCTGAATTTTTTCGAAGCTCTTGCCGCAAGGGCAGCCATTGCTATCGACAACGCCACGCTTTTTGAGGATCTGCAGCGGTCAAATATAGAACTCTCTATTGCTTATGATGCCACCCTTGAGGGCTGGGCGCATGCGCTTGACCTCAGGAGCAAAGAGACCGAGCAGCACACTGAACGTGTTACTGAGATGACATTGCGCCTGGCAAGGGCAATGGGCATGAGCGATAAAGAATTGATGAATGTCAGACGGGGTGCGCTTCTGCACGATATCGGCAAGATAGGCATCCCCGACGGCATTCTGCTCAAGCCGGGGCCTCTCACTGATGAAGAATGGGATATAATGCACCGCCACCCTGTATATGCTTTCGAAATGCTTCTGCCTATAGCTTATCTCCGGCCCGCACTCGATATCCCTTACTGCCACCATGAAAGATGGGACGGCACAGGATACCCGCGCGGATTAAAAGGAGAGCAGATACCACTATCCGCCCGCATCTTCTCTGTGGTTGATGTGTGGGATGCATTGTATTCCGAGGAACGCCCGTACAGGCAGACTTTGTCTGAGGAAAAGGTCCGCGAACATATCCGTTCCCTATCAGGAACACATCTTGATCCCGGGGTTGTTGAGGTATTCCTGAACATGGAGTGGTAAGAAAAGGAATCTGAATAAAAAGCCCGTCAGTAGCCTTCCGATACCGGCAACTCTGGTATAATATCTGATATTACATTCACAGGGGAGCATATTTAATGTCTGATGAAAGCCTTTCAAAATTAAGGATAGAAAAATCTTCATTAACGGAACAAAAGCGAAAACGTAGAAAAGGCATCTATATCACGGCGGCAATCATCCTTATTCTTGCAGCCGGTGCGCTGCTGGCCGGGGGAGTTTTATCGCCGTCTGTTGATGTGGAAGTTACAACTGTGGGAGCAATTTACCCTTCACAGGCTTTTACCGTGTTGAATGCGAGCGGCTATGTGGTAGCACAGCGCAAGGCATCTGTTGCCTCAAAGGTGACCGGCCGTCTTGTATCAATATCTGTTGAAGAAGGGAACCGGGTAAAAAAGGGGGAAGTGATTGCACGGCTCGAAAACAATGATGCGATGGCGGTAAAAGAGCAGGCCGAGGCCCGACTCAGAATGGCCGGGTCAGATCTTGAACAGGCAAAGGCCGAACTTCATGACGCAGGGATTGACTTTAAACGGAAAAAAGAGCTTTTCAAAGAGGAATTGATATCAAAATTTGAATATGACGCCTCAGAAGCCAGATACAGAAAGGCGAAAGCTGCGACAGATGGCGCAGAGGCTGCAATAAAAGCGAATGAAGCAGCGCTCCGTGAAGCTGATGTATCTCTGGAATATACTGTAATAAGGGCTCCGTTTGATGCCGTGGTGTTGACCAAAAATGCCGATATAGGCGATATCATTACACCTCTCGGAGCAGCTGCAAATGCCAAGGCGGCTGTGGTCACAATAGCCGACATGGATTCGCTTCAGGTTGAAGTGGATGTCTCGGAATCGAACCTTGAGAGTGTGAAAACCGGGCAGCCGTGCGAAATACAGCTTGATGCACTCCCTGATTCGCGTTTCCGCGGGGAAGTGCACATGATAGTCCCGACCGCCGACCGAACAAAGGCTACTGTTATGGTAAAAATCAGATTTCTGGATAAAGACGCCCGAATACTGCCGGAGATGAGCGCCAAGGCGGCATTTCTGCAGAGGCGGATGAATCCTGAAGAAATGAAACCCGTGACAGCAATACATCCTGATTCCATTGTGGTCCGCAAAGAAAGGAAAGCGGTCTTTCTTGTCAAAGGAGACCACGCCGTCGAAACCAGAGTTTCAACCGGTTCACAGATAGGAGATATGATAGAAATCCTGGAAGGTTTGCATGCAGGAGACAGGATAGTGGCCAGGCCTTCAACCAGATTAAGAGACGGATCAAGGATAAAGATCGCAGAAAAGTAGATGGAAGTCAAATCCCCTATTGTTGAAATAAAAAACCTGTTTAAAACTTATCGCAAGGGCAACCAGATCATACCTGTTCTCCAGGATATTACTCTGGATATAGCAGAGGGCGAGTTTATAGCTTTGATGGGGCCTTCGGGTTCGGGCAAGAGCACCTTGCTGAATCTGATCGCAGGCATCGACAAAGCCGACAGAGGTGTTATCAGAGTGGGAGGCCTTGATATCACGATCCTCTCCGAGACCGAACTTGCCCGCTGGCGAAGCACCAACGTCGGTTTTATATTCCAGTTCTATAATCTTATACCAGTGCTTACAGCGTTTGAGAACGTTGAACTTCCGCTGCTTTTGACCGGCCTTTCGAAGAAGGAGAGAAAAGAGCATGCTGAAACAGCGCTCGATATTGTGAACCTTTCAGACCGGATGGAGCATTACCCCGGTCAGCTGTCAGGCGGACAACAGCAGAGGGTCGCAATAGCCAGAGCCATAGTCACCGACCCTGGAATACTTGTCGCTGATGAACCAACCGGGGACTTGGACCGGGCTTCTGCCAGGGATATTCTGGATCTGATGGAGCGGCTTGTGCATGAACTCGGCAAGACAATAATAATGGTTACCCATGACCCCCGCGCTGCTGAAAAGGCGCACGTAATAAGGCATCTGGATAAGGGTGTGCTGAATGCAGATATTCAAACTGCTCATTAAGAATTCCTTCAGGCACAAGCTGCGCACTTCTCTTACGGTGCTCGGCATAACAATAGCGATCCTTGCCTTCGGCCTTCTCAGGACTGTTGTGAGCGCCTGGTATGCCGGGGTTGAGGCATCTTCCGCAACACGGCTGGTCACAAGAAATTCAATCTCGCTCATATTTTTTCTCCCTCTCTCGTACAGGGAAAAAATCCGCCAGATACCGGGCGTGAAGAATGTATCTTATGCTTACTGGTTCGGGGGCGTTTACATTTCTGAGAAGAACTTCATACCGAACTTTGCTGTTGATGCAAAAACCGTCTTTGAGATGTTCCCTGAATTTCTTCTGCCCGAAAAGCAGAAAAACGCTTTCTTCCGTGACAGAAAGGCATGCGTTGCCGGAAGAAAGATCGCTGAAAAATACGGATGGAAAATAGGGGACACTATAACCCTCAAGGGCACTATTTTCCCCGGCAACTGGGACTTTGTGCTCAGAGGCATTTACAGGGGCGCGTATAAGGGCACTGATGAAACGCAGTTTTTCTTCCACTGGGATTATCTAAATGAGTATCTGAAAAAGACAACTCCCCACCGCGCCGATCATGTAGGCTGGTATACCGTGACAGTAAAAAACCCGGGGCTTGCTTCTGATGTTGCCGCCGCAATTGATAAGACATTCAAAAACTCTCTGGCCGAGACGGTGACAGAGACAGAAAAGGCATTCCAGCTGGGATTTGTATCGATGACAGAGGCGATCGTTATCGCGGTCCAGATAGTTTCTTTCGTAGTAATAATTATTATTATGGCGGTTATGGCAAACACAATGGCCATGACCGCGAGGGAGCGCATCGGAGAATACGCGATCATGAAGACGCTCGGTTTCGGAGGGCTGCATATTGCAGGACTTATATTCGGTGAATCGCTCGTAATTGCCTTTACGGGCTGCGCTCTGGGGATAGCCCTGACATATCCTGCTGCAGGGGCATTTGGAGATGCGATGAGCACATATTTCCCTGTCTTTAATGTGCAAAGACAGACCATTTATATGGACCTTGCAGCTACTTTAATAGTTGGGATTGCCGCAGCAGCGTTCCCTGCCTGGCGGGCGGTCAAGTTAAAGATCGCTGACGGATTAAGAAGGATCGGCTGATGAGAATCCCTTTTTCATACAGTTTCAGGAATCTCCTGACAAGGAGGCTTACAACAATACTCACGGCCTCGGGCATGGCGCTGGTTGTTTTTGTTTTTGCGTCCGTCCTGATGCTTGCCGAAGGTCTTCGCAAGACGCTTGTAGAGACAGGCTCCCATGACAATGTCGTAGTAGTCAGGAAAGGGTCCAATTCAGAAGTGATGAGCGGCATGGACAGGCTTCAGGCCTCTGTGATAGAGACACAGCCGGAAATTGCGATGGGTGAAAAAGGGAAAAAATTAATAGCAAAGGAAATAGTAGTGCTGATTAATCTCATCAGAAGGGGCAATGACAAGCCTTCGCTCATCCAGTTAAGGGGGATAGACGGGGCTTCTTTTGCCTTAAGGCCGCAGGTGAAGCTTATAAAAGGCCGCATGCCGAGGGCCGGCTCATCCGAGATAGTCACAGCTTCCGGCATAGCCGGAAGGTTCAAGGGCGGAGGACTCGGTGAAACACTCCGTTTTGCAATGAGGGACTGGAGAGTTGTGGGCATATTCGATGCAGGCAATACCGGCTACGGCTCTGAAATATGGGGCGATGCTGACCAGTTCATGCAGGCATTCCGAAGACCGGTATATTCATCAGTTCTATTGAAACTGCGCAATTCATCGGATTTTCAGGCATTCAAAGAGAGGATAGAGAGCGACCCCCGCCTGACAGCCGAAGCAAAGAGAGAGACAAAATATTATGCCGACCAGTCAGAGATGATGGCGACTTTTCTGAGTATACTCGGCCTGTCCCTGACCATAATCTTTTCTCTCGGGGCTGTCGTCGGTGCGATGATTACAATGTATGCGGCAGTGGCCAACCGCACAGATGAGATCGGCACTCTGCGCGCCCTCGGTTTTCAGAGACGTTATATCCTTATGGCATTTCTGGTGGAATCACTGGTGCTCGGTCTTGCAGGCGGTTTTGCCGGACTGTTCTTCGCATCATTCATGCAGTTCCTCACGATATCAACAATGAACTGGCAGACCTTCTCAGAGCTTGCCTTCTCATTTTCTTTAACCATCGGTATTATCTTTAAGTCTCTGGCCTTCTCCATCACAATGGGCTTTGTCGGCGGTGTTCTCCCCGCTGTCAGGGCATCGCGTATGAAAATAGTCGATGCGCTCAGAGCTGTCTGATCTTTATATTTATATGCTATCAAATTTTAAATGGCTTGATTATACTTTCATCAAACAAAATAAAAAAAGGATTATGATATGACAGAACGCAAGGAAAAGACCGCCGGTCATGACAGGAAATCAAATAAAAGGCTGAAGAATGTGGTTAATGAAAAAAAAGAGAGCAGTGAAGACAGCTGCAGATGCGAGGAAGTATCAAAAAAGACATTGCCGGAATTGCTCAAGCTCATGCTGAAGGATCTGGCTTTCTGGAAAAAAAACAGATAGAAAAAAGGCGCTTTACGTTCGCAAGAAAAAAAGGGGGCATAATTATTTTTTGCTGTCTGAATCACAGGCGAAGGAACTGCTTAAATATCCCGCCTTTCAATGAATAATGTCGGACAGGCAGGCTGTCATGCTTTCTTGAGGCGGGCGAATCTCGTGAATAATCCGGAGCGCCCGGATTCCATCGAAAAACCTTTCTGCTCGAAGAGTTTGATCGTCTTTAGCATATCGCCTCTGCTCACCTCGATCGTCGGTTCATAGATCGAAAGTATGCCGCCTTTCCTGATTGCGCTGCTGATATTAACAGCCGCATCTGCCTTGTTATTTACTTCATGGAAGCTGAAATACATAAGGCAGACATCCGCGAACCCTTCTCCGATGTCCAGCAAGGCGATATCGCCCTGGAGAATATCCACCTTTTCATGAACCCCCCCTATTCTCTTTTTCAGTTTATTGACCATGCCGGTCTGCAGCTCAACCGCCGTGATCTTTCGCGCGCGCATGGCGATCACCTCAGTAAAAAATCCATTGCCTGCGCCTATTTCAAGCACTACAGAATCCGGTGTGATGCCCGATTCATCCAGTATCTTTTGGCGGTCGGTAAAAGCCTTCCTGACAGGGTTATACAGGATAAATGAAAGCCATGACGGACAGACAGCGCTCATAATTCCTCCTGTTCATTTCTTTTTTAATTTATATTTTATCATTGCTGTCCAAAATAATTTCAAATATACCCGCCAGTTGCAAAACATGTTCTTGATATGGAAGGCGGATGTGATGGAAAAAGGCTGCTATCAACACCTTACAGCCCTCAGGCGCTGCCGGCCGGCCTCTCTGTAAAATGCACTTTCAGTTAAGTCTGCATTCATGTGAATAAGAATTAAATCATGTTGATTTGCAGAACTTTTACAGTGCATCTGCCTTCCTTTTATGCAACGTTTGGGTATACATAAGAAGGCGGGATGTTGAGGAAACAGAATAACGACACCCTGAAAATCAATCCACAAACAATTACAAAATAACACAAATACAGAGTTATCGTTAATGCGTTTATTTAACAAAGTCGGGGGCTGACATTTAATAATCATGTCGATTTATTCTGTTTTCGGGGCATTCCGCCTTCTGTAAAGTCTTATTCTGGACAAGCATGATATTTTCTATGATTTTGGATTTTTTTGATAGCAGAAAATTACCCTCATCCATCAACTTCTCTTTTTTTCGTTATTTGCAGTCATCTTTTTCTTACTTAGCGCTTTTTACCTTTGAATTGCTGGAGTCAAGCCGTATTTAGTTTGATTTCATTGCATGCCTATGTTAACCTATATCAAATAGGTTAACAATAGTTAACTATTATAAATAAGTTAACGAGAAAAATAACAGAGATTCAACAAGTTAGAGGGAATTAATGGAGAAGGGAAAGTATATCTCAATAGCAGAGTTTGCCAGAATCCTCGGCATAAGCAGGATAGCTGTTTACAAGAAGATTAAGAAGGGCGAAATTGAGGCAGTGCGCATCGGAAGGAGTTTTGCCATACCTCAGAAATACGCGGATGCCGTCCTCGGCAGAGCGCTTTCTGACAAGGACAAGAAGGAGATCGACAGGGCCGTCAAAAAAACGGTTAAGGAGTACGGCGAGGTGCTGAGGCTTCTCGGCAGGGAATAGGGATGAAAGGTATTACTGTCAGGGAGGTTGAATATACAGCTTTCAGGATGGCTCAGGAGCTTCTGTCATATAACGAGCCAATCCCTGATTTTTCAACACGCTTCCCGAATATCCTTGAAAGCTGTCTTGCTTCCCCTCTGCAGACATTTTCTGGAAAGTCATTATATCCGGGGCTTGTTTCTAAGGCGGGCATACTGTTTTATCTCATGATAAAGAACCATCCTTTCCAGAACGGGAATAAGAGGATCGCAATGATCACGCTTTTTGTTCTTCTTCATAAAAATAGCAAATGGCTGAAGGTCGATACGCAGGAGCTTTATAATTTCACGGTCTGGGTTGCGCAGAGTCCGCGCGGGGTTAAAGAGGAAGTTGTCAAGGCTATAGAGAAATTTCTAAAGGCTCATAAGGTCGATCTGTAAGAAAAATGCAAGAACAGGTATAGGCAAAAGTGAAAGCAAACCAAGTTAGAAGACCTTCGACCTTCTAACGGGAAGGCTCATACGGGGCATTTACCTTGTGTGAGCTCAAAAAGAAATATTATTTTACACCGCCACAAGCACTGGGCTTTCTAACGGGATAAAGAAATAAATCATGGCAGCGGAATAAGAAAATGTTGCTTTTTCAGAACACCCGGAAAATTTTTTTCAGTTCTGTACTCTACTGCGCAATGGAACCTAAATTTTTTATCTCATGTCCCTGATTCTTTCTTGGCATAGAAATACATCAGGACTTCGGAGTCTTTCGGGGATAGATCAAATTTCCGGCAGGCCTCTTCGATTAACTTTGGAAGACCGGCCTCATGATCTTCCTGCCTCTGATCCGATATCCACTTGATCGCCCTCCTCATCTGTTCACCTTCTGGTAAAATACTCACTATATTCCCCTCTTTCAATCATTTTTTGGTTATTCCGGCTCGACCTTTTTCCATGTCTTATCAGGATTAAAGACATTCATCGTCTCTGCGATGCGCCTGCTATACCTGCCGAGATCTTTTTCATAAATAATACCTTTCTGGTTCACGATAAAGGTCATGACTCCGGAATTCCCGTACTCTGCGGGATAGGCGGCGAGCGCAAATCCGAGTATCATTTTGCCCTTTACCACATAATTATAAGCTCCTCCTTCAGCATATTTCCCCTGGCCGGTAAGGATCTTGAAATAATAACCGTGGAACGGCGAAATGTCCGATTCATTGTATCCTTCTTTTGCCGCCCGCGCAATAAGTGGTCCGAGCGGACTTTCATCCTCTCCTTCTTTCGCCCGCCAGTATAGACCGTCGCGCTTCCCCTCGGCGCTGATAAGCCTCTGGGCGAATTCGACTTTGCCCCGGCCCCTGCAATCCCTGCTTGCGTATTCATGCTGCGCGTCGACATAGGCGTGAAGCACATCAATAACATGCAGTTCATTTCTGCCTATCCTGCGGTTCAGGATCTCCTGTTTACCTTCAGATGTAGCGAAAAACCATGCTGCATCTCTCTTAACGATAGGGATCGGCAAGGGCCAGCTGTCAGCGCCTATAAGAAGAACCATCCTATCAGCGGATTCCTGCAGAAGGCTGTTTGTCAGGTCATAGGCCTTAAGGAATTTCTCGCGTCCTGTCCCGTCCGCCACTTCATCGCCTGAAGAGATTAACTCCCTGCTTTCCGGACCCAATATGGCGAGCATCTCTTTCTCATCATTCGCCCTGACCGCAGCAACGAGAGAGTTCACCGCCTCTGCTGGTGAGGAAAAGCTCTTCTGCGGCATGTCCGCTGCAAGCGAAGCTGAAGATGGCCCGAGCAAAAGCATGGTAACTGCAATGACGCCGGAAAACACAGTTAACCAGCCATTACTCCCATTTTTATGCAATACGGCTATATTCATCTTTCCTCCTTAAGCATATATCATCATCACCCTGTCTGCCTATACGCAAAGAATTCACGGCAACAGTTATATATACCTATCTGCGGAATCCGCCACCCTTTCCACTGCCGCGAAATCCTCCTTTATCCCGGTCCCCCATGCTTTTACGGCGCGTATCTTCACCCTGACGTCTTATTTCGCCGCCCTGGCGGCTTTTTACTCCACGTTCGCTTGCTTTGCGTTCGAATTTTCCATTGCCGATTCCGCTGAAGGGATTATACTGTCCGGGAGCAGGCTGAATTTTTTCTCTCTCGATTCTCTTCGGATGCCTGTCGGCATCCTTGCGGCGTTCGGTTGGCATCCGTGGTGGTTCCACAGCCCGACGTTCGATATCTCTTGCCGGATACCCGCGCGTTTCCGGGCTTGCTGGAGATACCCGTGACGGTCTCGATCCGAAGCGTTCACCCGTTTTCCTGTCTCTGTATGCAACCCCTTTTCTGTGGACAGGGTCATGTCTCCATTTATGCCTGTCAAAATCCCGTCTGTCATGATGTCTGTGAAATCGCCTTGTTTTATGGAAGTCTATATGTATGTAATGCAGATGCCAGTCGAACCAGCTCCATGATAATACGCCGATCCCGATAAAAATGCGGGGGGCAAAACTGATAAACCCCCCTGAAACAATATACCCGGAAGGATAGTACCAGTAATAGGGCGGATAAGCAGGATACCACCACGGGCCATATACATAGAGCGGATCATAGACCGGCACATAGAGAACCCGGGGATCAGACGGTTCGATCCTGATAATTTCCCTCTCGATGATGACTTGCTGTTCTTTTGTTGTATTGAGGTTTCCCTGCTCTTCTGCCTTGCGGCGCAATTCCTGTATCGTCGCCATAACATCATCCTGCTGGCTCAGGAATGCATCCCCCAGCTTCCTTGTCTGGTCGAGTTTATCGCTCATGGCAAAGAGAATTTCCGGGAAATGACAGAGCGATTTTATACTCGGGTCCCAGGTCTTTTCCTGCAGGGCCTCGTCCAGTTCATCACCTTTCAACTTTGTGTTCCGGCGTAACCAGCGCTCTGCCTCAACAACTTCAAGCGGGTAGGTCGAAGCCATCAGTATCTGGGATATCAATGAATCCGGATATAATGCTATAGGCGCAAGCATCTGCGTCAGTTCTTCCTGTTTGAATTTCTCGGTCTGCACAGATTGTCCGGAATCCTGTGCCGGTATACCGGGGGGCATCATAAGAATGGCGATGATCATCCATGCTGCACCCGCTATGATAAATTTTGCAGCCCTCATATCGTCTCCTTTTTTATGATTCTAAAAAAATCATGACTCAAAGGCAACCCATGTTCCGGTCTTCCATGACTGTTTTTCTGAGAAGAATGGGACATTACGTATACTCCTTGATTAATTATATCACCAGCATGGTTACAGCGCAAATCGATTGATTTTGAACCCTGGATAGCTTAAAGGGCCGGAATCCTTGATCTTCACAATTTTTCATAGTCTGTTCGATTATAATTCATAATTATCTGATATCATATAAAGTAAAAAGGGAAAAGACGATCAGATCAGAGACCAAATATGAGGGAGAGGGGAATTATATTATTTCCGGATTCAAAAAAAATGGAAGGAGAAAGTTTTATGAAAAAGATCTTGGCTATAATAATTTTTTCGTTTCTTCTTGCAGGATGTGTGGCTCATGTTACGCCTGAGGGGACATATCTGGAGCCGCTCCCTGCGACAATCATAGTCGGGCCGCCTGTTATTGTGCCGCCTCCGCCGCACCTCGTAGTAAGACCTCTGCCGCCTGTTTTTCTCTTGCCTGAAAGGCATATATATTTCTATGAAGGGATATACTATAACTACTGGGATGGGGGTTGGTATTACTCCGACAGGCAAAAGGGACCATGGCATAAACTGCCTCGTGAATACCACCCGAGACATTACAAAAAGTATGACAGGCATGACAAAGACTACCGCAGGCACCGCGACCGGCATGATGACTGACTGAAATATTTTTTCATATCGGTTTCTGAGGCATTATTAAAAGCTTGATGGGGAAAAACGACCGAAGACAGAAGTTAAAAAAATCACAAGCATCGAAGTGAAATAGAACAAAGGCTTTTACCCTGAATCCCCGCTTATCAGCGTTAGCGCTGCCGTCCTGATCCGGATGCGTTGATATCAAAATAAAATAAAGATATGCTAAAATACATTACATTCTGGATTATTCGTGTATTAAGTTCATTCTTCACTGTTTTTCTGCAGTCCGGGTGCGGCCCTGCGCAACAGGCAGGTGTGAACCTCGTCAGGTCCGGAAGGAAGCAGCGATAAGCATTATACCCGTGTGCCGCAGTCAGTCGTTCCCGGGTTGCATAAAGATAGTGACAGGTTGATGGTATTGAGTAACGGGGAATAAATAGAGGATTTTTAAAACTCGTTGCTCACTCACCGTTACGCCTTATCGTCGCTTAATAAATGTTATGAGCTACCTCGTATTAGCAAGAAAATGGAGACCGAAGGGCTTCGATGACCTGATAGGGCAGGAGCCTATCACACGCATCCTTAAAAATGCGATCTCGCAGAACAGGATTGCACATGCCTATATTTTTTCCGGACCAAGGGGAGTAGGCAAGACATCAACTGCAAGAATACTGGCTAAGGCTCTGAATTGCAAAGACGGTCCTACGCCCTCTCCATGCGGATTATGTGAATCATGCAACGGGATAACAGAAGGTTCATCCGTTGACGTTATAGAAATAGACGGCGCCTCCAATAACAGCGTTGATGATATCAGGGACCTAAGGGAGAGGGTTAAGTATGCTCCTTCCGGAGGGAAATATAAAGTCTATATCATCGACGAGGCGCACATGCTTTCCGGCTCTGCATTCAATGCGCTATTGAAAACCCTTGAAGAGCCCCCTTCTCATGTCATATTTGTTCTTGCCACTACCGCGCTGAAAAAAATACCGGCTACCGTGATTTCGCGCTGTCAGCATATGCCGTTCAGAAGGATATCAAGCAATGAAATCAAGGCAAGGCTGAAGGAGATATCCGGCTCGGAAACCATAAACATCTCTCCGTCCGCATTAAATCTTATTGCGAGGGCTGCCGATGGCAGCATGCGCGATTCACTTACTATACTCGACCAGCTTTCCTCTTTTTCTTCAGGGATAACAGAGGAGAACGTCAAGAGCCTCCTCGGAATAGCAGACCTGAACATGCTCACAAGGATTTCACTGGCGATAGTCGCGGGTAACAGGGTGGAGATACTTGAGACCATAAATCTGCTGACAGAACATGGCACTGATATCAGGGCTTTTGCGAAAGAACTAACGCAGTTCTTCAGGAATCTCCTGGTAGCGAGTGTGGTGCCGGACCCTGAGGAAATTCTTGACCTTGGCTCTGAGGAAATATCCGCAATAAAAGATATCTTAAAAGTCTCTTCGGAAAGCCAGCTTATATTGATGCTTTCAGAGATTATGAAGGCGGAGAATGAAATAAGAAATTCTTCTTCGCCCAGGCTGGCGCTTGAAATGGCGCTTGTCAGAACAAGCTTCCTGAGCACAATGAAGTCGGTGAAAGAAGTGATAGAGAATCTTGAAAAATATGGCGCACAGGGCGCCCGACACTCAGGCAATGCTGCTGTTGCCCCGAAAGGCGCAGAAGAACAACCTTTACACGGATCAATCGCACACAGCAAAAAAATCAAAAAACGGACCGAAGACATTTCGGTCAACGACATGGAGCCCGAAGAAAGCTCTTCAGAATCTGTTAACAAATCTGTCCGGGACGATTCTCTGACCGGGAAGGCCGGCGAAGGCAGCAAGGATATATTATATTGCTGGGAGAGGACCCTGGGGAGAATAGAAGCACCGCTTGCTTCAAAAATTTCACAGGCCCGGGTTGAACTAAAAGGGGACGAACTCCTGCTTACACTTAACGGAGGGCATGCGGTATTTGAGGAATCCATAAAAATGAACCTGAAGTCAATCGAGAAGATGTTATCAGAAGAGTCGGGCAGCCGAATCAAAATAAAGATTGTAACATTACATAAAAAAAGTCCGGGCAAAAAAGACCTGAAAGAAAAGATAATGAAAGATCCGGTTATAAGGGAGGCCCTGGAGCTTTTTGAAGGAAGGATCGTTGACGTTACATCTCTGGAAAATACAGATAAAAACAAGAACGGAGGAGATCATGTCTAAGAAAATGCTTGGGGATTTGATGCGCCAGGCGCAGAAACTGCAGGAAGAGATGATAAAGGCACAGGAAGAGGCCAAAAAGAAGACGGTTGAGGCGACGGCCGGAGGCGGGATGGTAACTGTTGTTGCAAGCGGCGCAGGAGAGATCATTTCCATAAAAATAGAAAAGGATGTCGTAAACCCTGATGATGTCGAAATGCTTCAGGACCTCATTCTGGCGGCGGCGAATGAGGCTATCAGAAGGGCGCAGGAAATGGTTAGTGAAGAAATGTCAAGACTGACCGGGGGAATGCAAATCCCCGGGTTAGGCGGACTGGGCAAACTTTTCTGAAACTTTCCCTTTCGTCCGTTTTCTATGGCGCAGATTCACATCTGTCCAGAAGAAGATATTAAAATGGCTGAATACCTCATAAACACAATAAATCGACTTGATATTAAGATGTTACTAATGTTCTCAAAATTGGATAGACATTTTGTCAGAAAATCTCCCCTTGCCCCTCTCGTAGAGTCGAGTCTCCGACTTTGCCAAAGAGGGGTATATTCCTCCCTTTGGCAAAGGGAGGTTGGGAGGGATTTTATTGAAATTATGTGCGTTCTATTATGAGAACCTTAATAAACCTCCTTTTGATATCAAATGTTATCAGGACTACTCTGTATTATCCTTATAAGAGTATTATGATGTGGATTAATTTTATAAGGTGTCGTTATTGTGCTCATTCGGCATCCAGCCTGCCTGTGCGTTGTCTGTCTGCGTGCGCTTCAAAAAAGAGTGGTTATATTTTGGATTTTAGGAATGCCCCTAATGACCTGTCTAATTTTCGTATATGATTTATCAGCCAGTCAACGACCATACGGTTAGTGTTCAGAACAAGATATATCCCGACCCCCTCTTCTTCAAACTGTCTTTTCAGATGAGAAAAGTTTTCCATAAATTCCTGGTGCTGTGCCCTGTGACCGGGATATCCGGGATAATCATATTTATCCATATATTTCTCTTCAGCAGAGAAATGAGTTATAACATAATCGTCCAGAAACTGTATAACCTTTTTCACCTCATCTTTGCCTTTCCCCTGTCTGCAGGCTTGAAGAAGGTTGTTGATTTTATTAAAGAGTTCCCTGTGCTGGTTGTCGATATCATCCACGCCTGTCGCTAAATCATCAGTCCATTCTATTGTCATATAATACCTCCCATATAAATAGTGTCAAATCCGGATTCAATATGATTCTTTGTCATTTACCACCTCGTCGACTGTCAATTTATGTCTGAAAATTCTGTATATCCATATCTGATATGCAATAACCACCGGCACAAAAATCACTGCAACGATCGTCATTATCTTCAGAGTATAAGGGCTTGAAGAAGAGTTGAAGATAGTCAGGCTGTAATCTTTATCGATGCTCGAAGGTATCAGATTAGGATATAGCCCTATCACACCGGTGAATGTGACTGTCAAAATGGTCAGGCATGAAGAATAAAAAGCAGTAAGATACCGGGTTTTCAAGGCAAAAAGTTTTATTCCAAGCAACGCTGTTACAGCGACAGCGGGCACCGCGAACCAGACAGGGTTTTGAATATAGTTACCGTAAAGGTCGGTTGCGAATGCAGTATGGATTAAAAACAGCACCGCAACAACAAGCAATACATACCATGATTTGCCCGCAACAGAGGAAGCCCGCCTGCCGAGTTCTCCGTTAGTCTTCACAGCCAGCCACAAAGAGCCGTGGACTGTAAACAACAGCACAAACAATACCCCGGTTAAGATCCCGTAAGGGTTCAGCAATGTGAATAATGTGCCGTGATAGCCGTTTGCATCCATGGGAATACCCTGGAATATATTTCCGAAAGCAACACCGAAAAGAAGCGCCGGCAGGAAACTCCCGATAAAGATCGCAACATCCCATCCCTTTCTCCACCCCTGGCTTTCAACCTTGTTCCTGAACTCAAGGGCAACACCTCTCAATATCAAGGAAAAAAGTATAAGCAGCAGGGCCGTATAAAGGTAACTGAACATCAGCGCATATGTTGTCGGGAATGCGGCAAATGTTGCACCGCCTGCAGTAAGCAGCCAGACCTCGTTGCCGTCCCAGAATGGGCCGAAGGTCCTTATTATTGTCCTTTTTTCACCCTCGTTTTTACCGAGGAAACTCTGGAGTATGCCTGCTCCGAGATCAAAACCGTCCAGCATAAAGTAGACAGCCCATAATACTCCCCATAGAATAAACCAGATTATCTGAAATTCCATCTTACACCTCCTGATTTCCTGAAACCTTTAAAATCGCTGACAGGTCGTCATCCGGTCCTTTTTTTGCAAATTTTGTGAGAAGATATATATCGAC
The DNA here is from genome assembly GCA_040753635.1 of Nitrospirota bacterium. Lineage (GTDB taxonomy): Bacteria > Nitrospirota > Thermodesulfovibrionia > Thermodesulfovibrionales > UBA6898 > JBFMDL01. The sequence goes on along the minus strand of JBFMDL010000005.1, from coordinate 8,344 downwards.
GGCTGCAAGCAGGCCGTATAACAATGTAAACCCTGCAAGCGAAGCTATAACCTGTGACACGCTTACGGATTTTGAGACCGCATCAGATGTTTTCAGCAGGCCGTAAACAATCCATGGTTGCCTGCCCAGTTCTGCGACAAGCCAGCCGAGCTGCCCAGCGATATACGGCAAAGGTATGGCAAAAAACATAAGCTTTAAAAATCTTCTGCTGTTTTCAAGGTCGTCCCTGCCTGAAATAACAGTGCCAATAAGGGACATGATGACAAACAGAAAACCAAGAGCGGCCATTATCCTGAAGCTGAAGAATGTGGAAGCAACAGGCGGCCTTTCCTCTGCAGGAAACTCTTTTAATCCTTTTATCTCGGCATTCCCATCGTGAAAGGCCAGAAGACTCAGAAAGTTGGGTATGCCGAACGCCTCCAGGCTGTTTCTTTCATTTTTTGTATCTGGTATGATCAGCAGGTTATATGCTGCGCCTTTTTGCGTATCCCATACAGATTCCATGGCAGCAAATTTCGTAGGCTGGGTCATTGCAACCCTCTCAGCGTGGAAAGTACCGGCAACGATTAACAAAACCGATGCCGCAAGTCCGAACCTGGCAGCGATCCTGAACGATTTTTTAAAGAATTCCGGCCGGTTTTTCTTAAGGAGATGATAAGCGGATACCCCCATCACAAAAAACGCTGCAAGCACATAACCTGAAAGCAGCGTATGGGAGAACTTAAGCCAGCCATAGGGGTTTGTCAGCAATGCCATGAAGTCAACCATCTCGGCCCTGTTATTTCTCAGGACATATCCCACAGGCTTCTGCATCCAGCCGTTTGCAAGCAGTATCCACAGCGCTGAAAGGTTCGTCGCTACCGCCACCAGCCAGATGGAGACGGCATGAACCTTTTTTGATACCTTGTTCCAGCCGAATACCCATAATCCTATAAAAGTTGATTCAAGGAAAAAGGCAACAGTCGCCTCAATCGCCAGCGGAGCGCCGAAGATGTCCCCGACATATTTCGAGTACTCCGCCCAGTTCATCCCGAACTGGAACTCCATTGTAATCCCCGTTACAACTCCGAGGGCAAAGTTAATCAGAAACAACTTGCCCCAGAACTTTGCCATCTTCAGGTACATTTCATCATTTGACCTGACATAGCGGCTTTCCATATAAGCCACAATTATTGAAAGTCCGAGCGTCAACGGAACAAATATAAAATGAAATGCCGCTGTGACGGCAAACTGTATTCTGCTAAGTGTCAACGCATCCATAAAACATACCCTCCTTTTGTTGCTGAAGCATTACGGCGCTTTAGATAAATTCTATCGCTTCCTGCTCAACATTTCAAAATTTTGTTTTTTCAATTCCTGCTCCACGATCTTCCTCACCTTTACCCAGACAGGATGGACCGCGCATGTGCTGCTGAGTCTGCACAGTTTTTTGCTGATTGCACATATGTTTGCTGCTGAAGGCCCCTGAATAGCTTCTATCACCTCAAGCAGATTGATATATTTGGGGTCTTTTGCGAGCTGAAATCCTCCTTTAATGCCGCGGGTAGAGCTTACGATGTCCGCTTTCATGAGTTGCTGAAGTATTTTTGCGAGAAAACTCTTCGGCACATACACAGCGCCTGAAATCTCATCGACGCTTGCTACGCGTCCGGTGTTTCTTGTCAGGTAAAGAACGCAGCGTATGGCGTAATCCGCCTTTCTCGTCACATACATGGTTTTTACCTGAAAAATCTGTTCAGGAGTCCGCTAAGCATCATCGCATGCCTGGCTTCGTCCCTTGATGACTCGTCGAAAAGGTCGTGTGCCTCATCTATATCAGCCTCTTTTGCCTTAACGGCCGATTCCCTTTTGCCCTTGTTTGCCCCGATCTCTCCTTTGAGCATCTTTTCAAGATTTTCCTTTGTGTTTTCGGATACAAGTCCGTTAAGTTCGGCATAGCGTGCTGCATGGTCCGCCTCCTCCCATGCGATTCTCTTGAGGGTCTCTGCTATCTCCGGATAGCCTTCCCTCTGTGCCTGCCGTGCCATGGCAAGATAAAGCCCGATTTCCAGGGTTTCTCCCCTGAAGTTGGACATTACGGCCTCTTCAACCGCCGTGCCCTTGGTTATACCGAGTTTATTAACATTCACGAGTTCCATTTACACCTCCATTTTTTAAATAGGACTATTTTAGTCTTGTTTTAACATATTTCAAAAAGGTTGTCAAGTTTTTTATGGAAGTTTCAATGATAACGGTCGTCACACTTTGAGGCGGCAAAGAAGGCATATTTTTTCGTTTAAAAGTCAAAAGAACGATAGATACAAAAAGTTGACAACAAAATATCCCAACCCTTATTCTAACTGATGGATATTTTATGACACTGGGTATCATTGAAAATCTGATAAACGAATTAACGCGGCTCCCCGGAATTGGGAGGAAGACCGCGCAAAGGCTTGCTTTTTATATTCTTTCTATGCCGGCGGATGAAGCGGTGTCTATTGCAAAAGCGATCGAAAGGGTAAAAGAAAAAGCGAGGTTCTGCCGCCTTTGCTTTAACATCACGGAGAATGAGTTATGCGAGATTTGCAGCGACGACTCCCGTGACAGAAGCAAGATATGCGTGGTTGAAGAGCCGAGCAATATACTCGTCATAGAAAAGGTGAAGAGTTTTCACTGCCTCTACCATGTGCTGCTGGGGGCATTGTCTCCCATAGACGGCGTTACCCCTGAGCGGCTCAAGATCAGGGAACTCATTGAAAGAGTAAGGAATAACTCTGTTTCGGAAGTGGTAATCGCCACGAATCCAAACACAAAAGGAGAAATTACCGCACAGTATATCAGGGAGGCGCTGGCCCCATTCCAGGTCAAGGTAACACGTATTGCATATGGCCTCCCGATGGGCAGCGATATAGAATTCGCCGACGAAGTGACCCTCGGCAAAGCGCTTGAGGGCCGCAGGGAAATGTAACCGCATAAAATATCAGTTCATATTTTCTTTTTTCATCCTTAAATCAAGAACAATCGGATTTTTTAGATTTTGCCCGCTGTGATCGCATTTCGGGTTAAATCAAAATTTACCAATAAAATGGAGTAATATTTTCCCCTGTTTTGATGTAAAATGGATTTAGGATCACCCTTTTTTATATCGAGGCAGATTATGAAATCAAAGAAACAGACGGAGCAGAAACAGGATTCGCTTATAGCGGGAAACGCTATGGAAATCCTCAAAAAAGATTTCGAGCAGTTGCGTGATCAGGTCACGATTATTCTTTTTTCCGGTGATAAAAAAAATCAGCCATTTATTGATTTTTCAAAAAAACTGCTTGTTGAACTTTCCGGGCTCTCTGATAAGATCATCCCTAAATTCGAGGATATCGGCGGTGAACTCTCCAGAAAATACAATGTTTCCAGGTCACCCACCCTTTTGATACAACCCGGGGAATACGATATCCGTTTCACAGGCGCGCCTGCAGGCGAGGAAGCGCGGACATTCATGCTCGCCATACTGATGTCTTCTATCGGCAAAACGATCCTGTCGGATGCATCGAAAAAAAGGCTGTCCGGACTGAAAGACGAACGCAGGATAAAGGTATTTGTAAGCCCCACATGCCCCTATTGTCCTCAGCAATCTGCGCTCGCCATAGCGGTTGCAATCGAAAAAAAGGGGCTTGTTACGGCAGAAATAATCGAGATATATGAAAACATAGACCTTGCGACCGAATATAATGCATTTTCAGTCCCCCAGGTATTCATAGATGAGCAGCTTATAGGCCAGGGGCTTCAGCCTGAGGGGGTCTTTATTGAGGAAGTCATTACAGCTGCGCCTCTAAAAATAAAACCTTTTGAAGGGGCCGAAAAAATAGAAAAAGACCTCGTAATAATCGGAGCCGGACCTGCGGGGCTGACAGCAGCAATATACGCGGAACGGAGCGGGCTTAAATCTGTTGTAATCGAAAAATCAAATGTGGGCGGGCAGGTTGCGATCACGCCCGTAGTCGAAAACTATCCCGGGTTCACTAAAATAGCGGGCAAAACACTTATGGATATGATGGCGCAGCAGGCGATCCAGTATTCTGATATCCACGAGAGTGAAGAGGTCCTCGAAATAAATAAAAGCGACGGTTTTTTCGAGATTAAAACAAACAGGACAAAATATATTGCAAAGGCGATCCTGATCGCCACAGGCGCGGACAGCAAAAAACTTGGTGTCAAGGGAGAGAAAGAGTTTCAGGGGAAAGGGGTGAGCTACTGCGCAGCATGTGATGGATATTTTTTCAAAGACGGGAAAAAGGTCATCGTCGTAGGCGGGGGCAACACAGCAGCAACAGAGGCCCTGTACCTGAAAAATATCGGAGTAGACGTCACACTTGTCCACAGGAGGGACAAGCTCAGGGCAGAGCAGTACCTTCAGCAGAGCCTCTCTGACAACAAGATACCGGTTCTATGGAATTCTGCGGTAAAAGAGATACAGGGGGATAAACTTGTCACAGGCGTTGTTATAGAAAATGTAAATGATAAATCAACGAGGACAATGCCTGTTGATGGCATCTTCATTGCTATAGGATATGCGCCGAACGCTGAACTTGTAAAAAAACTCGGCGCTGAAACAGACGAAGAAGGATACATTAAAGTAGACTCAGGGTACAGGACCAGCGTGAAAGGCATTTATGCCGCAGGTGATATCACCGGAGGCGTAAAGCAGATTGTCACCGCTGTAGGCCAGGCAGCGGTTGCAGCAACGTCAATATTCGAGGACATTTCCAACCCGTACTGGAAAAAACAGCAGGGCTGAACCAGACATAATCTTCGTTGTTCAAGACGGGTAAAGGTCTCCCTCTATTCAGCTTTCAGATATCATGCTATTGCATTTTACTTCTTATTTTTATTCCGGAAGCTTCTTCCCCATCGCCTTTATTATATCGGAACGTGAGATCAGACCGACGAGTCTCTGGTCTTTGTCGACAACAGGCAGACGCCTTATTCTGCGTCCGTCCATCAGACGCACAGCTTCACTTATTTCAGCATCCGGATAAACGCTAATCGCTGGCGACGTCATGATATCCCCGACAATATGTCCCATTTTCCGCTCAGGCAGCGGATGGCCTACGACAGACCGCAATAATTCCTTGAACGTATGAGCCCTCCTGGAGCCGACCATCGACACCACATCCGCCTCAGAGATGATGCCTACCACGCGGTTCTCCCTGTCGACCACGGGAAGTCCGCTGATGTTTTTTTCGGCAAGGAGCTTCACCGCACGGCTGATGTCGTCAAACTTACTGACCGAAATGACATCCCTCGTCATCGCATCACGGACCCTCATCGCCGAAGCATACCGCGCCTGAGCATGCCTGCATGCGACAGCGTAGATTTTCTGCAGATTGTCTGCCGAGAGGCTCAGGTTGAGCTTCAGTTCCTTGATTGCAGCTGATACGTCCTCGTCGCAAATCTCGTTCTGTGAACATTCAAGATCGTAAATATCCATTAAAAAACCACCTGTATTGTTAGATTTGATAATTACATCATAATGACTGAAGCATGAATTTGCAAGAGGAGCTTTGCGGTTTTATTTTTCCCCTGTGCTTTATGCCTCCGCTTATGACAGCAAAGCCAAAATCATACTTGTCCAAAATAAAACTTTACAGAAGGCGGAATGCCTCGAAAACAGAATAAATCGACATGATTATTAAATGTCAGACCCCGACTTTGTTAAATAAACGTATTAACGATAACTCTGTATTTGTGTTATTTTGTAATTGTTTGTGGATTGATTTTCAGGGTGTCGTTATTCTGTTTCCTCAACATCCCGCCTTCTTATGTATATTTGAAATTATTTTGGACAGCAAAGCCAAAATATAAAATCACATAAACCTGCAACAGTAAAATGTAAGGATAAAAAGCGAAAAAGCGCAATCACGGGGCCTGCAACAACTCAGCCACTGCCTTGCTGATTTTTGTTTCATCATATCCGTCAATCCGGCGATATCCCACATAGGTTAGCGGATAGCCTATCCCTTTGAGTATGTCGTAGTTCATTTTTGCATTATCGCTCTTTTCGACATCGAGTTCTGTATACGGTATATTGTTTTTTACAAAATATTCTTTCATTTTCTTGCAATACGGACACCAGCTTGTGCCGTACATAACAACCTTCGGCGCGCCTTTATCATCAAAATGATTTTTCATAACCATCTGTTCGGCAGGGGTGAGTATTTCCATCCCAAAGGTTTCCGTTAATGCCGTCTCAATCTCGGGGAGGTTATTCCCTAATATTTTATATTCACCAATCACTGTAAGCGGCAGGCCGTTTTCCCCGAACTTTTCAAACCGGTTTTTCCCCTCCTCGTTCGATATGTTAACTTCCTCAAAGGTTATATTCTTTTTCTTCAGCACGCCCATTACATCAGCACACGGCGCTCCGCAATTATCCATCGTAAATACCATTACCGTTGGGTTCCCGTTTTCATCAAATGCCCCTTTGTCCGAAGATGATGGATAAAAATAGTAATAGGCCAAAAAACCTCCCGATACGATCAGCGCCAGGACAATTAATTTCTTCATGTCGATCCTTTCCTTATATTTATTTTCTGCTTATTGTCTGCAAAGCATGCACGTCACGATATCTCAAAAGCAGCTTGATAATTCCAGGCATTTACTTTACCGCTTTCCCATCCCTAACAAGACCGGTGATGCCGGCCTCGAAAGTATTTTTTAGCGGGATATTCCGGAAATTTTCGAAAGAGGCACGACCTTGACTTCATTATTCCGGAGAGCCTTCTCAAGGAATTCGATTGTGCTTTCCTTCGGATGCGCAAGAGCTATTGCACGGCCTTTACTATGCGCGATCCCGATCAGTTTTTTCCACCCGGCTTCCAGAGACGATTGACTGCCGTTATTGTCCAGGAATATGTCTCTTTTTATCAACCTTATCTCCTTTGCCCGCGCGATATTTTCTCCAACAGACCTGGAAGTTGTCAGACTGTCCAGGAAAAATAGTCCGCGTTCCTTTAATACTGTCATAAGAACTTTCATCGATCTTTCGTCTTCTGTAAAGGCTGAACCCATATGATTGCTGACACCGTCAATATACGGCATCAATTCTATCTCTCTTGAGAGTGTATCCCTGATTTCCTCATCCGTCATCCATGTATAGAGACCGCCTTCACCAAGCTTCTGAGGTTCTTTCGCTTCCATGGGTATATGGGCGATAACGTCGTAGCCCAGCCTGTGTCCTTCATCCGCAATCCATGCTGAGTGGGGTTCACCGGGAAGGACAGAAAGTGTTATTGGAGCTTTTATCTCAAAAAGACGCAAAACCGGTTTTCTGCTCGGGCCAAGGTCATCGATTACGATAGCCACTTCCGGCACTCTCATTTTCGCATGCTGTGAAGCCTGCTTCGCGGTTTCCCTTTCCGCGCCTTTTTTATGATGGACATCTTTCATGCTCTGAAAAACATCCGTGCTTAATTCATTGTAGAAAAAAATTCCGGCTGTCACAAAAAGTGCGAGAAAAAACAGCAGGAGGTGACGGGTCTTTATAATGCTTTTTCTTTTTCTGCTATTATTTTTCTTCCCGGACATCTAAATCCATTGCAGAGGGCAGGGATAAAATAAGGCCGGCAATTCATTACATTTCATATATACCAAAAATATTTTGGGGGCAGTCAATCCAGTCCTATGAACTCGCGAAATTTTTTCCAGGAATCACTTAAACCCTGCCGGAAATCCCTCCAGGCCTTTTTGATACCTTTTTGGGTTTCTTCTTTTTTCTCCTTTAAATTCTCCTTCGTCTTTTCCTTAGCCTCTTTAAGATCCTCCCTTATCTCATCTTTTGCATCCCTGACAGCTTCTTTTGTCTTTTTCCCTGCTTCTTTCATATCCTGAACAATTTTTTGGGGAACAGAAGGTTTCTCAGCCGAAAGCACAGGCGAGACTATGCTGAAAATCAGAATAAATGCCAATATTTTTCTCATTCCTCCACCTCTAAAACCTTTTTCAAGATATAATTGAGTATATACTTAAGCTTGAATACGGTCAAGCCGGCCCCATTAACAAAGGGAAAATGAAGGATATAAGGATTAATGTAAAATCATACTCCGGCTACAGGGGGGAAGAAACCCCGAGGTCTTTTGTTATCTACGAAGAGGACATCGTTGTCATTGATATACTCAACATATGGATAGCGGAAGATCCGGCAAACAGGACAAGAAGACGATTTTTTAAATTAAAGGGAGACGATAGTTACTAAGACGGTCATAAGTAAGGATACATAATTTTTTATAAAGCAGCATATCGGACATTGGGTTCGTGAAAAAATGCACAAATCTTTTTAGGATTTTGTTGCAATGACCTCAAATGGCCGCGT